>JAKAXT010000027.1 GCA_021816425.1 Pseudomonadota bacterium | reverse complement strand
TTCCGATCTACCCGGCGTTGCTCTTCTATGATGAATTGGGTAAGCGTAGTACCTGTATGCATGCAAGCGATCCTTAAAAGAAATGAAAGGTGACGATGTGGGCGGGACGAGGCCGCCGGGCCCGACCTACGGGCCGGGAACCCGCCATTATAAACGAAAGGGCGGTATCGTGCGCCCGCGGGGTGGGACGGGCGCGGTCTTGGGCCCTTCATTATATTTAAGTGCGATGGTCGCGCGCCCAAACCCTCTGCCTTCGCGGGCGCCCCCGGGATTTTCTGAATCGGGGCGCGGCGCCTCGGAAGGACGGGGTCTTGGTCTTTTTGAGGTGGCCGCGGATGAAGCGGCCGCGTGGCGCCTGTGACCCCAGGGCGCGGCGGTGAGGCGGAATCTAGGTGTGGGCCGCGGTTCGTGACGCATCCCGCCGGGAGATCGCGCCCGTGGGCGGTGTCGCCCTGGCGAATGCTCCGGGGGCTTCGGTTCCCGGTCCAAGCTGCGGCCGGGAGGGGGACTGGGAACCTCGCGGCCGTCTATGAACGACCCCGGGCCGAAACGGGTCGCGCCATCGTGACTACGACCGCCAATGCGCTCATTGCCCCCTCCCATCCTCGGATGCCTGCCATTATGGCGGAGACCGCCTATGATATTTAGGGCGAGGGCCCGATCCGCTCCCCCCGAAGTCCGTGCCGTTCCTGCTCGGGCCCGCGGATGCTGGATCGCCCGTGGTCTATCCTGTGGGTCGCAGGATCACCGATCCGCGCCAGGATGGTCCCGTCCTCGGGGCGCGGGCGCCAGGAGGAGCGGGAAGTCGGGCGGCGGGCCGTGCCGGTCTTGGGGCGGCTGGCGGCCAAGGGCCCGGGGTCTACACCTCCACGGAGGGACGCGGCAACGCGAAGTCGAATGACATTATTTGCGACGGGGCTGCCGTTGGCAGTCACGCGAGGAGGTTTTCCATGAATGGACAGGGGCGTTTTCAAGGCGTGGCGCTCGCGTTCGCGGCCGGTCTCATGGCGCTGGTCTCGACGGGGGCCGAGGCCCGCCTGTCGGCGCCGCGGCCCGGCTACGTCGTTTGGCCGACAGATGTGATGCCGCTTTCGGCGGGGCTTTCTGCGCCCGGCCGGGCCGTCCTTGGGCGGGTGGTCTTCGGACTTGCCGCTCCCTACCCGGCGGACGATCACGAAGAGGAGCGGCGGCGCTATGACGAGGAGCGACGCTATCGCGAACGGGATCGGGAGGACGGTGACAGGCCGCGTTATTACGCGCCGTTTTTCTTCGGGGCGCCGGACGCCCCGCGCGGCGATCGGGGGAATTACGGAGACCGGGGGAATTACGGAGACCGGGGGAATTACGGAGACCGGGGGAATTACGGAGATCGGGGGAATTACGGAGATCGGGGGAATTACGGAGACCGACCGCAGTTTGGTGGCGAGCGCCGCTAAGTAACCCGTGCCGCGTCCCCTCGGGGCGAGCGGCCGGGGGATCTGCGGCGGCCGAAGTCGGCCTCCTTCGGGGATGGGATGCGTCTTTGCGTCGCTCGCCAGGCCCCGTCAGCCTTCTCCTGGATGAGGATATCGGGATTGCGGTCATCCACGGCGCCCCGGTGCCCGTGGTGATCCTGCGCGTCGTGAAAAGCATCTGACCCGGGACGCAGCGCCCGCCGCCAGACGTTCTTGGCGAATACCCTTCGGGAATCTTTCCGGCAGACTCATACGGGCGGCTGCGCCCGGGCGTCACGGCCTATCGCTCTGATCCGGGCCCATCGAACACGCGGACGGCGGGCGTCATGTCCGCCTCGTAGTCGAGGGCGTCGGCGGTTTTCGTGAGCGAAATTCGCGGGTCTCGGCAACCGTGCGGGATAGGGAGGGCGCCGGTCGAAGTCTGGCAGCGACCGTGGTGTCGAGCGGCCGGTTCCGGCAGCCCCTCAGAGCTCGATTTTAGACCCTCGTACCCCCGCCTCCCGACTCCGCAGGGCGCGCCTTCGCGCCGCGTCGTCCGGGTGGCGCGCGATGCAAGTTTCCGGCGTCGCCACGTCTTTCTCCGCGGCCGCGCCGCGGCGCCTTTTTCTTCGGCCGGCCCATCCCGTCAGGCGCGCCTCGCGGATAATCTCAGGATTTGTGTGGGATTGGATCGGACGGCTTGCGGCACATCGGCCGAATTGCGCCATTGGTCCGGCGGCGGGCTCATCGATTCGAGAGAACGAGCGAGGTCTGGCGTTCTCAATGGACAAAACATTCCGGAAGCGGGCAGGGCCTTTTTTGCAAAATCGCTGAAAAATCATGGCGTGCGCGAGTTTGCGATCGAGATGGGTCACATATGGTATGGGAAATGCGCGTCTCACATTGTCTGCCATGATTCCGCAATACCCATTGTGTTTGTAAAATGAACTCATCTATACTGGCCGCGCCCTCTGCGAGGCCGCAAACTGTCCAGGGAGTGTGAGGGACGGGTCCGGCTGTCGATCGAAGGGGGTTTTTCGACGTGCTATAACGCAAAAGAGGACACAATGAACATATCCGTTCGCAAAGGCCTTCTCGGGGCCGCGGCGCTTTTCCTGGGCGTTACCGTAGCAATGCCGGGCGCTGCCTCGGCGGGCATGAAGATGGCCGCCCATAAGGCCGCCGCGCACAAGGTCGTGGGCAGCCCGCATGTCAAGGCGATCCAGAAGGCCTTGGACAAGTCGGGCGCCAAGCTGAAGGTCGACGGTCTGATGGGCAAAGGGACCGAAGGCGCCCTGCGCGCCTATCAGAAGAAGCATGGCCTGAAGGTGACGGGCACGGCCGACAAGGCGACCCTGAAGTCCCTGGGCGTCAAGTAATCGTGCGAAGGCCCGGGCGCGGCGCTGCCGCGTCCGGGTGCTTTTCCTGCCGCCCGTTTTGCGGGAGACAGAGGACGATGGCAAAGGCTTCGTTGCGACCCCTGGCGGTGTCGTAGGCGGGCTTTTTTTGTATTCGATTCCCCAAGCGCCGCCGCAAGCCCAGGTCCCCGTGATCTAGGATTCCATGACGACGGGCTGGGTCCCGCCGGTCTTCGGGTTGCCGATCAGCAGCACGAGCGGGATCATCGCGACAAACCCCCAGAACACGAGCACGAAGGCGTCGAGTATGCCGCGCATGGCGGCGTGGTGGGCGAGGAGCTCTGCCAGAAAGGGCGCCGTGGTCGCCGTCCAGGTATGCGCCGGGACGATGGTGGCCAGGGCCTGCGCATAGGGGGTTATGTGCCCCCCCATCTGGTTCCAGGCGACTTGCGTGTATTCGCTTATGACGGTGGTGACAAGCGCGATGCCCACCGAGCCCCCCAGGTTACGCATCAGATTGAAGATCCCGGAACCCTCGGCGGTGTCCGCTTTCGTGAGACTCGCAAAGGCGATGGTGAAAAGCGGGATGGAGATGAATCCGAGCCCGAGGCCGCGCAGCAGGCCGGGCCACACGATCCACGCCGGGCCGATGTGGAGGTTGTACGAGAGGGTGAGGTAGGACCCAAAGCCGCCGAGCGCTATGCCTATGAGGGCCACCGCGCGCGGGTTGATCCCGCGACTCAGCAGGCGGCCCGCGAGCCCCATGGAGACCATGGCCCCCAGCCCCTGCGGGGCCATCACAAGGCCCGTGGTCTGCGCCTCGTAACCCATGTGTTCTTGCAGGAAGAAGGGGAGGATGACCATGACCCCGTAGAGGGCAAGCCCAAAGAGCGCGATGCCGAGGCTCCCGAGGGCAAGCGCGCGGTTCTTCAGGAGCCTCAGATTCACGATCGGGCGGTCGACGGCAAGCGACCGCCAGACGAACAGCAAGAGGCTCGCCCCCGCCACCACGGTGAGCGTCATGATGGTCTGTGAGCTGAACCAGTCGTCTTGATCGCCGAGGCTCAAGACCGCCTGCGTGCAACCGAGCCCCACCGCCATGGCGAGGAAACCCTGCCAGTCGATGGGCCGCGGGTGCCGGCCGCGCCCGGCCTCCGGGACGTGGCGGAAGAGCAGCAGGAGGGCTATGAGCCCGAAGGGGATGTTGACGTAGAAGCACCAGCGCCACGAGGCGTCGTCGGTGAGATAGCCGCCGAGGATGGGGCCCAGGATGGGCCCGAGCATGATGCCCATGCCGAGCGTGGCCATCGCCATTCCCCGCCGTTCGGGCGGGTAGCTCGCGATCAGGATCGACTGGCCCACGGGCACCATGGCCGCGCCGAGCGCCCCTTGCAGGAAACGCCAGACCACCATCTCGACTATGGTGTGAGATTGGCCGGCCATGGCGGACGTGAACACGAAGCCGGCGACGCTCGCGAGCATGAGGTGGCGCTGGCCGAAGCGTTCGACGAGCAGGCCGGTCAAGGGGGTCACGACGACCATGGCCAGCATATAGCTCGTCAATATCCAGCTCACCTGATCGACGTTGGCGCGCAGCCCCCCCTGCATGTGCGGGAGGGCGACGTTCACGATCGTGGTGTCGAGCACGTTCATGATGATGCTGGCCATGACCGCGAGGGTGATGGCCACCCTGTTTACGCCCGCGTGGGCTTGCGAGTCGTCGGTTGCCAGGGATGACCTCCTTGTGCGGATATCGGGCGAGGGCTAAAGCCGCTCTTTCAGGGTCCTATTCTAAGCCATGGTCGGCCGCCCGGGCACGTGCCCCGGGTACGGGGGCGGCCGTGGTCGCGGGATCGAAGGATAGGCGCCCTTCCCGCTTGCAATGAACGCGTTACGCCGGAGCGCTCCTCCTTTGGCGATACGCCGGGGTCCCGCTTCCTGGTCTATGCTCACACGAGGCTGGTGCGGTTATTGCACCCATCAATAAGCAGTCGGGTGAGGCGGGGGCTTCGCCGATCATAAGTGACTGTGGGGGGGTATGAGGAGAGCGCATGGTCCCGCGGGGGTCTCGCCTGCGCCGCGGACGGGATGGCGACAGCGTTTCACGGCAGGGCCTCATCGCTATGCCTTGATGGCCGCCTATTGGTTCGCGGTCGTGGCCACCCTGCTTTTTTCGACGACCTATGCCTGGCATTCCTGGCAGCGCTACAGGAGGTCGGGTATCGACAGGCTTACGTTCACGACCACGCTGATCGCCGCCGCGGCCCGTGAGAACCTCGATCGCGAGGCATCGGGCCTGCGTTTCCTTGCAAGACGCCTCCGGGCGATCGGTGCCTTGCGCCATCCACGTCGGGCGCGCCGCTTGCTGCGCGAATACCAGAGGGTTTCGCCCGAGATCGCAAGCGCGGAGCTCATCGCGCCAGACGGCCAGGTGGTGGCGTCGACGGCGGTACCGGAGGGGCGGCCGCTGCCGGATCTCAGCACGATGCCGCGCGTCTGGGCGGGCGTGCGCCGCGCCCTCCGGCGTCCCGGTCTTCATCTCCATAGGCCCCTGCATGGGCCCCTCGTCGGCCATTGGGTGATCGGCTTCAGCGATACCGTCGTGGATCGGGCATCAGGAGCGCGCTTTTTGGTCACGACGCCGATCCGCTTCCGCAATTTCGAGGCCCTGTTCGCGCAATTACCCCTGTCGACGGGGCTTGCGGTCGGCATCATGCGCGACGATTACTATCTCGAGGGGCGCGCGCCGATCCCGCAGGGCAACGTCACAGCCTTGCTCGCCCGGCCGCAGGGCGGCATCCTCGCGCGGACCTTGAAGCGCCATCCGCGTGCCGCGCGGGGGGTGTTCAGCGGCTGGGTGACCGCCGACCGGAAATATCGCTATGGGGTCTTCGCGCGCGTCCCGGGCTACCCGCTCGTCGCCTTTGCCGATGTCCCGCGCGACCTATGGCTCGCGCAGTGGTGGCGCAGGCAGGTCGAGATCCCCCTGGTCTTCCTGGTCGCGGCGCTCGTCTTCAGCGGCTTTGCCTACCGCCAGGTCCAGACGCTTGCCCTGCGCTGGGAGGCCGAGGCCGTGCGCCGGGCGGAGCTATTGGAGGATCTCGTCACCCACGATCCGCTCACGGGCCTTTTGAACCGCAAGGGTCTCTATCCTGTCGTGAAGCGGATGATGGTGCGCGCGCGCCGCGATATGCGGCTTCTCGCCGTCGGTTTCCTGGACGTCGATGACTTCAAGGGCATCAACGATCATTACGGCCACGCCGCGGGCGACGTGGTCTTGAAGGCGCTTGCGCAAAGACTGGAGGGGGCGTTGCGCGGCACCGACTGCGTGGCACGCATAGGCGGCGATGAGTTCGTGCTCCTGATCGAGGGGCTGCGCAACAAGGAGGAACTATTGCCCATCGTCGCCCAGTTGAAGAGCAGGCTTGCGACGCCATTTCGGGCGGACGGCCGGGAGGTGCCGGTCCACGTAAGTCTCGGGGTCTCCTTTTTCCCGGCGGACACCGAAGACATGGAGCATCTGCTCGACCAGGCGGACCGCGCCATGTACGTGGCCAAGGCGCGGGTGCGCGATGGCGCATCGATCCACGTGCATCTTTACGATCAGGACGTGCCGGCGGGCCCGGGGCGGCCGCCGGAGGGTCGGCCGGGCTAAGCCCGCGCGGGGGCGGTTTGGGTCCCGGCCTCTCGCGCCCTAGAAACTCTCGTCGCGCACGGCGCGCAGCCAGCGCTTCAGGTAGGCACCATCTTCCAGACAGGCAAGTTCCTCCTTGAGATCGGCGGCCAGGGCCCGCGCCTCCTTGATCTCCGCGGCCAACAGACGCAGGGCGTTCCCCGGGGTCAGTGGCGCCAGGGGATCGACCCCAAAGCGCATCCGGAAATCCTCCTCCGTCCGCCGGACCTCTGCCTCCAAAGCCGCGCATTCGCGCTTGAGCGCCTGGGTATAGAGCTTGACGGCCTCCTCGTCCTCGCCCACCCATGCGCCTTGCGCGGGGTCGAGTTCGCGGCGCAGCTCGAGCAGGGGCAGGAGTTCGTCGTTGGCGTAGGCCCGATTGGCCTTTTGCATGAGCGCAGTCTTGTGGTCGCGCCGGGCTGGATCGGCCTCCCGGTCCGGGTGGAGGGCGCTTGCGAGCTTGCGATAGAGTGTGCGGATGGATTGGCGGATGCGTGCCTGCTCGCTCGCGGCCTTGCGGTGGGCCTTGCTGGGCCGCCCGTCCTCCCCCTCCGTGCCTGCCGATTCGTGGGCGTCCTGCCCGAACATCGCCTCGAGCGGGTCGCGCCCCGGATCCTTGCCATACCCTTCTTCGAAGGCGGCCTGCACCCGCGATACGCGGTCTTCGTAGTCTTCCTCGGCGTAGCGCTGGTAGAGCGCGCGCAGTTCCTCGTCATCGCCCTCCGCGAGCAGGGCGGCTGCCATCTCCGCGATCGCGACGGCCACGTCGCGCCGCTCGGTGCGGGTGAGCCCCTTCTCGAGCATGGCGCGGTCGAGGCGGCCGAGGAAGCGAACCCGAAGCGCGCGGGCCGCGGCGTGGAGGGGGACGAGATCGCGGGTGTATTGCGCCTGATAGGGCGTGAGCAAAGCCGCCCAGGCGTCGAGCGCGCGGCGCGCCTCCTCGATCTTCCCGACCAGCCGTTCGAACGCCTTGTGGCCCTTCGGCAAGGGCCTGGGTTCGGGGCCGAACCCTGCAAGCGGGATCTGCAGCTCGGGCACGTGGTTCTCTCCTTTATCTGGACGGCAGCCGCATCAAAGCCCATGGACGGGCTTCGTCCACGCAAGGCGGCTGGCGCCTGCGCGCAGCAAAGTCCGCCTCCAGGGCGCCGGCCGCTCTGGCGCCGCCATGGTAAGGCATTTCGCAACGGCGGTCATGGTCCCAGACGCCGGGGTCGGGAGGCGAAAAAGACGCGCCGTGTCGGGCCGCGCATCGCGGCGCCCGCCATCAGCCGACCGGGACCGTTGGCCGGGGGCGGGGCGACAGTCGCGCCATACATGGCCCGGTAGCGCACGGACCGTTTACGGTCATGGAAACGACTACCGAGGGCGAGGCGGCCCGCGCTTTGGCGGGGACCCGTCATCGGGACGGAAAGGCCGCGCCCGCGGTGCGATACCCCACAAGTGGCCGCCAAGGCGCCTTTTGCCGGACGGAGAGCGCGCCCTACCGCTCTTGGGCCGGCGGCGCGGAAGGCGCCCGCTCCGGCGGGTTTGGGGGCACGATGCCGGCGGTCGCAAGGGCCGCGCCCGGTTTCGCGATCCGTGCGCGGGTCGCTACGCGGTGTCGGTATCGAGCGCGGATGGTTTGCGCAGCGCTAGGCCGTAATGATAGGGCGGAAGGGGGACCAGGCAGTGGGGTTCGAGAGCCGCCGAGCGGACGATCTCGGCGGTCGCCTCCGGGGAGAGGCGCAGATCGGCCCGTGGTCCCCGTGGCTTGCCCAGGACCGGCGTCTCCTCGCGCGGCGCCGGGTACCAGTTGACGATCACGAAACGGCCGGCCGGCGCAAGCACCGCAGCCACCGCGCGCGAAAGCGCCCCCTTGTCCGGGACGCCGTGGAAGGTGTTGGCCATGAGCACGACATCGAACGATCCAAGCCCCAGGCGGTCGATGGCCATGGCATCGGCTTGGTGCCATTGGCAGGGAAGGCCCGCGCAGGCCGCCTCGGCGGCGGCAAGCAGCTCCGCGTTGAGATCGAGGCCGAGGACCTGTCCTCGCCCCACGCAGCGCGCGAGCGCCGCCGTGAAGTAGCCGTCGCCGCAGGCAAGATCGAGGACCCGCATCCCCGCGCCCACCCCCAAGGCTTGCACCACGGCATCAGGGTCGGGCCAGAGCGCGCGCCACCAATCCGGGTCCGGCATGCTGGTGGCGGGAAAGATCGCGTCATTGGGCGCGGCGGTCTCGGCGGTCGGGCGGTGGCTCATGGTGTGGTCACTCATGTCCTCATGGGGCCGCTTCATGATAGCCGAAAGTCGGGCCGGGGGCCGTGTCGGCGCCCATTGGGTCCCGGGCAAGCGGGAAGGGATGGCGATGCGGCTTGATCCGGGCCCGCCCGGTCGGGGCTGGGCGCAGCGACCCTTTAAGGTGGCCTCATGCGGCAGGGGCCGGGCGGTCCCGGTCGGGGGTTGGCGCGTCGTCGATCCGGTGGGGCGTGGCCGGGGTCTGCAGAAGGACCTCGGCGCCTCGACGGTGAGCCCGATGGGGTCCGGTCTGGGTCCGCTCGCGAGGGCCCCCGGCGCCTTGCGGGGCCGTCCCCCGGGGCTCGCGCGCCCGGACGAGCGACGAGAGGCACCCGCCCGAGGGCGGGTGCGAGGGGGTTAGAGGTCGACTGTGTGGCGGGTCGGCGCTTGCAGGGCCTCTGTCGGCACCCGCCGCGGGGCGGGGACCGTCGCCTTCTTCGGCCATTCGACGCGGATCTGGGGTCCGGGGAACACCCCAAAAGGCGTCGCAAGCGGACCGGATAGGGCGCCGCCCGTCATCATCTGCTGCATGGCCGTGGCGAGCAGCTGCTGCTGGGCCACCATCGCCTTCAGTTCCGCGCCGACCCAGGGCGGGACGGCACTCCCCATGTTCGCGTTGCCAGACCAGGTGACGACCGTCAGGCTGTTTGGCCCCTGCCAACGTATGGTCTCGGTCCGTATCAGGCCCCCGCCGGGGACACGGTACATGCGTACCTGCTGCAATGGCGCGCCCGCGATCGGGCCTGCCACCGTAGGCGAACTCGTTGATCCCTGGTGAGCCGGAAGTAGCGCCAGCGCGGCGGCCACGACCGATGCGACACCGAGGGTCGAAATCGCGATTCGATATTTCCCTTTCATAGGCAGAATCCCTCCTCTCAGATCGTCATTGCCTCTGACCATCCCTCATGGGGTCGGTTCCGAGGGCTTTCAAGCCTGCGGCATCCCTCGGCCTCAGAGGCGGCTGAACGGTTGGGCGCGCGGGACGGAAGGTCGGGTCCGGCGCCCCGATACGGTCCACCGCCGAAGGCCGGGACCTGGAGAGCATGCGGGCCCAAGGGCGGAAGTTGAGCCTGCGCGAGGATCATACGCCCCGTGACCCGAACGGAATAACCCGTGGGGGACCCGGGCGACATCGACTTCGGCATCATCTCCGATTCCGGATCGCACGACGTTCGCGCCACAACTCCATCGCCCTGCCGGCATGGGGGTAGCCGCCTCGCCGAAGAAACGAGTGCGCTTGGGCGCGGAAGCGGGAACGAGGGCAGCAGGAGGGCCTTGGGCAGGGGGGGCAGGTCGGGCTCGTTGTGGGAACCGGGCTTGAGGTGACCACCGCCGCGGGGGCGCGCCCCCCGGCCGGGGCCGGCGCGTTCGGGGACGGGAAACGCCCGGCAGGCGCCCCCGGCGGCGCATGAATGGCGGTCTCGAAGGAGGAGAGGCCGTGGCAAAACCACCGGGCCGGAGGCGATGGCCCTGGGTCCGGTCCCCGCACTTACGACCGCAGTGTCCGGATCCGATTGCCGGCGGCGCGACGGCGCCCGGGACTTCCTGGGGGCAGGCCTCAGGCCCCGGCGCCTCGCGCCGGCAGATTCTGGACCGTCAAAAATGGTCTAGCCGCACGATCTCGTCGCGGGCGAGCGCCCCGCCCCGCGGCCGGGGCTCACGAACGCCCTTGCCGATGGCAAGAAAAAGCCCGATCACATGATCCTCCGGGAGCCTGATCAGGCGGCCCGCTTCGTCGAAATCGGCGAGATCCATGGGGCAGGAGTCATAGCCCAAGCCCTGGGCGGCGAGCATGAGAGTCTGGGCTACGATGCCGCAGGAGCGCATGGCCTCGTCGCGTTGCACGGTCTCGCGGCCGCGGTAGTAGGTGTCGATCGCCGCGAGAAGCCCTTCGCGCGCCTCGGGCGACGCGGTGCGCCAATAACGTTCCGGCCGTTTCTGCCAGGCCTTGAGGTCGGCGCAGATCACGATGAAAAGTGAGGCGTCCGTGATCTGCGGCTGCATCCACGACACCGCGCGGATGGCCTCGCGCTGTGCGGGATCCTGGACGAGGACGAAGCGCCAGTGCTGGATATTGAA
Organism: Pseudomonadota bacterium; assembly: GCA_021816425.1. Lineage (GTDB taxonomy): Bacteria > Pseudomonadota > Gammaproteobacteria > Acidiferrobacterales > Acidiferrobacteraceae > Acidiferrobacter. Next base: position 11,723 of record JAKAXT010000027.1, on the reverse strand, counting down.
GGCGGTCGGCGACAGGAGCGCGAGTGAAAAAAGCGTGTCGATGTCATGTTCCGGGATGCGATGGTTCGGGTCGAAGTGCTTGACGGCGCGGCGGGACTTTATGGCAGTGATGACGTCCATGATTCCTCCATCAGGATTTGCGAGTGGCCGGCCTCATAGGCCTGGCGCTATCCTAGGAGGAGCCCGCCGAATTTGTAAGAACGCACAGAATTGTCGGGTACTTACAGGATGTATACCGAGGAATGGCCATGCGCCCGAGCCGCTACACCCGCTATGACTGCGATTTTGGTTGCCCGGTCGAGGCCTGTCTCGAGGTGATCGGAGGCAAGTGGAAGGGCGTGATCCTTTTTCATCTGTTGGGAGGCACCAAACGTTTCGGAGAGCTTTCCCGCCTCATGCCGGCTGTGACCCAGAGGATGCTCACGCGCCAGCTGCGAGAACTCGAAGGCGACGGCATCGTCATCCGCACCGTCTTTCCGGAGGTGCCGCCCAAGGTCGAGTATGCCCTGAGCGCCTTCGGCCAGACGCTCGCGCCGGTCCTCGAGGTCTTGCGGGGCTGGGGGAGCGAGTACCTGGACGAGATCGTGCGCATGCGCCGCGATCGGATCGCGCGATCCGGGCCCTGAGGGGGATCGAGGCGGGCACGGGGCGGTCGTGCGAGGACTCGACGAACTTTCCCGGCACAAGACGGCTTACGCGATTGTAACGAGGGCCGGGCGGGCGTCTGATTGCGGGTTGTTTCGCCCCTCCGCTTTGACCTCCCGCATCGGAAATCATGGCGGTATGTCACTTACGCGGATCGGCGTCCGTTTTCGGTGTCATCCGCCGCGCGCGCAGGCCAAGACCCCGGGCGCGGTGGATCGGCGTCGGCGCCACATCGCCGACGCCGAAGGGTGATGGGCGCGATCGGGATCAAAACGACCGTAACGAGGCAGGCCCGACCCGACCTGCCGGATCGACGTCAGGGCGTGAGGGGCCGCGGCTCCGCGCGCCCGAGCATTCGTGAAGACGGGGGACGGGCGCGCACGCGTCCGGCGGGTACGGGCTTAGGAGGCGAGCTTGAACCCGACCTTCATCCAGCCTTCGGTGCGCTTGTCGAAGGCCTTGTAGGCATCCAGGGCCCCGACCAGTTCGCGCTGCTGGGTCAGCACCGCCGAGGGGTCGATGGCGCCCGTGCGCACGAGCTGGATCAGTTCCGGCAGATAGGCCCTGTGATTGCAGTTGCCCATGGTGATGCGCAGGTTCTTGTTCATGGCAAGGCCTATGGGGAAGAAGCGATCGGCGGGCGGGTAGACGCCGATGATGGCGACGCGCCCGCCCTTGGCGACGCTCTCCACCGCCCAGTGCAGGGCCTGGGAGGGGCCGTTGCCCGGGTGCCAGTTGCCGTCGATGGGGTGCACGTTCGGGGCGATCTCCTGCAATTCCTTGGCGAGCATGGCTTCCTTGTCCCGTCCGTGCTCATGCGCCGGGCCCGTCGAGGCCATTTCGGCATCGACCCCGACGGCATCGATCACGCACTCGGGCCCGATGCCGCCTGTCATCTCGCGCAGCACCACGACCGGATCCTCGTCGTTGAAATTGATCACCTCCGCGCCCTGGCGCTGCGCCATTTCGAGGCGCGAGGGGACCTTGTCGATGGCAAAGATCCGTCCGGCGTTCAGGAGCTTGCAGCTTGCGATCGCAAACTGGCCCACGGGCCCGCAGCCGAAGATCGCCACGATGTCACCGCTCTTCACGGAGGCGAGCTTGGCGCCGAAGTAGCCGGTCGGGAAGATGTCGGAGAGCAGGATCGCCTGGTTGTCCGGGATGTTGTCGGGCAGGATCACAGGGCCCACCTGGGCATAGGGGATGCGCGCGTACTCGGCCTGCAGGCCCTGAAAGGGGCCCGAGCTCCTGGGGCCCCCGAAAAACGCGGTGCCGGCAAGCGGGCCGTGCGGGTTCGCATGGTCGCATTGGGCGTAATAACCGGCCCGGCAATACGAGCAGTGGCCGCAGGCTATCGTGGAGGGGATGACGACGCGCTCGCCCTTGCGCAGGTTACGGACACCAGGTCCCATCTCCTCGATGATGCCCACGCCCTCGTGGCCGAGTATGGTGCCGGGCTCCATGTCGCTCAGGGTGCCGCGCACCATGTGCAGATCGGTCCCGCAGATGGCGCTGCTCGTGAGTTTCACGATGGCATCGTCGGGCTTTTCTATGCGGGGTTCCGGGACGTTGTCGAGGCGGATGTCTCCGATACCGTGAAAAACGACCGCTTTCATAGGCGCTCCTTTGAGATGGGCTCAGGAAAGCGACGATGCTAGTCCTCCGGGCCTGTCACCGGACCGGCAATTGGGCGGACCCGGATCGCGCCTCCGCTGTGCCGGTCCCTTCGGGTTGCGAGCGGCGCTCGAGGCGCCGCCGCCGGATGTCGTGGCTTGCGCCAAGCAAGTTTCGGGCCGCGAGCGAGGGTGACGAGGGCGCCAGGTCGCGTTAGGACGCCGTTTTCGTCCGGGGAAATCGGGCCATGCCCAAGGCCGCGCGCGCTGCCGAAGATTGTCGAACTCTACGTCGAGTTGCGGGACATCAAGCCGCTCGTCTGGCGGCGGCTGCTCGTACCCGCCACCATCACGCGGCCCAAGCTGCACGATTTTTTCCAGGTTGCGCTGGGTTGGATGGGTTCCATCTGCCGAGTTTCACTTTCGGGGAGCGCATCTTCACCAGGCCTTACGATGAGATGTTCGGGGAGCTGGAGACGGAAGACGAGCGCCGCAAGACCCTCGCGGGGGTCCTCGGACCCGATCTCCGGGAGTTCGGCTATCTCTACGATTTCGGTGACAGGTGGCGCTGCCGCGTGGCGGTCGTGCCGCGGCCCGACGCCGATCCCGGCTGGGCCTATCCGCTCTGTATCGGCGGAGCGCGCGCCGTACCTCCCGACGATGTCGGCGGTCCCCCGGGGTACGAACGGTTTCGGGAGGCGATCAGGCATCCCGGGCACGGGAGGCGCGACGAGACGCTCATCATGGATCGGTGACGCCTTCGGTCCCGAGAGCCGTCTCGAACCGGCGTATATTCTCCGGAGGTTCCAGAACGCGCGTTTGAAGGGCGTGCGACTGCGTGGCGATGTGGCACGCAATTCCTTACCATTCGAAACGGGACGGTACGTTGAACGACAGGATCATACTGTGGGTTACGATGTCGTGTTGGCCACGGGCCTGTCCGCACAGGTCGTGCCGCAAGAACTAGCCGTTTTGTTATCTGAGGCAATTAGGATCACAAAGCCAGAAGCGTGGATCGTGATAGGCATTAGTGGCGATTATGATACCTCCTTGCTCGTTGCGGCAGCCGAGTCGAGGACAGAGGGCTTCGAGTCGCGCACGAAGAACGTGAATTAGATGGAGTAGGCGGTTACCGGCGTACACTTCAGCTTCAAAAAGGGAAGGTAGCGGACGGCTTGGATGAAAAGTTCGACATCCGTATTGCGTACGGATAGCAAGTCCGCACCTTAATGTCTCATCCGACTTGATGGATTTCAAAGGGAAAAGAATGGCCTATATTATGCTCGTCCTAGCCGCTGCATTTTGGGGCGGCAATTATGTGGTCGGCCGGGTTATGGTGTTTCATCTTCCGCCAGGGATTCTGGCCGAGGCGCGGTGGCTGGTGGCCTCGCTTCCGCTGCTCGCGATTTACCGAAGGAACGTCATTGCAGAACTACCGATATTGCGGGAGTCGCTTGGACGCACCCTCCTGCTTGTGCTCTTCGGTCCGGTCTTGTTTCCGACTTGTCTGTATGTCGGTCTGCAGTACACGACGGCCGTGGATGCGGCAATGTTGCTATCAGCCACGCCGGCCCTCGTGCTCGTCATAAACAGGGTAATGTTTCGTGACACCATAACGCCATGGAATATTGGCGGTGTGGCGTTTAGCACTCTCGGAGTTCTGTATCTCCTAACGCACGGAGATCTCAGAACGATTCTGACTGTCCCGGTCGGCCGCGGGGACCTCTGGGCGCTTGCTTCGGCGGGGAGTTGGGCAATCTATTGCGCCTGTCTTCGGCTCAAAGACCGACGGATGTCCTCGGGCGGCTTTATAACGTACTCCGCCCTGTTTGGGGCGGTCATGTTGCTCCCTTTCGCCTTGCCGGACGCGCATCTCCTGGATACGGCGGGTTTCTCGGTCACACTACCTATGCTGCTGGGTGTACTTTACCTTGCGCTCTTTCCCTCAATCGCTTCCTACATGCTTTGGAACAAGGGCATCAGCCTTATCGGCTCGACGCGGGGAGAAATCTACACCCATTTCATACCGCTGTTCGCGGTAGTCTTCAGTGTGATCTTCCTAAAGACCCCGTTTTTTGTATATGACTGGATTAGCGGTGGGCTCATAATCTCGGGCATCGTATTATCGTCGCGGAGTTTCCGTAAGAAAAGCTTGGGCGCTGCGAATAAAACGCCGGAAGTAACTTCTCAGACGCACCTTAGCAGTGAACATGTTATCGACGAGCCAGCCGTTCACCATCGTCCAGGATCATGTAATGGCCTGGGCGCATTCGATGAGAAATGAGGGGTGATAGCGCGATACTATCTGTTGCCAGAGCGGCGTGCTGGCCGGGTCGGCCTTGATGTTGCTGAGGCCATCTGGAATTCTTTCAGGATCGCGCGTTCAGGAAGTTCCAGTATTGTAGGATCGATCGGTCCGAGACCGGATTGCTTGCCCATGACGATTTCCCAAGATGCGCATGCGATCATCGTTCCGGCGGACATGGTAAGTTGCGGCACGAAAGACGTTGCCAGACTACAATACTTCGATATGTTCGTAGAGGCTGTGGGGCGTCCAGAACGCGACCAGACGCGTCAATTCCCGGGCCCTCGCACGCCGCTTCGTGGGACGAATGAGGCGTGTGAGTCCGGCGCCTTCGCGCCCAATCGCACAAGGAGGGCCGACTGGAGGGCATAGAGAGATCGTTGAGCAAAATGCAGGGTTACGTGGCGCGCCGCATTCCGAGGGGCGTCATGTGGCCGAGGCCTCTCCGGGCCCGGAACTCCTAGCCGCTTGCCCCACTTTCTTTGCGGGCCTCTGATCGGCCGTGATCAGGGGAATCCGACCGTTGCAGCGGCGGCGCCCACGGGCATGGGTGCGCGCGCGATTTCCGGGGCGTCTACGACCGACTGTTGGGCGGGCGGCACCGTCAGGCTAAGATGGGTGGGATTACGGAGATGCGCGCGTGCGGCTTGGGGTGAATGGCGCGACCGGAAGACCTTTTTCCAAAAAACGGGGGCGCTTCGGTAAAAAGTCGGGCACGGCAAGTTCGGCCTTGTCTTCTTGCGCGCTACGGGCCGGTAGCGCTCTCGCCTTAGCGGCACGCTCCTCGGGCACGAAGGCCTTCGCGGCAATGCGGCTCCAACACCACCGTAAGCGCCCGCGCTCATCGTTCGCGATCCTCGCGCACGCGTGTTGCCGAATCGGGCCAGTTCTCGGGAAGCTTGATCTCCCGCGCTTCACGAGGGATGTAGGCCACGATGGCCGCGTTGCCACGGCGCGAACGCGCGCCTTGATGCCCCCGCCCGGAAGTTGAATCAACCCGGAAGTGAGTGAGCGCGGTCCTTCCCGGGCCACTTCCCGAATGCGGTCTGGAATGCGTTGGGGACGTTCCCTATGTGAAGGATGGCCCTCTCCGATCCCTCTGCTGAGGGAGCATGAGTTCGCGTGTCACGGTGGCAGAATGCGAGCCTCGCGTGGACTCTTCTATTTCGGGGGGCGGCGCAACGAGGCGCGGCCCCGCCCTTCTTTCGCTCGCAAGCGCCAGGCGCCGCGACCGTGACGACCGCTCCCCGGAGCGATCCGCGACCCATGGCCCCGATCGCGCGCAGGGCGGATCAAGGCCGCGGTTTTTCCCAGGCCGCGATGGAGGCGCCCGCGGGATGAGGGCGAAACGCCCATGGGCCCGACGCGGGGGGAGCGCAGTCCTTGGGGGGTGCGAGCCCGGGCTTGGGTCTGCGCGCCGCCCCTTCCGGAGGCGCTTGCGTCGTCGTCCGCACCCCCGTCGTCCGCTCCCGCATCCGATGCCAAGCCTTCGCCTCTCGGGTCGCCGCGCGATGGATCATCCTCGCGGCGCGATCTCGGGACGTGAGGGCGCGGACGGTCTTTGACGCGGCGCAGGCTCATCCAGTCCCCATCGCGGCGCCGGGCCGGGTAGCCCATGCGCGCGTCGCGACAGGGTCGGCGCCCCGTCTTCCAGCGCGGGAGGGGGGCGCCGATGCGTCTATGGTCGGGTGGGATGCGTTTTTTTCTTGGGCGCCCGATCGGTCCATGGCTCGGCCGTGGACGCGGGGCCGACACCGCCTTCGAGGCGGTGTCGCCGGTCGTGTTGGCGCGTGCGAAGTCCGCATCGCCGTGGATCCGAAGAGAAGTCTGGGTAAGTGGCGTGGTCATCGCGGGTCTCCGGTGATAGGGCCCCGGGGGTCTCCGGGGGCGGACAGGGAAGGGTCCGTGGCGCGGGCCCTCAAAAGAGCGTCCACGCCTCGATCATGATCGAGGTGTCGGTGCTGCGGCTCGATGGGAGGCAGGTGGCGCCCAGTGTCTTGCCGGATGAGTCCAGGATCGGTAGGGGACTCGAACCCGTCGCCGACCAGAGGGCGCGACGCACATGCAGGGAGATGTCGAGGCGCCGGTCGGCGCGGTAGCTGATCGCGCCGCCTATCGCCTCATAGGGGCGGTCACCCAGGGCCTCGGTGACGCGCGCGTTCTGAAGCGTCCCCGTGGCGGTGTCGAAGAAGGTGGGCACGGTCGCCGTGGTCTGCGTCCCCAGGGTGTAGCCCGTGAGTGCATGCAGGGACAGGGCCCAGCGCCGGTCGAGGGCATAGTCCGCGTCCAGACCAAGGCCCAGATGTCCCCCGGTCAGGGTCTCGTCGCCGGTGCAGGGGCTGTCGCCGCCGACTGTCAACCGCTGAAAGCCCGCGCCAAGATAGGGGATCAAGACGACCGCGCGGCCCCCGCGCCAGAGCCCGTCGATCCCAAGACCCAGGCGCCCGTCGAAAGAGACGATGCGGCTCGTCGCTGATCCTTGGGCTGGAAGCCCTGAGCCCGTGTTGCCGTGATAGCGGGTGGCCCCGAAGGCGCCGGAAAGCCGCAGGCGCCAATAGAGGCCGCCTGCGCGCGCTCCGAGGTGCGCAAGGCCCAGGGTATAGGCCGGGAGCTCGCCGTCCTCGGATGCGGGCGGGCTTCCGGACCCATTGTCTTGGATATGGAAGATGTCTTCGCCGATGCCAAGGAAAAGCCCGTTCTCGGCGCGGCTTATCGCCCAGGGCGTGTGCGCCGCCTGGGACTCCAGGCTGAAACCCGCGAACAGGGTTACCAGGAGTAATCTCTGCAGGATATTGGAAAGGTTCATAGATCGGCTCCTATAAAAAAGAGCCCACGATAAGCGTGAATCGCGAGGGCTGTCGCCCCGGAAGATCCCGGGGTAGGGGGCATTTGTCGATCTTCCCATGGGAAAAATCCGGGATGGTGGGGAATACGGGCGTGGCGTGAGCATCGTCCTTGGCGTGAAGGCTGCCTGCGACCGATGCCGGGCGGCATCGCGAACGCGACCTCGAGGGGCGCGGCTTGGGCGCTGTGCCCCGGCATTCGCCGGGGTCGGGACCGGATGAAGCATCGCGGTATATTCGGAGGATCGCCTTGCGAAGGGCGGATCGACTCGGTGGATGATCGCGCCGATGCATGGGCGTCACGGCGCCAGGACGTGCGCTCCCGGTGTCGTGGGCACGAAGCCGAGCGGGCTTTCCCCGTAAAAGGGGCGTGTCTTGACCGGGCCGCTCGCGCACTTAAGGAGACGCGGTATGGCGAGAGAGACGCAAGCGGCGTGGCGCATGCCGCCCCTCCCTTATAGGCCGCTCCTGCGTCTCGTCGCACGGCTTGTGCATCGGGTGCTCGCGCATCTTCGCGAGACGGTCTGGGCCCGCAGGGGCCGGCCCTTCCTCGAGGGGATCCGGTCTGGGCTCGAGGGGTATGGGCTTTCGTTCTCGGCAAGCCCCGACCAGGCGCAGGTCCCGGAGGGCGGCCCCGTGCGTAAACTCGGCGCCTTGCGCTTTACGCTCGAGTGGGTGCCCATGGCGCGCCGCGATGGGACCGAGATCGCACACACGGCCGCGCGCCTAAGCCTTCATGCGGGGCCCGACAATCTCACGGTGAACCGCAACGTCTGGTCGGATACGGTCCACGAATCGGTGCTGGTATCGGCCTACCCCTTGGCCCTCTGGCTTGCCGCGCACTGGTGGCGGCTCCACTGGGAGCCGCTGCTCGCCCCCGGGACCCCCGTAGGTCTCGACTGGCGCAAGGCCCATGAGATGGAGGCGGCGGGTTACGGCTTCGTATGGCCGCATATCCTATGGGCCTCGGACGGGGAGGCGATGCACGTCTGGGCGGTCGCGGCGAGGACTCAGGAGCGCAAGCGCAAGGTGGTGCATTATCTCAAGGGGACCGGGGGACCCGCGTCGGTGCCCTTGAAGGATTTCACGGAGGGGGCGGAGGATTTTTTGGCCGCGACCGTGTGGCGGCTCAAGGTGCGCACCCGCCGCTACCGCGACTGCGCGCTGCGCAGGCTCTGGGAGGGCCTTTGCGAGGATCGCGAAAGCGTAAAGCGCGCCCAATGGCGCCGCTTCGAAGCGGAGTTGGGCTTTCCGCTCGGCCAGTGCCCGAACGGCCTCATGGAGAAGGCCTTGGCCCTCAAGGACGCCATGGGTCAGGCGGTCTCTGAGCTTCTGCCGGCCTACGGCAAGGCCGCGGGGCTCGCCTTCGCGCCGCTCGAGGCCCTGACCGGTACCCCGGGGGTGACAGGACGGCCCACGGATCCCCGGTCCTCGGGGCGGAAGACAACCCCGCAGGGCGCTTCCTGGTCTCAGGCGGCCGCCATCGCCCGCGAGATCCGGGCGGCGATAGGCGTGATGGACGGAGTCTTCGAAGACCGGGTCTTGTATGAGCTCCTCGGGATCACGAAGAAGGCGGCGGAGGGCTTCTCCCTTGGCGCCCACGCCCGCGCGGCGGTCGGCATCCCGGCCCTCCCCGGGGAGTATCGCTTGCTGGCGCGCGAGGGGGACGGGCCCACCCGGCGCTTCGAGTGGGCAAGGCTCTTCGCGGACTTCCTCTTGCCCGAGGCGGCGCGCGGCGCCTGGCTTACAAGCACCGAACTCATGACGTGGCGCCAGAAGTACCAGCGCGCCCTCGCCGCCGAACTCCTCTGTCCCATCGAGGCCCTGAAGGGCTATCTGAACGGCAACACCTCGGCCGCCGGTGTGGATCTGGCGGCGCGCGACTTCGGCGTTCCGGTCGAGATCGTCGAGGCGGTGCTTGCCTATAACGGCATTCTGAGCTCGCGGGTGCGCTTTGGGGATCCCAAGACCGGTTTCCCGTACTACCAGGGCCGCTCCGCCGCCCAATACGCCTGGCTCCCGGGCGGAAAGGGCGTGGCGACCTTCCGGTAAAGGTAACCGAAAGCGCGTTCAATATGTCTCATACAGCGCTCGGTAATATTCGGGTGCTAAGAGGCGCGACCGCACCGCGTTCGCCGCGCAAGGCCCCCAAGCGGATCCCGCGGGACTGTCGCTCCGTCTTGGCGGCTTCCGCAAAACAGCCTGAGGTCTCAGGTCGATGAAGAGCGGCCTTGCCCCTCGTGGCGGCCGCGTTCTTCGGTATAGAATACGAGGGCATTGCCGTGTGCGCCGACAAGAGGCACGCGCGGACGCCCGAAAAGGAAATCTCACGAGCCAGGCTCCAACCGGCTCTGTGGCTAAGACGAGAGGCCGGATTAGGACGCATGAAGACCATCCTTGTGACCGGCGGGGCCGGATTCATCGGATCGAATTTCGTACTTGAGTGGCTTTCCGAGACGGATCGCGCCGCGGTTAATCTCGATAAGCTCACGTACGCCGGCAACATCCAGAACCTGGAGAGCGTATCGGGCGATCCCCGACACGTGTTCGTACAGGGGGATATCGGAGACGGTGCACTTGTCGGCGAACTCCTGCGGCGGCATAAGCCGGAGGCGATCGTGCACTTCGCCGCCGAGAGTCATGTGGACCGGTCGATCCTGGGCCCCGAGGACTTCGTCGCCACGAACGTCACAGGGACCTTCCGGCTGCTCGAGGCGGCGCGCGCGTATTGGTCGGAGCTTGCGGGATCGGAGCAGGAGCGGTTCCGCTTCCTGCATGTCTCGACCGACGAGGTCTACGGGTCCTTGGGGCCTCGAGACGCACCCTTCACTGAAACCACGCCCTATGCCCCCAATAGCCCCTATGCGGCCTCCAAGGCGGCTTCCGATCATCTGGCGCGCGCCTATTACCACACCTACGGCCTGCCGGTCCTGACCACCAATTGCTCGAACAATTACGGGCCCTATCAGTTCCCCGAAAAGCTCATCCCCTTGATGTGCCTGAACGCCCTGGAGGGTAAGCCTTTACCCGTGTATGGGGACGGCGCCAATGTGCGCGACTGGCTCCATGTGGGGGATCACTGCGAGGCGATACGAACCGTGTTGGCCCGGGGGCGCCCCGGCGAGACCTATAATATCGGGGGCGACAGCGAGAAGACCAATCTCGAGGTCGTCCGTACCCTGTGCACCATTCTGGACGAGCTGCGGCCGCGCCCCGATTCCGGCAAGCGCGCCTCGCTCATCACCTTCGTCAAGGACAGGCCGGGACATGACCGGCGCTACGCCATCGATGCCACGAAGATCCGCAAGGAGCTCGGCTGGCGGCCGCGCATGAGTTTCGAGGAGGGGCTGCGCGCAACCGTACAGTGGTATCTCGATCAGGGCCCATGGCTTAAGGCCGTGCAGACGGGCGCCTATCGCCAATGGATCGACCGGCAGTACGAATCGGGCCGGCAAGCCATCGGGGTGCGTCCATGAAGGGCATCATCCTGGCCGGAGGGTCCGGCACGCGGCTCTATCCCGTGACCCAGGCGATTTCGAAGCAGCTCCTGCCGGTCTACGACAAGCCCATGATCTATTATCCCTTGTCGACGCTCATGCTGGCCGGGATCCGTGAGATCCTGGTGATCTCGACCCCCCAGGACACGCCGCGCTTCTCGCAATTATTGGGAGACGGGTCGCAGTGGGGTCTTAGTATTCAGTATGCGACGCAAGCGGAGCCCAAGGGCATCGCCGAGGCCTTCATCATCGGCGCGGATTTCATAGGGCAAGATCCCTGCGCGCTGATCCTCGGGGATAACATCTTCTATGGGCATGATCTCGCCCACAGCCTCCAGGCGTCGGCGAAGCACGCCGAGGGCGCGACCATCCTGGCCTACCCGGTCCACGATCCCGAGAGGTACGGTGTCGTGGAGTTCGGTCCGGACAGAAAGGTCGTGTCTCTGGAAGAGAAGCCCCGCCATCCGAAGTCGAGCTATGCCATAACAGGGCTCTACTTCTATGACAATCGCGTCACAGACATCGCCCGCGAACTCATGCCGTCACCCAGAGGCGAATTGGAGATCACGGACGTCAATAAGCGATACCTTAACCAGAATCAACTGGAGGTCATGGTAATGGGCCGTGGCATGGCGTGGCTCGATACCGGTACGCACGAGTCCCTGCTCGAGGCGGGACATTTCATCGCCACCATCGAGCGTCGCCAGGGGCTCAAGGTGGCCTGCCCCGAGGAGATCGCTTACCGCATGAAGTACATTGGCAGCGCCCAGCTCGAGGCGCTCGCCCGCCCCCTGGATAAGAACGGTTACGGGCAATACCT
>JAKAXT010000131.1:3187-5124 GCA_021816425.1 Pseudomonadota bacterium | reverse complement strand
CCTGCCACTCAAGCCCCTCGAAACTACCCATGCGGCACTCGGGCTGCGGGCCCCGACCCGGCGATTACCTCACCCTTCGAGATCGTAATGGGCATCCGCCGACGGCTCGCGCAGCCGGTAGCCCATGGCCCGATATCCCCGCCGCCGCTTGGCCCACATGCGGTCGAGGGCCGGATGGCCGGTATCGACGAAGTCCACGATCTGGATACGCGTCTTCGCCGGATGCGCCCTGTGCAAACGCCCCGCGTACTGCTGCAGGGTCCCGCGCCACGACACCGGCATGGCCAGCACCAGGGTATCGAGCGGCGGGTGATCGAAGCCCTCGCCCACGAGACGCCCGGTGGCGAGCACGACGCGCGCGGCATCGGCCGGCAACGCCTCAAGCGCGGCAAGCGTGGCGGCGCGCGCCTTGCGTGACATCCGCCCATGCAGCACAAAGAGCGGCGCCACGCGCGCCCGCAAGGCCTCGGCCAGGATCTCCAAGTGGTCCGAACGCTCGGTGAGGACGAGGGTCTTGCGACCGGCCGCAAAGGCGCGCTCGACTGCGATCGCGATCGCCGTGCCCCGTTCGCGGTCGTGCGCCAAGAGACGAAACACCTCTTGGATGCCGGTCTCCGGCGAGAGCGGGCCGCGCACCTCGGAGACCTGCGGAATGACCTCGCAATCGGCCGGGGTATCGGAGGCTTTCGTGGCCCGATGCCGGATCGGGCCGCACTGCAGGAAGATCACGGGCTGGCGACCGTCGCGCCGGATCGGGGTGGCGGTAAGGCCCAGCACATAGCGCGCGCGGGCGGTCCTTAACACCGCCTCGAAAGAGGTCGCGCTGACGTGATGACACTCATCGACGATGACGTGGCCGTAATGCCCGACCACGGGGTCTATAGCCTCCCGGCGTCCAAGCGACTGCAAGACCGCGACATCGATCATCCCACGCAGATCGTCCTTGCCGCCGCCGCGCACCCCGATCGCGCCGTCATCGATCTCGAGAAAGGCCGTCAGGCGCGCATGCCATTGGCGCAGCAGATCGGTGCGATGGACGAGGATCAGGGTATTGACGCCGCGACGCGCGATCACCGCGGCCGCCACCACGGTCTTGCCGAAGGCGGTGGCCGCGCACAGGACGCCCATGCCCTCGCCCATGACGGCGGCCGCCGCCTGTTCCTGATCGGGCCGCAGGCGGCCCGTGAAGCGACACGACAAGGGCTCGCCAGCGAAACGCTCGTCGCGGAGTTCGCAGCCGATGCCATGCCCCTGCAAAAGCCCGCGCACGGCCTCGAGACAGCCGCGCGGCAAGGCGATATGGCGCGGGAAGTTCTCGGCGCAGCCTATGAGGCGCGGCTTATCCCACACCGACAGGCGCAGGGCCTGGGCCTTGTAGAACTCCGGGTTGGCGAAGGCCGCCAAGCGGATCAGGCGCTGGGTGAGCGCCGGCGTGAGTTCCGCCTTCTCGAAATAGAGCCGGTCGGCGATGCGCACCGTGAGCGTGGCCGGCAAGGGCCCAGGCAAGGGACGCGCGCGGGTCCCGGATCGTCGCCAGGGCTCCTGTCCCTCCGTGTCCTCGATGAAGGCCACATCGAGGGGATGGGCGCCGTTCGTGGCGCGCAGGATGGCGGGCTCGAGCTCGCATGGCCGCATGCGCCTTATCGTGGCGAGATAACCCCACTGATCGCCATACGGTTGCAGGGACTCGTCCACGAACACCGTGGCGCCGTGCGCGCGCCGGTCCTTCTGCAAGGGGAGCGCAATCAGATTGCCATAGCCACCCTTGGGCATGGTGTCCTGATTCGGGAACAGCCGGTCATATGAATTCAGCTTGAGTTGGCCGCTACGGGCACAGGCCTCGCTGATGAGCGCCACCCCCAGGCGCCGCGCATCGCGCGCCGGTACCGTCCCCTCGAAGAAGATCCAAGCATGCGCGCCGGCCCCGGAACGCGATA
>JAKAXT010000131.1:0-3177 GCA_021816425.1 Pseudomonadota bacterium | reverse complement strand
AAAGATACCGGCACGTCCATGGCCTTGCAGGCGGAGACGAAGGCGCGCGCGTCCTCGCGCCATTGCGCCTCATCGAAATCGACCGCCAGGAGACCGCAACTCTCGTCCGTAAAGAGCGGGTAGATGCCGACCGTGCATTGCCCGGTCAGGTGCCGGTAAAAGACGGCATCCGATAGTGGTAAAAGTTCGCGATGGTCGCAGGCCGAGCACGCCACCTGCGGCTTGCGGCAGATCCCGGCCCGCCACTCGTTGGCACACGCCGGCGCATAGCCCGAGCGGCCGCTCGCGGCGCTTTCCCAACGAAGCGCATAGGCGTCGCTGCGCGCATGGAAAAGCCCCCGGAAAAGCGCCACCTTCTCGCGTGCGCCGCTCGCCATGCCGATCTCGCGGACATCACGCGACGGCAGACGCCACTCGATTCCGTGCGCCTCCAGGAGGCCCGTGAGGCGTGCCACCTCGGCCTCGAGGGCTTCGACTGACATCGTCCGCTTCATCAGAAGGTCATGTCCGGGCTTTGGACAACGGTATCAGCTCTGAAGGCCGCGCTGAAGAGGTAACGGGGAAGCGAATGTTCGAACCGAAGGATTGGGGGGATAAAGGCACGCATCCGATGGCCGCCTCACCGATCTCGCCGAGCATGCGCTCGGTCTTACCGGCCGGATCAATGCGCGAGCGTGAACTCCAAGACCCCAAAACCCACGGACATCAGCGCCACGATGAGCCCGCCCAGCCGAACCATCAGACGCATCTCCATTCCAGAAAGGCGTACCTCCATTCCGGAAAGGCGCACATCCATTCCGGAAAGGCGTACCTCCATGTCTGCGATATGGGATGCGAGATCATCAATTCGTTTGCCAAGCGCCGCGATGTCGCCCTTGGTCGCAAACCCCCGCTCGGACATGTCCAGGAACACCGACATATGGGCCTCGGCCTGCGCCTCGGGAACGCCAGCCTGGGTCAGACGCTTGACGAGCGTATAGGTATCCAGCATGTTCGCGCCCATGACGACACTTTCCCCATTATACCACCGGATTGCGCGCGCACGGATCGGCCCGCAAGGCCGCCATACTACGAATTACGCACACCTCGTACCATCCGGAAATTTCCGGGGCATCGACCTTCTTACAATGTTGTCCGTCGCCCAAACCCCCCGTTCTCGCGGTTTCTGACGCTGGCACAGATCGGGATCAAGGAGGATTCGCTAATCGCAGTTGCATCACGGGCCGACGGCGGCCCTAGAATCTGAGTGCGCCGACATCGTCCATTCGCTGGGAGTATGGGATGCACGCCCACGGGCACGTCGGCCACGCATCGGGCGACACGGCCACGCGCTACTAAGCGCGCGGCGTCTAGGGCGTAATGGACCCGTTGGAGCCCACCTCGGCATAACAGGTCGCCACCCCCGACAGGCAGGCACTCACCGTATGCCCGGTGCTGTCGGTCATGGGAAGGGGCGCGCTCGACCCGTTGGCGACGATCGCATTGATGATGTCCTGACCCAAGGTCGCATCGTTCCCGCAGGCACGGCCCACGCCGACACTGAGATACACCGAGCGCGTAATGCCGGGGTTGATCCAGGCGCCCGTGGCCGTGGCCGGCGCCTTGGGTCCCTCGCCCACGATATCCACTTCTCCGCAATAGGTGGGCGCGGTAAACGTGGTGCCGCTCGACCCGATATAGGCAAAATTTACGGGGGAGGCCCCGCCGGTCGTGGCAAAGGCCACGGGATCTGGCAAGCGATCACTGAAGGCGGGGGCCTCGGACCCCGAGGCTTGAGTGGCCGCCGCTACCCCCTGCGTGTTGTCAAGGGCAATGAGGGTGGCCTGTCCGGCCTGCGCGCCCGATATGGCATCGGTCACCGCGCTGATCGCCGCATGGAAATCCTCGGCAACATCCTGGGCCCTGGCGACCGCGGTGTAACGCTCGTACACCGGGATGGCGATCGCCGCCAGGACACTGATGATGGCGATCACGACCATTGCCTCGATCAAAGTAAAACCCGTACCCCGCGCGCCCGTCCGCGGGTCCCCGCCCTTCGCGACCATAAGCCCCCACGCCCTAGCGCCGGTTCACGGTGACCGGCTTTATGACCATGGCCTTGCAGGATTCATGCTAGACGCCAAACCATCCCCACCAACGTGAGACAATCTCCTTATCGAGCAAAGAGATATGGACGATTCGTGGGGTCCGTCGCGATGGCGTGCAGGCGCCCTCCCCGTCCGCAAAGGCCGCGCCGTGGCAGCTATCAGTCGGCCTTGTGACGGCCAAGGGCCAGCAGCGGCCGGGTCGTAACGGCCAACGCGCGCGAAGCGGCCACGGAGACTGATCTCGGTCGTTTTGGTGACGGCCGTCTCGGGGGCAACGGCCATGGGGCTGCCCGCGAATGGCGCGCCGTACCCGCCGCCCTCACGCTCCAGGTTGTAGGACACCTGGGCACTGACGCTACGCGCCAGGCGTTTGCTCACGCCGACGGTAACGCCCGGGTTGTACGAATCCCACAACTTTTTGGGGATCGTAGGGGGCGAGCGCTTGCGCCAGGGTCATAGACATCACTTGCCCGCCGGCCGTGAACTGCTTGCCGCCCACCCATATCAGCGGGCCACCCCACCCGTGCTGGCCGCTACCGCCATCCCGAACGCCTGGCGCGTGGTCGCGTCGATGATCACCGCGCCGTCAGCCGCGGGCGTTCGACGGTGGACGACCCCCATGTACTGCGAAACAATTTTTGCACGCGGAATGCCGGCCGCGACCAGATCGTCGCAAATCGCCGCGGTACGCTTGCCGGACAGGACGAAATTATACGAGCGCGAACCCACGGGAGACGCCCCTCCACGAAGCAAGATTACACGCCCGTGTGTGCGCCGCCGCCAGCACCTGCGCGACCAGCGCCGCGGGGATCTTTGTTGGTTGGGTGCTGCCGTTCACAAAATTCACCACGCCCAGCCGGGAGGCTAGGGCGAGCGCGGGGTGATCAGGGCCGCCCACGCAAACCACCTCATGCGCTTCCTGTGATTCTCCTTTGGCCTCCGACATGAGGGCTTCTGGAGTTATCACCACGGACGGAAATTCGGGTTGTGGTCACCGCATGACCTGGATCTAGCAACCTGGGTGGGATGTTGGAATAATCTCGGACTATGCGGTAACTTTCGCCCTCGATCCAAGCCCCGCACGAGAGAT
>JAKAXT010000026.1 GCA_021816425.1 Pseudomonadota bacterium | reverse complement strand
ATCTTCATCGTGGCGGGCCTCTGCCTCTACCCCCCGTGGAGCGACGTGTGGACGAATTTCGAGGGGTTTCAGATGCACGCGCCGCTCGTCTACGGGTTCGTGTGGGCGCCCCCGCCACCCGTGTTTCCGGTGGCCCGGAGCATCGATGTCCTGCGACTGGGCGCGGAGCTCGCCGTGGTGGCGGTGGTGGGCCTTCTCGTCTATCGCCTGCTGGGTGTGGTCGGCCGGCGTTGAGGGAGGGCCCGGTCCGCGGGTGCGCGCGAGCTTGGGTATCGCGTCAGGCCGCGCTCCGGATGAAGGCGTCGGCGTACATGTCCTTCAGCGACGCGCCCGCCAGGTATAGGCGTTTCCTGGCCGACTGAACCATGTCGGGGTGTCCGCAGAGGAACACGCGCCAGCCCGCAAGGGCCGTGAGATCGCCCAGGGCGAGGTCCACCACGCGGCCCCGCCTGAGGTCTCCGGACGGTTCCTCGCGCGAGACGCAAGGGTGATATTGGACGCTCGCGTGCTCGCGGGCGAGCGCGTGGAGTTCGTCGGTCAAGTAGAGCCCGTCTTTGTGGCGGCTCCCGTGGTAGAGGTGGATGGGGCCACGGTGCCCATGACGCAGGGCATCGCGGATGATGCCATAGAGCGGCGCCAGGCCCGACCCCGTACCGAGGAGCAGGAGGGGCTGTTCGGGGTCGGACGGCAGATAGAAGCACTCGCCGAGCGGCTGGCTTATGGCGACTGTGTCGCCCACCCGCAGCGTTTCGTGAATCCACCCGCTTACGCGACCTTCCGCCACCTTGCGCACGTGCAGCGTGAGGTGTGGATCGATGCCGGGGGCGCTTGCGAGCGAGTAGCTGCGGCTCACGGTGCCGTCTTTGAAGACGTTGATGAATTGGCCGGCCCGGTAGTCCCCCATGTCCGAGCACTCAAGGGCGACCGAGACGATGTCGCGATTGAGCGGCGTGATCGCGCGCACAGTCGCCGAAAGTCGTCCCGCCTCGGCCCCGGGACGCTCGACGCGCAACGTTCCCCCGGGCATGCACTGGCACGCCAGGAAATATCCGCGGGCTTGCAGGGTACCTTTCAATCCCTTTTGGGATTCCGCTGGGATCGAACCTTCCACGGCGCGCATGAGACAGGTCTGGCAGACGCCGCTGCGGCACGAGGACGGGACGGCCGCGCCGCCCCGGGTCAGGGCGTCGAGGACCGTTTCGCCGTCTGCGAGGGCGTAGCCCTTGCCGTCCAACAGTATCTCGGGCATGGGGTCTCCAGGGCGCCTAACGACCGAGGACGTCCTTGCGGGTGGACTCGCAGATGGCCGCCACCTGGTCGATGCTGGCCTCTGCCACGTTGAGTTCGCGCAGCGTGGCGGCCAGATGCTCGACGATGATGTCGAAATGGCGGTCGTTCAGACCGCGCGCGACGAGATGGGCGTGTCCGCGACGCATGTCCGCGCCCGTGTAGTGGTTGGGGCCGCCGAAGGCCATGGTCAGAAAGGCCTTCTGTTTGGCGGCCTGCCTGTCCATGTCGACGTCATCGAAGAAGCCGTTGACCCGGTCATCGGCCAGGACCTTGCGGTAGAAGATGTCCACGGCCGCATTGACCGCCGGCTCGCCGCCTATTTTTTCAAACAATGCCTGCGACATGTCGCTCCTCGTTGCTCTCGTATGAAAAGATGTATACTAAATACATCTTCAGTGGCACAACCCGCCGGGGCCGTGGGCCCCGAACAGCGCGTGGCGGGTGTGCCGGTACACTATTACAGGAAACTTTGTTTTGTCAAATATCATTCCATGCCGGTTTGACGCTGCGGCGCCGCGCCGCCCTCGCGGCGCGCGGATACGGGGGGCGTATGCAATTGACCCGCTATAGCGACTATGCCCTGCGGATTTTGATGTACCTGAGCATGAAGGAGGGGGAGGGGCCCGCGACCATCAGCGACATCGCGGAGTTCTACGGCATCTCGCGCAACCATCTCGTGAAGATCGTGCACCGACTGGGGCAGCTCGGCTTCGTCACGACCACGCGCGGCAAGGGGGGTGGGCTGAAGCTCGCGCGCTCGGCGGCGCAGATCGGGATCGGGGAGGTCGTGCGCCAAACCGAGGCGAACTTCGATATCGTGGAGTGCTTCGATGCGCAGGCCAACACCTGCCGTCTGACCCCGATCTGTCACCTGAAAACCATGTTGGCGGCCGCTCAGAGGCAATTCCTGAACGAGCTCGATACGTATACGCTCGCGGATGCCATCGCCGGGCGCAATCGCGGCTTCATGTCGCTCCTCGAGCGCATCCGCCTGGGCGGTCCCGCGTCCTGAGCGCGCAAGGCAGGTCGCGCCCCGAGGTCTTGCGATAAAGGAGGACGGGTCGGGCGGGGGACGAGCGGTCACCCAAGGAGCCCGCGCGCCCGTTATACTGGCGCGCGGCCCGTGCCCGCGGGGGCGCGGCGGCCGAGGAACGAAAGGAGCGGCGATGCGCGGGGTCAGGGAAGGGTTGTTGGGGGCGGTACTGGTGAGTCAGTCGGCGTGGGCGGCCCACCCCTGGACGATCGGTAATGTCCCGTCTTATTACCAGGGCCGCTTTGGCACCCCGCGGACGATCGGGATCTTTTACGACCCGACCTATGTGCAGTACAAGACCCCGCGCATGCGGCTCAAGCTCACCATCCCCTATATCGCGGTATCGAACCTGCCGGCCGGCGCGAAGCTCACGAACGCGACCTTGTCGGCGCATACGCAAAGCACCCACACGATCACCGCGCGCGGCCTTGGGGATATGTGGCTCGCCGGGCACTTCACCGCCATTCCGGAACGAGGCCTGAGGCCCGCCCTGGTGCCCTACGCCAAGGTCAAGTTCGGCACCGCCTCGGCGGCGAAAGGTCTCGGTACCGGCCGCAATGACTATGAGGTCGGGCTCGGGCTCGATACGACCATCGGCGTCAACGTGTTCCCGTTCGCGCATGTCGGCTACCGCTTCGTGGGAAGCCCTCCGGGGCAGCGCTTGCGGAACATCGCCACCTACGACGCCGGTGTCAGCATCGCCGCCACCCCGCGCAACGTCATCACGGCGATGTATGCCGGAAGCCAGTCCGAACAGGTGGGCTACGCGGGGCCCTCGGATGCGATTCTTGCCTGGAACTACAATGTCACGGCCGCCGGCAGCGGCTTTCAGGTATACATCGACAAGGGCTTGAGCAAAGGCAGCGCAAATCTGGGCGCGGGCGTGGGCGGCCAGGTCGTTTTCTGACGGGCCGTCCGCGCAAAGGCCGCGCCGCCGCCCCTCCTGCCCGGGATCGGACCCGCCGGGGGCGCGCATGATTCGCAAGCCTCCGGATCGAGTTCGCGCGGCGGGCGAGGCCCGTCGCCGCGCCCGCGGGCCCCTAGGACCGTAGCGCAAGCGCGGGCTTTTCGCCTCGGGGGAGGGCGTTTCCGGCACCCGCCCCGGCCTTGGAGCCGCACGGGCCGGTCGCGACGGGCGCCTCCGGGCGCGGCGCCGTTGTGCTGTGGAGCCATGCGTAAGCCAGTCATCCGCTCGTGGTCCGCCGTGGGGCATCTTGCGCCGGCGCATGCGTATGGGCGCCGGTCGCGCTCTGCGCCCGCGCGGGCCGGCCCCTGGCCCGCCAGGAGAGGCCGGAGCGCCTGGGTGGTCGTTATGGAGGCGGGGCCGGCGATGGGTGGCGCGCCGCGGGTCGACACGAAAAGCGCCGCGGGTCGTCGGCAGGCCATGCGAATCTCCGTTTCGGGAGGGGGTTCGGGGGAAATGCGGTCGGCTGTCGCAACCGGGGTCGCGGGCCTTTCCATCGGATAGGGGGGGCGGGCGGCGCGCCGCGGTCCTCGGGCGGTCCGCAGGAAGGAGGGCGTCGCGCGGCCGCCTCGTGTGTTAAATTCGACCGGTCCCCGGGGGACGGCGGCGCAGACCGGGGCGGGAAGCGCGGGAAGCGCGGGAAGCGCGGGAAGCGGCACTTGGAGGTGCTTTTGTGACGAGTCTATCACAGATGGGATCGGCGGCGGGGGCGGGCGGCGGGCTCGCGCTCTGGTTTACCGGACTGCCCGGGAGCGGCAAGAGCACCTTGAGTCGCGCGGTGGCTTCCGAGCTCGATGCGCACGACCGGCGCCTTGTGACGGTATTGGACGGGGATGTCGTGCGTACCCTGCTGTCGCAAGGGGTGGGGTTCACGCGCAAGGACCGCTACGACAACGTCTGTCGTATCGGATACGCCGCAAGCCTCATCGCGCGGCACGGCGGTATTGCCATCGTGGCGGCCGTTTCTCCCTACCGCGATGGCCGGCTGAAGGCGCGCGCCCTGGTCGAGGAGGCGGGCGGCGCCTTCCTCGAGATCCATATGGATACGCCGTTTAGGGCCTGTGTGGCGCGCGACCCGAAGGGCCACTACGCGCGCGCCCTGGCAGGCGACCTGGATCTCTTTACCGGCGTCGACGATCCCTATGAAAAACCGCTCGCACCGGATGTCCGCATACGGACCGAGAGCGAGGACGTTGGGGGCGGGGTGCTGCGTGTGGTGGAGGCACTGCGCGAGCGGCGGCTCCTGAGCGTGGCGGGGCGCAAGACCGTGGTCTGAGGTCCCGGGGCGGCGCGCGGGCGCGTTCGTGCTAAAATGCCTGACCGAAACGACCCGGCTACGCGCCGCTTTAAGCATCCCATGAGCCCATCGTCCACCGCCCGGATCCGGGAAATCCCTTACAACTACACGTCCTTTTCCGACCGGGAGATCGTCATGCGATTCCTGGGCGCGGAGATGTGGGAGACCCTAAACGCCCTGCGCGGGGCGCGCGTGACCGGACGGTCCGCGCGCATGCTGTTCGAGGTCCTGGGCGACATGTGGGTGGTAAGCCGCAACCCCTTCATCCAGGACGATCTCTTGCGTCACGAGGGGCGGCTTGCGCAGCTCATATCGGCCCTGCACCATAGGCTGGACCAGATCGTCGAGCGGGCGCAGGGGAACGCCGAGGCCTTGGCGCTCGCCACCGCGGCGCGCGCTGCGGTACACACCTTCGAGGAGGGCTTCCCGCGGGAGCGCGTCCAGCGCAAGAAGGCCATGCGGGTGTTCTCGCGGGTCACCCGGCGCGACAATATCGACTTCAGCGCCTACGCGCGCGCGGCGCATGTGACCGATGCCACCGACTGGCGCGTCGAGTTGCCCTTCGTGGTCATCAATCCCGACACGGAAGAAGAGGTGATGGGCATAGTCCAAGGCTGCATCGAGCTTGGCCTTACCATCATCCCGAGGGGCGGCGGCACGGGCTATACCGGGGGCGCGGTCCCGCTCTTTGCCGACACGGCGATCATCAATACCGAGAAGCTCGACAGTCTGGGCGAGGTGGTATGGCAGGCGCTCCCGGGCGTCGCGAAGAGCGTGCCGACCATCCACGCCGGCGCCGGCGCCGTGACCCTGCGGGTCACCGAGGTCGCGGAGGCCCATGACCTCTCGTTCGCGGTCGATCCCACCTCGCAAGACGCCTCCACCATAGGCGGCAATGTAGCGATGAACGCCGGCGGCAAGAAGGCCGTGCTGTGGGGCACGACCCTCGACAATCTCGCCTCCTGGCGCATGGTGACGCCGAGCGGCGAGTGGCTCACAGTCGAGCGTGAGAACCATAACCTCGGCAAGATCCATGAGCAGGACGAGGTGGTGTTCCAGGTGCGGCGCTTCGGCCCCGATGGCGCGACGCCCAGGGGGCCCGCCGAGA
Organism: Pseudomonadota bacterium; assembly: GCA_021816425.1. GTDB lineage: Bacteria > Pseudomonadota > Gammaproteobacteria > Acidiferrobacterales > Acidiferrobacteraceae > Acidiferrobacter. Next base: position 17,116 of record JAKAXT010000026.1, on the reverse strand, counting down.
CCTTGCGGATGCCGGGGCGCTCCTTGCGCAAGGAGGGTCTCGGGAAGGATGTGACGGACAAGTTTTTGGCGGGCCTGCCCGGCGTCCAGAAGGAAGGGTGCGACGGCATCATCACGTCGGCGGTCTTTATTCTGCACGAGAAGCCAAAACACCTGCGAACCGTGTGCCTCGAGTTTTTCGGCACCGACCTGCGCGAGGCCGTGTCGGCGATCACGGCGATCAAGGCCTATCCGGACACCGTGTCCGGGGTGATGCTGGCCGGGCTCGAGCATCTGGATGAACGCTACCTGCGGGCCGTGCGCTACAGCACCAAGGCGCCCCGCCGGGAACGCCCCAAGATGGTCCTGCTCTGCGACATCGCGGGCGACGAGGAACGGCGCGTGGGCGAGGCGGCGGCCGCCATCGTGCGGATCGCCAATGGCCGCGGGGGTGAAGGTCACGTCGCGGTGACCAATGAGGCGCGGCGGCGCTTCTGGGCCGATCGCGCCAAGACCGCGGCCATCGCCGCGCACACCAACGCCTTCAAGATCAACGAGGACGTGGTGATACCCATCGAGCGTCTCGCTGATTACAGCGAGGGTGTCGAGCGCATCAACATCGAACAGTCGCTCACGAACAAGATCACGACCGTGGAGGCGGTCATCGCCTACCTGACGGAGGAGCCCGGGCCCGCGGCGGCCTCCGAGTATGAGCCGAGCGTGGAAAGCGCGGCGATCCTCGCCGCCAAGACCGAGGCGGCGGTGACGTACCTGCGCGGGGTCGCAGAGCGGTGGTCGGGGATATTGGCGGGCCTCGACGTTCCGGCGAGCGCCTGCGCCGATTTGCTGGAAGCCGACCACCTGGCCCATGCGCGGCCCAACGAGCCTCTCGTCGGACTGCTTTTGCGGCGCGTGCTGCGGATCTCGTACCGGGTCGAGGTCGACCGGGTCTTGCAGGACATCTTCGCGGGGCAGGAGATGGCGAAAGTCCGCCATCGCCTGGAGGCCATCCATGCCGAGGTGTTGACCAAGCGGCTCTTCGTGGCGCTCCACATGCACGCGGGCGACGGCAATGTCCATACGAATATTCCGGTCAACTCGAACGACTACCAGATGATGCGGGAGGCCGATCGCATCGTCGAGCGCGTGATGCGCCTGGCGGTGGACCTAGGGGGCGTGATATCGGGTGAGCACGGCATAGGCCTCACCAAGATCCGTTACCTGGAGCCTCAGGCGATAGAGGCCTTCGCGGCCTATAAGCGCCGCGTGGACCCGCATGGACACTTCAATCGCGGCAAGCTCATGCCGGGCTCGGGCCTCGAGCGGGCTTATACGCCCTCCTTGCGCCTCGTCTCTCAGGAGGCCTTGATCCTAGAGCGGAGCGAGCTCGGGGCCTTGAACGACGCGATCCGCAATTGCCTGCGCTGCGGCAAGTGCAAACCGGTCTGCACGACGCATGTGCCGCGCGCCAATCTCCTGTACTCGCCGCGCAACAAGATACTCGGGACCGGCCTCATCATCGAGGCCTTCCTCTATGAGGAGCAGACGCGGCGCGGTATCTCGGTCCACCATTTCGATGGCATGAACGACATCGCGGACCACTGCACGGTGTGCCACAAGTGCCTGAACCCCTGTCCCGTCGATATCGACTTCGGCGACGTGTCCATCCGCATGCGCGAGATCCTGCGCGCGCGGGGCCATAAGCGCATGGCCTTGGGCACGCGGGCGTCCATGGCGTTTTTGAACGCCACCGATCCCGGTACGATCCACGCCCTGCGCAAGGGGCTCGTCGAGTGGGGGTTCAAGGCGCAGCGATGGGGGCACGAGGTGGCGGTGAAGCTGCCCTCGGTCGGCAAGCCCGCGCGCCCGAAGGCGACCACCGGCAAGACGCCGATATCGGCGCAAGTGATCCACTTTTTGAAAAAGCCCCTGCCAAGCGGGGTGCCGCGTCAGACCATGCGGGCACTGCTTGGCATAGAGGACACGAAGACCGTGCCCATTCTGCGCGATCCGGCCAAGGTGAACGACGAGTCGGATGCGGTGTTCTACTTTCCGGGCTGCGGCTCGGAGCGGCTCTTCAGCCAGGTGGGGCTTGCCACGCTTGCCATGCTCTATGAGGTGGGGGCGCAGGTCGTGCTGCCCCCGGGCTATCTCTGCTGCGGCTATCCGCAGACCGCCGCGGGCGAGGACGCCCGCGGCCGGCAGATCACGACCGACAACCGCGTGCTCTTCCACCGCGTCGCGAACACGCTCAATTATCTCGACATAAAGACCGTGATCGTCTCGTGCGGGACCTGCATGGATCAGCTCCTGAAGTATGAGTTCGAGCAGATCTTCCCGGGGTGCCGGCTGCTCGACATCCACGAATACCTGATGGAGAAGTCGGTGTCCCTGGAGGGCGTCCAGGGGGTGCGATACATGTACCACGACCCCTGCCACACGCCGATGAAGACACATAACCCCCTGGCGGTGGCAGCCGCGCTCGTGGGGAGTCCCGTGACCGCGTCGGATCGTTGCTGCGGCGAGGCCGGCACCTTCGCGGTGGCGCGTCCGGACATCGCGACCCAGGTCCGCTTCCGCAAGGAGGAGGAACTGAAGAAGGGGCTGCGGTCCCTGAACGAAGGGGCGGGGCCGGAGGCGGCGACGGACGTCAAGATCCTCACGTCATGCCCGGCATGTCTTCAGGGATTGAGCCGTTATCGCGAGGATACGGGTCTCGATGCGGATTATATCGTAGTCGAGGTGGCGAACAGGCGTCTGGGCGAGGGCTGGCAGCAGCGTTTCGCGGACGCGGCGAAGGCGGGCGGCATCGAACGGGTGCTGTTGTGATGCCCTTGCTCTGAGGATCGCGGGACCGCCCGGTCCTGCGGCCAAAGGCGGGCCGGCGCCCCCGCTCAGGGGGCGCCGGGCGACTTTACGGCAATGTGACGACGATGTACGCGCTTTCCTTGCCGCGGCGGACGAGCACCGGGATCGGGGTATGGGCCGGCAGGTTCGCCACCAGATGCGCGATCTGGCTTGGCGAGGTGATGGGCGTGCCATTCAGTTCCTGGACGACCATCCCCGGGGCGATCCCCGCGTTCTGGGCCGGACCCGGATCGACGCTCAAGACCACCACGCCGTGGTGTATCCCCATGTCGTTGAGGGCCTCGTGGGTGAGCGGACCCACTTCCATGTGCAGGCGCGTCAGCGTGACGTTGCGGCTCGGCGCATGGCGCAGGTTCTTCGGGAGCGTGCCCACGCGCACCCGGATGGTGAGCGGATGACCCTTGCGCATGATGCCGACCGGCACGCGCGTGCCGGGGCTCGTGTTGCCGACGAGCGGCGGCAGCTGGCCCACGCTATAAACGGGTTTGTTGTCGTAGGTGATGATGACGTCCCCGGGCTTCAGGCCGGCTTTGGCCGCCGGGCCGTTGTGCGCGAGGCTCGCGATGAGCGCGCCGACCGGCTCCTTCAGGCGCATGGCGCGCGCCATCTCGGCGCTCACGCCCTGGACATCGACGCCAAGCCAGCCGAAGCGGATGGCCTGGTGGTGCTCGAGCGCATTCACGACGCGCATGGCGGCGTTGATCGGGATCGAGAACGACAGCCCCATATAGCCGCCGTTGCTGGTGTAGATCTGGTCGTTGATGCCGACCACCTCGCCTGACATGTTGAAGAGCGGGCCGCCCGAATTGCCCGGATTGATGGGGACATCGCTCTGGATGAAGGGGATGTATTCGTCATCGGAGAGCGGCCGGTTGACCGCGCTTACGACGCCCTGGGTGACGGTATTGTAGAAGCCGAAGGGTGCGCCCACGGCCAGGAGCCACTGGCCCACCTGCAGATGATCCGAGTCGCCAAGCGGCACGGTCGGCAGGTCGTGGCCCTTGATCTTCAGGAGCGCCGTGTCATAGCGAACCGACAGGCCCACGAGCTTCGCCTTGTAGACGTGGTGGTTGGAGAGCCCCACGACGATGTGGGTGGCCCCGCGTACGACATGGGCGGCGGTCACGATGTAACCAGAGCGGCTTATGATGAACCCCGACCCGAGCGACTCCACCTTCTCTTTCTGAGAGGGTGCGGCATTCGGCCCCGAGAAGAAGCGCTGAAAGAACGGATAGAACGGCGAGTTCGGCGGCAGCGGGTTGACCGGAGTCGAGCCCCTCACCAGTTTTGTGCTGGTACTGCTGATGTTCACCACGGCCGCCCCGTAATGCTGGATGATCGGCGTGAAATCCGGCAGCCCGACTATCGGTTGCGCGGCGAACGCCCCTTGGCAGGCGATGCCCCCCGCAAACCCCATCGCGAGCGCAACCGATTTCCACCGACGCCGGTGCGGCCGGTCTTTCAAGTGACCCATGTCGATCTCCTCGTAGAATGATTCAGCAACGTCCGGCGCAGCCTTCCGGCAGGCGGATCGCCGAGACCGGGGTTTCCGGTCCTTTGGCAAGGAAGGCCGGCAGCACCCCTCAAGCGCACTGATGGCTTTGAGCATGCCCGACGCCGGTTGTTCCCTGTCTTATCGAAAAACTCCTCCCGTGTCGGCTCCATGATACCGCGAACCGGCGTTGCGGCCCAAGTCCGGGCTTGGGGCCGCGCGGCCGGCGCGCCGCGCCGAGGCGCGCGGCTCAGGGGGATGCCATGGAATGGCGGATGCCGGAGCGGGCCTGCGCGCGCCATCGCGGTGGGGCGCCTCAGGCGAGGAGGCGGGTGAGGGCATGGATCAAAAGACCGACGAGGCCGCCCACCAGGGTGCCGTTGATGCGGATGAATTGCAGGTCACGTCCGATGTTGAGTTCTATCTGATCGACGAGGAAGGCGTCGTTCCAGGAGTTCACCTGCGCCGTAATGAAAAGCCCCAGCGTGCGCCGATACCTTTCGATCAGGGGGGGGCCGAAGAAAGCGATCTGGGCGTCCACCCAGGCATGCGACCGGGGGCTGTTGGCGAACGTCCCGGCGAGCTCGTCGACGGCCGTGGCGAGCCTGCGCGAAAGCGGCGTGTCGGCCTGGTCGAGCTGTCCTGTGAGCCAGCGCTGGAGCTCGTCCCATAGGGCCGAAAAGGCCGATCCTATCTCGGGATTGTGGCGCAATTCCGTCTGGATGGTCTTCATGCGCGCCCGGAACGCCTCGTCGCTCATGAGCTTGTCGACGATATCCATCACGACTTCGTCGAAGCGTCTGCGCAGGACGTGGTCGCGATCCTCGCGTACGGCTTGCAGTACGGTCTGGAGGGCATCGTAGAGGCGCTGAAGGATGGCGCGGCCCAGGCGTTCATCGAGATTCAGGGTCGAGGGCACGAATTCCATGTGGCGGGCGATGGCGTGCACGAGTTCCTGTCGGACGTCCTCGTGCTGGAGGAAGCGATAGAGCTGTTCCAGGGCCTCGTCCAGCAGCCATTGATGGCGGCGGTTTTCCGAGAGTCCGCGCAGGACCTGGGCGGCGAGGGTGCTGGCATCCAGGGTATCGAGCCCGGAGGCGATGGCGTGGGTCAGGAAATCGCGCGCCTGTTGGCGATCGATCGACTCCAGAACGCGTTTTAGGGCACGGCCGAGAAAGGCCTGGATGCGCGCGCTATTTTCCGGGCGGGCGATCCATTTGGCGATCCGCCGCCCCGGCGCGAAGGCGCGGATCCCCTCGAGCACCTTGTCCGTCGAAAGAAACCGGGACTGGATGAATTCCCCCAGACTGTCGGCGATGCGCCGCTTGTTGGCGGAGATGATGGCCGTATGGGGCAAGGGAAGGCCGAAGGGGTGGCGGAAGAGCGCCACGACCGCAAACCAGTCGGCCAGGGCGCCCACCATGGCCGCCTCGCTGAAGGCGGCCAGGAAGCCGAGCCATGGGTGCCCGGGGCGGAAGTACCGGGCTATGGCGTAGGTCGCGCCGGCCAGGACCAGCAGGCCCACGGCGAGCAGGCGGGCCGCTCGCAGCCTGGCGCGCTTGGTGCTTTCGTTTGCGGACTGGAAGGGCGCGGTCGGGGTCGGCATCATGGATACATGCAAGGATAGCGGGCACGGCACCTTTTGTCCTCGGCTTTCCGGCGGCAGTCCACCTAGAGGGGGCCCGGGGCCTGTGCCGATGCGACGACGGTCCCCCGCCCATGGCTCGAGGCGAGATCGGGCGGCCCGGCCGCGAGCCATTCGGGCACCGCCTCGGGTGGCATGGGCCGCGCGATCACGTAGCCTTGGGCGAGGTCGCAGCCCTGCGCCTTCAGCCAGTCCCATTGCTCCCGGGTTTCAACGCCCTCCGCGAGGACGGGGCGTCCCAGTCGATGGGCCATGTGGATGACCCCTTCGACGATCGCCCGATGCTGTGGATCCCCGGGGAGCGGAGCGATGAAGGCGCGGTCGATCTTGATCAGCGCCGCGGGCAGATCGGTCAGGTAGCTGAGCGAGGCCTGGCCCGTCCCGAAATCGTCGATCGCGAACTGCAGACCCCGCTTGTGCCAGGCGTCCAGCGTGCGCCGGGCCCGGGCGGGATCGGCAAAGGCCGCGCGTTCCGTGATCTCCAGGGCGATGTGGTGCATGGCCGTCCCGCTCGCGCGCAAGACTTCGCATACGCGATGATGGATCTCGGGGTCCTGGAATTGGGTGGGCGACAGGTTCACGGCGATCTGGAGCGTGATCCCTTGCTCCATCCAGCGCTTCTGTTGCCGACACGCCTCCCGAAGCACCCACTCGCCAAGCGGCACGATGAGCCCCGACTCCTCGGCGATCGGTACGAAGACCTCCGGGGATTGCGGCTGCTCGTCGGGGTCGCGCCAGCGCAACAGCGCCTCCATGCCGGTGATGCGGCCCGTGCGCATCTCGATCTGCGGCTGGTAATGAAGCATGAACGAGTCCTGGGCCAGGGCCTCGCGCAGTCTTTTTTGAAGGACTTGGCGGTCGCGCGTGGCGTGATCGAGGGAGGGCTCGAACAGTGACCAGCGGTTGCGCCCCTGGCGCTTGGCCTCGTACATGGCCAGGTCGGCATGGCGCAGAAGACCTTGAGCATCGCTCTCGTCGAAGGGAAACACCGTAAGACCTAGGCTCGCCTGGGTCGTAACCTGGTCTGTGTCGATGCGCACGGGCGACCTCATGGCCGCGAGGAACCGCGCAATGATATTTTCGATGTCCTCCATGCGCGCGGTGTCTTGCAGGAGCACGGCAAACTCGTCGCCGCTCAGCCGCCCGACGACGTCGCCACTGCGTGCCGTCTGGCGCAGGCGCGCGGTCACTTCGAGCAGCAGGCGGTCGCCGGCCGCGTGGCCCAGCGAGTCATTGATGTCCTTGAAACGATCGAGGTCGATGAACAGCACCGCCAACAGGGTGTCGGTGCGCGCCGTCGCCTCGATGGCCTCCCCGAGCCGGCGCAGAAAGCAGGCGCGATTGGGGAGCCCGGTCAATTCGTCGTAGTGGGCCAAAGTCCGCAGCCGGGTCTGGGCCGTATCGAGCTCGCACACGGCACTGATATCCCAGGAGACCTGCGCCAGCCAGTCCTTGGCCTCTTGCGAAAGCGCCTCGGGGACCGTCGGCCGATAGGCGATCGTGCCGTAGTGGCGGCCGTTGTGGGTGAGGGGGTAGACGATGCGGTAAGGGGGGTCGGCCGGCGTGAAGGCGAGCGTGAGGGCGTCCTGCGGGTCCAGGTGCAGGCGGCCGCCCTGGGCCACGCTCGACGGATTTCCCGTTCCATCGATACGGGCCATCGCGATCCAGAGGAGATCGAGGTGCTCGGCTATGCTGTCTAGGATCGCGCCTAGCGCGGTGTCCGGGCTCTCCCCGCGCAGTGAAGCGTCCGTCAGGCGATCCCGCAGTTGGCGGGCCAGGGCATCGCGCTTTTGGATCGTGATGTCGCGGCCCATGAGCAGCGAGCCGCCGCCCACGGTCCCCGGGAGACGGCAGCGCAGCAGATCGAGTACGCGCGGTGTCGCGTGGGCGCGCCGTAAAAGGACCTCTTCGCGCACGGGGCCCGCGGGCTCGGTGCGCATGAACTCGCTGAGGCCGTCGCGCGTCGGGGTATCCCCCGCGCGCCGCAGCACCTGATCGGGGTCGACGTGGATCAGCTCTTCGCGTTCGAACCCGAAGGCCTCCAGCATGGCGCGATTGGCGAGTTGCCAGCGGCCGCCATCGTCGAGCAGGCCGATCAAATCGGGCGAGGCCTCGAGCAGGGTGCGCACGGCGGCTTCCCGCCGCTTGGAGCGCCGCAGCAGGCCATGAAGCCGGAAATCGCGCAGTATGCGTTCGCGCGCCGCGACGCCGTTTAGGCGCGCGACCTGGGTGGCGACCATCTGCAACATGACGATCGTGAGCGCCATGGCGATCGCCATGAGGCCGTGATGGCCCGTGAATTCCCGCCAGGCGAGCGCCAATACGGGCGGGATGGCGAAGGCCTCGTAGCCGCCTGCGAGCAGGCTCAGGAAGGGGATGGGTCCGGCGGTAAGCCCGGTTACGATGGCCACGAGGAACGGCGGGTTTATGCCGGCGCGGGGATAGGGTACCGCGATGATCAGGAGTGCCCACAGCAGTCCGTCCACGAAGAGATGGGCGACGAGGCGCGCGTGGCGGCGGCTTGCGTCGAGCCCTCGGTCGGGACCGAGGAGCGATGTCGGGAAGAACCGCAGGAGGCCGTTGGTGGCCAGTCCGAGCCACCACAAGGTCTTCTCCAGGGTCGGCACGGGCCGCGCGAACAGTAGGAGGCAGGCGCTCGCGACCGCGAGATTGGCGAGAACCTGCCATCCGTAATTCCGGCAGAAGATGCGGAGCTGTTCTTCGAGAAGCGCGGTCCTCAGGGGCGTGTCGGACCGCCCCCCAAGGCCCGGCGTGGGGCCAGACGCGGCAAAGAGGCCAGGCTCGGTCCGGTGCTGTCGCTCGCGATGCATCGTCTTCCTTGTGATCCCGACCTTGTCGGCGGGCCCCCATGGGCCTCCGAAGGGGGGCGGGTCGCGTCCCTGCACGGGGATTGTGGCGTATCTCGCGTCTTCAGAAAAGCGCCGCGACATCGGCGCGGGCATGCGGTGCGCGGGCGGCCGGCCCGATCGACGCGCGCCCGAAAGCGGATGGCTAGGGTGTCCGCGCGTGAGCGCTCAGGAGAACGTGGCCCACGCTTCCGAGAGAGATGAGCCCGAGAACGATGATGAAGGTCGCCGAGACGCGATTTATGACTGTGAGCGTCCGGGATTCGAGCCGCGTATGGAGCCGTGCCGTGGCGAGGGTCAGGCCGACCCACCAGAGCAGGCAGCCAGAAAAGATCCCGGCGACCAGCGACAGCAGGCGCAGAGGGTTCGGGTGGTCCAGCTGCAGGGTCGTGAACACGACGATGAAGAACAGTATCGTGAGCGGGTTTGCGAGGGTGAGCAGGAGCGAGGAGACGAACGTCCAGGTGATCCCCGGCCCGCCATAGCCGCGCGCCGCGGTGCGCCGCAGGGGCCGAAAGAACAGCGCGCGGGCCCCGAACCAGAGACAGAGGATGCCGGCGCCCAGATGGATCCATACGCGCGCGCTGGCGAGAAAATTGGCGACGACGCTCAGGCTGAGCCCGGCGATGCCGGCATAAAGCGCGTCGGCCATGGCGGCGCCGGCGCCGCTCAGTACGCCCGAGACGCGCCCGTGGGTCAGGGTCCTCTGGATGGTCAGCAGGCCCACAGGCCCTATCGGCGCGGATGTGATGATGCCTACGATCAGTCCTAAAAAAAAGGGTTCCACGCCACTCCCCGATCCAGCCGCCCATTTTTTTTTGAGTGGCGTTGCCTTGCGGATCCCTGCCCATGATTGTCCACGGGGCGGCCCTCCCTGGCGGACCCGGCGACTCGTCGGCCGCTATCGTAAAGCGGTCGGGCGGGAAAGACCAGAAGAGCGGTACGCATGCCGGAGGTCGGCGCGGCTGCCGGGCGCGGGGGGCCTGCGCCATCGGCCGGAACGCCCGGTCCTGGGGCGCGGCGCCGGGGCCGCGATCGCCTCCCTATGCCACCGGGTCCGCTCCGATCCCTGCGGCGCGCGCAAAATGCGAGTCGGGAGACCGCCGCCTTGTCAAGATAGCCGCCTGCCGGATGGCGGTGTAGAGTCGGTCTACGGCCCTGATGGCCATTAGAGCGGTGTGTCATGGCAAGGCCCGACCCTCAACTGCTTTTGACTTGGACGATGGTGGCGCGCATGGGGAGCATCAATGCCGCCGCCGACGCCCTCGGTTTGACGCAGCCTGCGGTTTCCAATCAGCTAAAGCGCCTTCAGGACTGGCTTGGCGAGCCGCTTTATCGGCGCCACGGGCGAGGCGTGACGCCCACGCCCCTGGGAAAGCGCCTGCTGCGCGTGGCCTCTCAGATCGAATCAGCGCTGGCCGACGCCGAGACCCTTCAGAGCGACGTGCAGGGCCTCATGCAGGGGAGCCTGCTGCTGGTGGCGAGCCAGACCAACGCCGAGTTCCTGTTGCTGCGCGCCATGGCGGTGTTTCAGAAGCGCTACCCCATGATCGCCGTGCGCCTCCAGTCGGGAAACTCGGAGGAGGCCCGTAAGCGCCTGGACGTGGCGGACCTGGCGTTCGTCGAGGATACGGTGGTTGCGGAGGCAGGCCGAGGCCTCAGGGCCCAGACCTTGATCGAGACCGACATCCGCATCCTCCTGAGCGTCGACCATCCCCTTGCCCAAAGGCCCGAGCACGAGCCCGTGGCCCTTGCCGAACTCGCCGGGGTATCGGTCGTGTGGCGCGAACCGGGATCGGGCACGCGGGATCGTGTGGAGGTCGCCTTTCGCCAGGCCGGACTGGAGCCCGAGATCCGCTACGAGTTCAGCGCCGGCGCCGCCGTCCGCGAGGCGGTGCGCTGCGGACTGGGCGTGGGTTTCGTCTCGGCCCTGTCGACGACGCCGCCGGATCTGTGCACCCGGCCGGTCGCGCCACGCATCGTTCAAGTCCTGTCGGTGGTCTATCAGGGGCCGCTCAGCCGTCCCGGAGAGGCGTTCCTGACGGTCTTGGATGAGATGATGCGCGCGGGGGTCTACGCCGTTGCCGCCGGCGCGGCCACATGACAGGTGGCGGGCGCGCGTCGCATGCCGGGCATCGACCGGACGCGGATTAACGCGCGGGGTTGGAGGCATTACAATGGGGCGCAGGACATCGAAGTGGCGGTCCTTATGACTTATGCGATCGATGGGCGGGGTTGGCTGCATGGAGTGGCGCGCAAGGTCTCTCCGAATCGCGATGCCCGTCCGGCCGGCGTCGGGGTCGAGGTACTGGTCATCCATTCCATCAGTCTGCCCGAGGGGCACTACGGGGGGCCGGATGTGGAGCGTCTTTTTATGAATGAGCTGGACGTGAGTCCGCGCGGCTATCCGGATCTCGAGGGGCTGCGGGTCTCCGCGCACCTCTTCATCCGGCGCGATGGCGAGATCATGCAATTCGTGTCCTTCGAGGACAGGGCGTGGCACGCGGGGGTTTCGCGCTGCGAGGGCCGCGAGAGGGTCAACGACTTTTCGGTTGGCATAGAACTCGAGGGGACCGATCATGGCCCCTTCGAAGAGGCTCAGTATCGGTCGCTCGTGGCGGTATCGGAGGCGCTTTTGCACCGATATCCCGCGATCAACGAAAAACGGGTCTATGGGCACTCGGACATCGCCCCGGGACGTAAGACGGACCCGGGGCCTCATTTCGACTGGGCCCAGTACCGCGACGCGCTGCGCTCACGGGTGGACGGGATGCGGGGAGGGGAGGGGTAAGCATGGCCGTTACGTTGATCATCATTCTTTTCGCAGTCGCGTTGGATCGTTTGTTTCCCGACCGCGGCCGCATCCCTCCCTTCCTCTGGTACGAGGATTGGGCGCGTAGCGTCGAGCAGCGCTTCAACGCGGGCACGCGCGGGCAGGGGCTCGCCACGGTGATCGTGGTGGCGGGACCCGTGATGCTGGGCGTGGCACTGATTCGCTATGTCCTGAGCCATATCAGTTACTCGCTCGTCTACATTTTCGACATCCTCGTCCTCTATCTCTGTATGGACCTCTACCGGCTCACACAGCAGGCGGCGGCGGTCTCGGAGGCGCTCGAGTCGGGGGATGTGCTCATGGCGGCGACCCATCTCGAGGCCATGACGACCAAGACCAGCGGGGATTTGACCGAATCCTCCATCGCCCAGGCGGCGGTCGAGGCGATCCTAAAGCAGGCCAATGCCGCGATCATGGCGCCGCTTTTCTGGTTCGTCCTGTTCGGGCCGGTGGCGGTCGTTTTGCAGAGGCTCGCGGTGCTGCTCGATCGTCTCTGGGGGCATCGCAGCCCCCAGTACGCCGAGTTCGGGTGGGCGGCCGCGCGCTTGAATGACGTTCTCGGCTGGGTCCCGGCGCGCATCACGGCCTTGAGCTACGGCATCATGGGGAGCTTCGAGGATGCCTTGCATTGCTGGCGGCGCCAGGCGGGGATGTGGTCCGACATCAACAGCGGGCCGCTTCTGGCCTCGGGCTTCGGGGCCATGCATATGAGCGCCTGCGAGGAGACCGACGACGAGGACGCCCCGGGCACGACCACGACGCATGGCTTCATCGTCAACGCCGCCGATATTCGCCGTGCCGTGGCCCTGCTCTGGCGGGTGCTGCTCTTCTGGCTCGCGGTGGTGCTGCTGATGGCCGGCGCGCGCCTCTTCGGCGTTTTCGGTTGAGGGAGCGGCGCCCCCGGGACGGGGCCGCGCGCCGGCCCGGGCCGCGACCCGTCCGCCGCGCCCTCGCCTAGGCGAAGTGCATCCGGGACGCAGGCTCCGAGCGCAGGATTTCCCAGCCACGCTCTTTGGCCGTGTCCAGCAGAACGGGGTCTGGATCGACCGCGATCGGCCGCGAGACGGCCTCGAGCAGCGGCAGGTCGTTGTGGGAGTCGCTGTAAAAGACGCTGTCGTCGAAGGATAGGCCGTATTCGGCCATCCACGCGCGGACGCGCGTGACCTTGCCCCCCTGGAAGCAGGGGACCCCTTCGGGCCGGCCCGTGAACTGCCCATCCCGCTCTTCGGCCACGGTCGCGATCAGGTACGGTATGCCGATGAGCTCGGCGATGGGGGCGGTCACGAAGTCGTTCGTGGCGGTGACGAGCGCAAGCGTCGCGCCTTGCGCGCGGTAGTGCTCGAGGAGCGGAGCCACCCAGGGCTTCACCATCGGCTGCACGCATTCCTCGATGAAGCGCGCCCGCCAGGCAAGCAGTTGGCTGCGTGGGAGGCGCCGCAGGGGCTCCAGCGCGAAGGCCAGGAATTCCATGATGTCGAGCGTCCCGGCCTTGTAGTCGGCGTAGTAGCGGGTGTTGGCCTCCTCGTAACGCGCGCCGTCGACGGCCCCCGTTGCCACCAGGAATTGGCCCCACGCATAATCGCTGTCGCCCGAGAGCAAGGTGTTGTCCAGGTCAAAGAGTGCCAGCGCCAATATCCCCTCCAAGCGTTGCCGTAGACGGCGAATTCTGTGAAAATGGACACCATTCTAACCAGCTAACGCCTTGTTGTATATGATAGATCGCGACGGGTACCGGCCGAATGTCGGCATCATCATCACCAACGCCGAGAATCAGGTATTTTGGGCGCGACGCTGCCGTTGCGATGGCTGGCAATTTCCGCAAGGGGGAATCCAGCGCAAGGAGAGCGCCGAGGAGGCCCTGTACCGGGAGCTCTACGAGGAGGTGGGGCTCGAGCGCGGGCAGGTGGAGATCCGCGGACGCACGCGGGGCTGGCTGCGCTATGATCTGCCGCGCGCCTATCAGCGATCGAGCGGGCCGCGCCGGTTTCGCGGACAGAAGCAGGTCTGGTTTCTGTTGCGGCTCATTGGCAGCGATGCCGATGTGAGGCTGGACCGGGCCACCGTTCCCGAGTTCGATGAGTGGCGTTGGGTGGACTATTGGAGTCCGATCGATGCGATCGTGCCCTTCAAACGCAAGGTCTACCGGTCGGCGCTCACCGAACTTGCGCCCCTGCTCGAGCGTTGATGGATCGGTTGCTCGAGTGGCATGGCCGCGCCGTCTGGCTCGTCGAAAGCGGCCCCCCGGCCGTGTACTATCTCGCCGATCGTGACGCGGGCGGCGTCCTCGTCAATGCGCCACCGTTTGCGGCGCGCCTCTACGAAGAGCTGACGCGCGTGGCACCGCTGCGCTTCGTGTTCCTGCCGAGCCGCTTTGGCGCGCGCGATCTCGATGCGTGGCGTTCGGTCGGCGCGCGCATCCTCGTCTCGACCGAGGAGGAGGGGGTGGGGGACGTCGATCTGCGGGTCGGTCCGCAACATAAATTGACGCGCACGATCGACTTCGTTCCGATCCCGGGCCGCACGCGCGGGACCTGCGGGCTGCGCCTGAAGAACAAGCCCGGAGTGCTCTTCCTGGGTCCGGCATTGGCGCAGGAGGGCTCCGGCTGGCCCGAGCTTTTCGAGGTGGCGGACGATTATTCCTACGAGAGCCGCCTCATGGGCGCCGTAGGCTTGGGCGGCCAGTCGTTCGAATACCTTTTTACAGACAGCTTCGTCCCGGGGCGGACGCGCTTCGGACCCGGCGCCGATGCGGCTTTGCGTGCCCACATAGACCGGCTGCTCGCGTAGCCCAAGGGAGGGTGCGGGGGCTTCGCCCTCGGCCCTCGCGGGACGATAGCCCCCCGGGCGCCCTTGCGTCTGCGATCGCGCCGACTCGGCGACCCTCCCTCCCCCCGCTCCGATCCGCGAAAGGATGCCGTCGAGTTCCCTCACGATCGCGGCCGTCGGGCCGTGCCCCTCCCGCAGATTGCCGGACCGTTCCCAACCCTGCGCGTTTCGTCGGGTCTCGGGGGCGGACGGGCTCGCGGCGCCGCAGGGCCGACTTCCCGGAGGAGGTCGTGGCGGTGCGGCGCGACGGGCCCGCCATTTCGATCCCGGCCCCTACGACCCTTGTCGCCCCGACCCCGGGGCGCCCCGGGGCGACGACGCCTCCCTGAGAGCCCCGGACACCACCCTGGAACGAGGGTGGTCGGGGGCCTTACGGTTGTGTCCGCTTGTCGCCCCTGCAGGCCCGCCCGTCCGAGGCCGGACGCGCCGCGAATATGTTCGTCTAGAGTTGATCGGCCGCGTGTTTAAATTTAGACACAGGCACAATTCCAGAACGGTAACGTTCGCAGAGCAGGATGAGGACCTATGTCCGGCTCGTCCAGGGAGGAAGTGTATGAAAGACCGCACCATGTTCTTTATCGCCGTAGCCGCCATGTCTTTCATGTCGATGAGTACAGCAACGGCGAAGCCCACAGCGATCGATGTGTCCTATTTGGGGGCGCCCCCGGGGGTCACGGGAGGATCCGGCGGGCGGTTGGCGGCCGTGGGCAATGGCAAGCCCTGGGTATTTACGGCGCCGCCGCGAGGATCCGTTGCGCAGCAGAAGGCCATGTATGCGCCCATCGCGCGATTCCTGAGCCGCGTGGCAAACCACAAGGTGGTGTTCCGGGAACCGGGGAACTGGCTT
Organism: Pseudomonadota bacterium; assembly: GCA_021816425.1. Classification (GTDB taxonomy): domain Bacteria; phylum Pseudomonadota; class Gammaproteobacteria; order Acidiferrobacterales; family Acidiferrobacteraceae; genus Acidiferrobacter. The sequence goes on along the minus strand of JAKAXT010000026.1, from coordinate 1,760 downwards.
ACTTACAGTCAAGCCATGACGGAAGGGAAATACGACATCATCTTCGATGGTCCGCACTTTACGAGCTGGCGCGACCGCTATCTCGGCGACACCCCGCTGGTTCGGCTCCCGGAGCCGTTCGTTTTCGCGGTGGTCGTGCGTCGGGGCGAGCGGTACACGCGCCTGTCGCAGCTCGCGGGACGGCCGGTGTGCGCGAATTCGCCGCCCAATCTCGGGACCCTGTCGCTTCTCAGCCGGTTTTCCTACATAACGCGCCAGCCCTATCTGGTCGTCGTGCATGGGTGGCCCGCATCCTATAAGGGTCTCATGGACAAACGCTGCAAGGCCACGGTGTTGCCGGTCGCCAATCTCAAGCTCTACGAAAAGGGGGCGCGCACCGTGCGCGTCCTGTACCGGACGCCGGTCTATCCGAATCAGGCGATATCGGCCGGACCCCGGATACCCGCGGCCGTCCAGGCGCGCATCCGCGCGGCGCTTCTGTCGCCGGCCGGGCAGGCCGTGACGCGCCGCCTGCGGCATGCCTACGGGGCGCGGCGGTTCGTGCCGGCCAATCGCCGTGATTATGCGGGCCTTTCCCACCTGCTGAACAACACGCTGTATTTCAGCGGCGGCGGGCAAGTGGGCATCGCCCGACGTTGAGGGCTGCGCGGCGCGGGCCTGACAGGGGCACGGGGCGCGGCCGGGAGCGCTTGTTGGCACCGGAGGCGGGATGGGTTAGGGTGAGCAATCCGCCCGCCGAGGGCCTTCACGTGGTTTATATTTGAAAATAATAACGCGCTTATGGAAACGGCGGGCATGACGCGCGGCGTCGGGCCCGGCAAGAGGCGCGATCCACCACAAGGGAGAAAGTCATGGCAACGGTCGTCGAAAGGGAAGCGGTGGTACCGGGCGGGTCTGTGGGCACGGAGGCGCATAGGGGCCGCAAGGCCCTGGGTCTGGGGGCCGCGTTCCTCGTGTTGTCCGTCCTGCGGTTTGGCCCCCTCCTGCACGGCCTGACGCGGCCCGGGCAGGCCGTGCTCGGCGTGTTCCTCTGGTTCATCGTGTGCATGGTGACCAACGCCCTGCCCAAGGCCCTCGTGGGGCTTGCGTCGCCCCTGCTGCTCGTCCTCATGGCGGGCATGAAGGTGAAGCCGGCGTTCGGGGGCTTCAACGGCGACATATTTTTCCTGGCCGCCGGGGCCTTCGTGATCGCCGCCGTGATGATGGGGACGCCCCTCGGCAAGCGCATCACCCTCACCGTGGCGACGGCGATGCGCTCGAGTCGCGCGACGCGCGTGCTGCTCGGGCTGACCTTCGCCGAGGTGGCGACCAAGCCGTTTCTCCCCGTGGTGAACGAATGCGCGCTCTTCCTGCCGATGTGCAAGGGGGTGTCGTCCTTCATGGAGGGCAAGGAGTCGCTGCCGGAGTCGCGACGCATCAATACCGCGGTCATGTACCTCATTGCGGGCCTTTTGCCGTTGTTCATAGGCCCGCTCATGCTCACGAGCGCGTTCCCGAACCTGATGCTCGCCGCCTACCTGAAGAGCACGCAGGGCATATCGATCTCGTGGGCGCGCTGGGCGTGGCTCAACCTGCCGCTCTGGGGGCTCCTGCCGATCGTCTATTTCTATGTGGTCGGCTATTTCCGCCTGCGCGGCCTCGACATCCCCGGGGCGGAGGCGGGCCTTGCCCGGATGAAGGAGGACCTGGGGCGCATCACCCATACCGAGATCTGGACCCTTTTCTGCCTCGCTCTTGGCATGACGCTCTGGATAGGCGGA
>JAKAXT010000130.1 GCA_021816425.1 Pseudomonadota bacterium | reverse complement strand
TTCATGGGGGCATTGGCGGGCGAGCCGCGGCTCATGGTCGTGCGGACCCTGTCGAAGCAGGGTCTTGCGGGGCTCAGATTCGGGTGGCTTGCGGCCGATCGGGGTTGGATCGCCGAGCTCGACAAGGTGCGCCTCCCCTATAACGTAAGTTCGGTGACGGCCGCGAGCATAGAATTCGCCTTCGATTACGCGGACGTGTTCGCAGACCAGGCGGCGCGCATCCGCGCCGAGCGCGCCCGCCTCTACGAGGCGCTGCGGGAGCGGGTCACGGTGTGGCCGAGCGAGGCGAACTTTCTGCTCTTTCGTCCGCCCGTTCCCGAGGAGGCCGAGCGCATCCATGGCCGCCTCAAGGAGGCCGGCATCCTGATCAAGAACCTGACCGCCGCCGGAGGCCCCTTGCGGGGCTGTCTGCGTGTGACGGTCGGGACCCCGGCGGAAAACGCCGCTTTCCTTGCGGCCTTGGCTCAGGCCTTGTAGGCTGTCCAGGCCCTGGCTCAAAGAGAGGAACGGTTGTGCGGACGGCGAGCGTCGTTAGGAAAACTCTGGAGACCGACATCGCGGTGACCCTGGCGATCGAGGGGAGCGGTGTCGCGCGACTGAAGACGGGCCTGCCATTTTTCGAACACATGCTCGATCAGGTGGCCCGCCATGGCCTCATGGATCTTACGGTCGAGGCCGCGGGCGACCTCGCGGTGGATGCCCACCACACCGTGGAGGACGTGGGCATCACCCTGGGGCAGGCCCTGCACAAGGCGATGGGCGACAAGGCGGGGCTCGCTCGTTACGGCCACGCCTACGTACCGCTGGATGAGGCCTTGACGCGCGTGGTGGTGGATCTGTCCGGCCGCCCGGGGCTGTTCTATCGCGCCACGTTCCCGCGCGCGCGCATACACGATTTCGATGTCGATTTGATCGAGGAGTTTCTGCGCGGCTTCGTGAATCACGCGCAGGTGACCGTCCATGTCGATGTCCTGGCGGGCCACAATGCGCACCATGTCGCGGAGACCCTCTTCAAGGCCTTCGGGCGCGCGCTGCGTATGGCGCTTGCGCCCGACCCGCGCGCGTGCGCGCAGATTCCATCCACCAAGGGTAGCCTCTAGTCGGCGATGTCCACCGTTGCGGTCCTGGATTACGGTATGGGCAACCTGCGCTCGGTCGCGAAGGCCTTGGAGCACGTCGCCCCCAAGGCGCGCGTGGTCCTGGCCACGGACGCGCGCGCCATCGCCGGTGCCGATCGCGTCGTGTTCCCGGGCCAGGGGGCCATCAAGGGCTGCATGCACGCCCTCGTGCGCGATGATTTGCGCGCGGCCGTGATACAGGCGGCGCGCGAACGTCCCTTCCTCGGCATCTGCCTGGGCCTGCAGGCCCTCTATGAGCGGAGCGAGGAGGGGGGAGGCGTCGCGGGGCTCGGCCTCCTTGCGGGGAGTGTGCGTCTTTTCTCGTCACCCGTCGACGCGGCGGGCGCGCGTCTCAAGGTGCCCCACATGGGCTGGAACCGGGTTCGCCAGGTGCGTGCCCATCCGCTCTGGGAGGGTATCGAAGACGAGACCCGGTTCTATTTCGTGCACAGCTATTACGCCGACAGCGCCGAGGCGCCCGAGACGGTCGGGGTCACGGATTACGGGGTGCGCTTTACATCGGTCGCGGCCTATGGAAACATCTTCGCTGTGCAGTTCCATCCGGAGAAGAGCCAGCGCGCGGGACTGCGCCTGCTTCAGAATTTTATGGCCTGGGACGGGCGGACCGAGAAATGCTAATCATTCCAGCGATTGACCTCAAAGACGGTCGTTGCGTCCGGCTGCGGCAGGGTCGGATGGACGATGAGACGATATTTTCCGACGACCCGGTAGAGATCGCCGGCCGCTGGGTCGACGAAGGGGCCCGCCGCATCCATGTCGTGGACCTGAACGGCGCGTTCGCAGGCGAGCCCGTGAATGCCCGGGTGATCCACGAGATCGCGCAGAGCTACCCCGATGTCACGATCCAGGTCGGGGGCGGCATCCGTACCGAGGAGACCATTCAGACCTATCTCGACGCCGGCGTGCGCTACGTGATCCTGGGCACCAAGGCCGTGAACATGCCGCACTTCGTGGGCGACATGTGCGCGGAGTTCCCGGGACACATCCTCGTCGGTCTGGACGCCCGGGAAGGCAAGGTGGCGACCGACGGCTGGTCGAAGCTTTCCGGGCACGACGTCATCGATCTCGTGCACCGCTATCAGGACGACGGCGTCGAGGCGGTCATCTATACCGACATCGGGCGCGATGGCATGATGCACGGGGTCAACATCGAGGACACGCGCAGGCTCGCGGCGGCGATCTCGATCCCGGTCATCGCCTCCGGCGGCATCGCGAACCTGGAGGATATCCGCAAGCTCTGCTCGATCGCCGATGCCGGTGTGCAGGGGGCGATCACCGGCCGTGCCCTGTATGAAGGGAAGCTCATTCTGCGCGAGGCCCAGCGCCTGGCCGACGAGTTGGACCGGTCGGGCAGCGGCGCCATGGTCTGATGCTCGCCAAGCGGGTCATCCCTTGCCTGGACGTCGATTGCGGACGGGTGGTCAAGGGGGTGCGTTTTCAGGAGATTCGCGATGCCGGCGACCCGGTCGAGGCGGCCCGCCATTATGACGCCGACGGCGCCGACGAGATCACCTTCCTCGATATCAGCGCAAGTCACGAGGGGCGCGAGACCATGGTGTCCGTGGTCGAGGCGATCGCCTCGCAGGTTTTCATCCCCCTGACCGTAGGCGGCGGTGTCCGCGAGCTCGCCGACGTGCGGCGGCTGCTGAATGCCGGGGCCGATAAAGTCAGCATTAACTCCGCCGCCGTGCAGCGCCCGGACTTCATCAAGGAGGCCGCCGATCACTTCGGCGCGCAGTGCCTGGTGGTGGCGATCGACGCCAAGGCCGTGAACGGCCGCTGGGAGGTCTTCACGCACGGCGGGCGCCGTCCGACCGGCCTCGATGCGGTGGAGTGGGCGGCGCGCATGAGCGCGTTTGGCGCGGGCGAGATCCTGCTTACGAGCATGGATCGCGACGGCACGCGCGACGGCTTCGACCTGCCCCTCACGCGCGCGGTCGCCGAGGCCGTGACGGTGCCGGTCATAGCCTCGGGCGGGGTCGGGACGCTCGCGCACCTGGCGGAGGGCGTCCTCGAGGGCCACGCCGATGCCGTGCTTGCGGCGAGCATCTTCCATTTCGGCGAGTTCTCCGTGGGCGAGGCCAAGCGCTACATGGCCGACCGTGGCATCGAGGTGCGGTTATGACCGAGCCCGCCTGGCTTTCCCAGGTGAAATGGTCGGACGAGGGGCTCGTGCCGGCCATCGCCCAGGACGCGAAGAGCGGGCGGGTGCTCATGCTCGCCTGGATGAATGCCGAGTCGCTGGCCTTGAGCCTCGCCGAGGGCCGCGCCGTCTATTGGTCGCGGTCGCGGGGGCGATTGTGGCGCAAGGGGGAAGAATCCGGCCACATCCAGCGTCTACAGGAGGTTCGCCTGGATTGCGACGGCGACGCCCTGCTCCTGCAAGTCGAACAGGTCGGGGGGATCGCCTGCCATACCGGGCGTGAGAGCTGCTTTTTCTCCCCCCTGCGCGAGGCGGGCTTCGTCCCGGTCGACCCGGTATTGAAGGCCGCCCAGGAGATTTACGGACAGGCGGGCAGCGCGAAGCCCGGATCGGGGGTAGAATGAGCGACGAGCTATTGGCCGAGCTCTATGCCGTGCTGAAGGCCCGCGTCGGCGCCGATCCCAAGGCGTCTTATGTGGCCTCGCTCTACCAGAAGGGCCTGGATGGCATTTTGAAGAAGGTCGGGGAAGAGGCCGTCGAGACCGTGATCGCCGCCAAGGGGGGCGATCCGAAGGCGCTGATCCACGAGACCGCGGACCTCTGGTTCCATTGCCTGGTCATGCTGGCCTTTCTGGACATCGGACCCGAGCAGATCCTGGCGGAGCTGAAGAGGCGGATGGGGCAGTCGGGGATCGAGGAAAAGGCGCGCCGCCACGAGGGGTAGTCTATGTCGCAATGCATTTTCTGCCAGATCGTCGGAAACCAAATCCCGGCCCCGCGACTCTATGAGGACGAGCGGCTCATCGTGATTGCCGACAAATATCCCAAGGCCCCGGTCCATTTGCTCGTCATACTGCGGGAACACATCCCGAGCCTGAATGAGGTGGGGCCCGAGCACGCCGAGCTCATGGCGCACGCGGTCTCCGTCCTGCCAGAGGTGGCGCGCCGGGGGGGCCTCACCGATGGCTTTCGGACAATCATCAACACGGGGCCTGGCGGCGGCCAGGAGATCCCCCATCTGCATATCCATGTGCTGGGCGGCGGTCGGTTGCCCGGTTTCTAGGAGGCGGCTATGGATTTGTTCAGCATCTGGCACCTATTGATCATTCTGGCGGTCGTCATCGTGCTCTTCGGTACGAGCAAGTTGCGCAACGTCGGCAGCGATCTCGGCAGCGCCATAAAGAGCTTCCGCAGCGCCGTGAAGGAGGAATCCGCGGGCGACAAGCCCGAGGAGACCACATCGGGGTCTGCGCCGAGCGGCAACGGCGGGCGCATCATCGAGGGGCAGGCAAGCCCCGCCAGCACCCCCAAGGCAGCGGACGCCGCGCAGGTCCGTAAGGGCTAGGCCCAGAGGCCGATGTTCGATTTCAGCTTCTCAGAGCTCCTCATCATCGCCGTGGTCGCCGTTATCGTGCTGGACCCCCGCCACCTCCCCGATGTCGCGCGCGGCGCCGGACGCTGGGTGGGGCGTGCGCGGCGGTTCGTGGCGAAGATGAAGCAAGACCTCGACGGTCAGGTCGGGACCGAGCATCTGGCGCCCTTGCGCGAGCTGAACGAAGAATGGCAGCGCACCAAGGCGCTGATCCATGACTCGGTGCCGCGCGACTGGCAGCAGGCGCTGGGCGACGAGAGCCCCGACCGCGAGCCGCCCGAGCTTGCCGCCTCTCCCGATATCCCGCGCCGCCCGCAGCAGCCGGTGAACCCCGCCAGGAGGCGTCGCCGCCGGGGGCGGCGCCGGGCCGCGGCGCGGGCGGGCGCGGATAAATCCAACATAGGGAAGGGTGATGGCGGCCAAGGCGTCTGAGAGCGCCGAAGCAAGTTTCGTCGAACATCTCCTAGAGCTCCGCACCCGGCTTTTACGGTCCCTGATCGCGGTCCTGGTG
>JAKAXT010000025.1 GCA_021816425.1 Pseudomonadota bacterium | reverse complement strand
GTTGATCCTGTTGTCGGGCAAGCGCCCCGGGCATGACATCGAGATCGTCTACACGGGGCTTAGGCCCGGAGAGAAGCTCTACGAGGAGCTCTTCTACGCCGACGAGGCGCTGCTCGGGACGGCGCATCCGAAGATCCGGCTCACAGCCGGGACGTGCGCCGATCCGATGCGCTTTGCGCAAGGCCTGGATCGACTGCGTGATCTGTGCGCGCGGGATGACGAGGAGGCCTTGGCGGCGGCGCTCAAGGGGATGATAGGTGGGGACGGGGCATCCCCGACGGAGCCCGCGCGGGCGGGGGGCGGCTCCTGGGTCTCGTCTGCGGGCGATCCGTCATGGCGCGGATCCCAGGAGGGCACCCCGCGAGGCGGAGGATGACCGGACCATCCCCCGCCTGCCGCAAAGACCCCTCACCGGGCGCGGATGTCGCCGCAGGCCACCGACTTCTGCATGTCCTGGTGGCTTGCGTGCACGTTGATGGCCAGGGGTCTCTTCAGAAGGTCCTTCAGGCGCGCGTGGATCATGGTGACCGCCCGTCCGCGCCGCAGTGATTTCAGCATATAGGCGGGGCGCGGGTTTATGTTGGGGCAGCTCCCGGGGTGGATATGCTCCGGCTGCACCACACCCTTGGGGGCGCCGTGGATGCGGACCACGACCCGTGTCCGCGACCCGTGCGGATAGAGCAGGGCGTAGCCGCTCTCGCCCGAGCCGTTCTCGGCCTTCAGGGGGACTCTCAGGGGTTTGGCGAATACTGGGCTTAAGGCGAGCCCTGCCACGGCGAACGACACGATCAGTCTTTTCATGGTATGCGCGGGAAGCCTCGGTCCCCGGACCGAGGAGGGATAGCGCCTGATCCCGCCCCTCCTGTTGGCGATGCTATCGGAACCGTCGCATGGTGAAGCGAGTCCGCAGGCGCGATCTCCTCACGTCGATCCGACAGGGGAGCGATGGCCTGGGGGCTTGGAAGGGATGCGGCGCAACCGTCCCGGTTCACGCCAAAAGTGACGAACGCGCGCAGGTCCCTTGCCGATGCGATCATGAATCGGCGTCCAGGTTAGCACGGGTCCGGAGAGGCCGACAGGGGCGTTCGGGCCCGTGGCCCGGGGTGGGGGCCGAGCGGCGGATGAGGGGCGCTGCGGATCTGGGCCGGGGCCTGCTCACGGGCTGATCTGGCGCACGGGGCGCACCAGCATCTCTTCGACCAGGACATTCGGCGGCTGGGCGAAGGCGTATACGAGGGCCTGGGCGATGTCCTCGCCATGCAGGGCGTCGAGGGATTCGCGGCGCGCGGTCATCTGCTCGGCCGGCACGTTGTGTCCCCATTGCGTCCAGACCGCGCCCGGCTCGATCAGGGCCACGCGGATGCCCTCGGGCCCCAACTCCTTGCGCAGGGCGTCGTGGAAGCCCACGACCGCGAATTTGGTGGCGTTATAGACAGACCAACCCGCGATGCCGTAGCGGCCGCCGACGCTGGAGACCGTGGAGATCATGGCCCCCGGGCGGCCCCGCAGGAGCGGGATGGCCGCATGGGTGCAGTTCAGTACGCCATAGAGGTTCGCGTCTATGGTGAGCCGCCATTCACGCGGCCTGCTGTCGGCGAACGGCGCGTGATAGCCGACGCCGGCGTTATTGAACAAGAGGTCGAGGCCGCCGAAGCGGTTTCGAACGAAGTCGAAGAGCGCGGCGACCTGGTCGGGGTCGCCGACGTCGGTGCCCACTGGGTGGACGCGTTCCTTCAGGTCACGGGCGAGCGCCGCGAGCTTGTCGCGGTTGCGCGCGCAGACCACGACCTCGAGGCCTTCCTCGTGCAGGAGCCGCGCCGCCGCCTCGCCTATGCCGCTCGATGCCCCCGTCACCACCGCGATCTTGCCGCGGATGTCTTGCATGCGCATGCCAAACCTCCTTGTCGATGATGGCGGCGACGCCCGGCCCGGGACGTTGACGGTCCCGTCGCGCCACCGGGTCTCGGATCAGTTCACGGGCACCAGGGCGTAGCCTTTTTCCTGATAGGCTATGGCGGATATGAAGCCGTTTTGGACCGGCATCACAGGCGCGATGAGCGCGCTTGGGGGGACGTGCATATGGTGCATGGCGATCCCGCAGGCTTGGAAGCGGACACCGAGGCGGGCGAGCCCCCCGATCTCCTTCTGGAGGCCGGCCACCGCGCGTGTCTCCGCGGGCGGGATCCCGTGCCGATCACGCGTGAGGAAGGCGACGTCGGGCCCGATGAAGACCACCAGGATGTGCGGTGTCACCTTCTGCGCGCGTAACTGCCGCTCGGTCAGGCCGATGACCCGGATCAGGCGCTCGACCGCGAGCGGCTTGCGGACGTTGACGAGAAAAAGGGCCTTGGCCACGTGCAGGCCCGCCAGGGCCGCGTGATCGTTCAACGTCGCGGCCGTCGCGACGGCGTTGGTCAGGGTCATCATGGCACAGGCCAGTATGATAGCTCGCAATCCGCTCATGGTTATCCTCCCCGTGGGTGAGACGACTCCGTCATGCGATAATGCGAGACTTCCGGCGGGCGATCGAAGCCGGGTCGCGCCACCTCAAAGCCTAGCGGCCATGGGCGTGGTTGCGCAAGCGGCTGCGACAAGATCCGGGGCCGCGCGGCGGCGCCAGGGCCTGCCCGCCGCGCGCGGGCGCCGCGACGGGAGCGGCGCGGTCTGCGAGGCTTGGGGCGGAGGGATGGCGCCGTGCCGATCCTTACCTATAGAATCAGGCGCAGTGGCCAGGGAAGGGCTTGGCACATCGCAATGGGGGTTTTGCCCAGTGACAGCTGTAAAGAAAGCGATTTTTCCGGTGGCGGGCCTGGGGACGCGGTTTTTGCCGGCGACCAAGGCGAGCCCCAAAGAGATGCTGCCCATCGTCGACAAGCCGCTCATTCAGTATGCGGCGGAAGAGGCGATCGACGCCGGCATCACTGAACTCATCTTCGTGACGGGCCGCAGCAAGCGCGCCATCGAAGACCATTTTGACAAGGCCTACGAGCTCGAGGCCGAACTCGAGGTGCGCGGCAAAGACAAGATCCTGCGCTCCTTGCGCGGCATCCTCCCTAAGGAGGTCACGTGCATCTATATCCGCCAGGCCGAGGCCCTGGGCCTGGGGCATGCCGTGCTGTGCGCGCGGCAGGTGGTGGGCAACGCGCCGTTCGCGGTCATCCTGGCCGACGATCTTATAGACGCCCAGCCCTCGGCGCTGCGCCAGATGGTGGACCTCTATGCGCATTATCATAATGCCGTCATCGGCGTGCAGAACGTGGCCCGCGAGGATACGGCCTCCTATGGCATCGTGAGGACGAGGCCCTGGGACGACCGCCTGCATCGGGTGGAGGGGATCGTCGAAAAGCCGACCCCGGCCGAGGCCCCGTCGACCCTGGGTGTGGTCGGGCGCTATATCCTCACGTCGCGGATCTTCGATCTCCTGGAGAATCTCGGGGCGGGGTCCGGGGGCGAGATCCAGCTCACCGACGGCATCGCCAAGCTGCTCGAGCGGGAGCAGGTGCTGGCCTATGAATTCGAGGGCAAGCGCTACGACTGCGGGAGCAAGCTCGGTTACCTCGAGGCCACGGTCGAGTACGCGCTGCGTCATCCCCAGCTGAAGAAGGAGTTCTGCGCCTATCTGAAGAGTCTGAACCTGTGAGGGACGGCCCCCGTGCCGGCGCCTGGCCCGGTCGTTCCGCCCTCCCCGCCGCGGCCTCAAGCTATGGGCTTTATAAGCACAGGCTGTTACAATCGCGCGTCTTTCCTTTGACCGTATGGGCGGAGCATAGCGATGGCTGACAAGCTTTTGATGATGATGGTGAACACCGACCCCCGTAACCCTTCCGAGCTCGGCGCGCCGTTTTTCCAGGCGACCGTCGCGGCGGCGATGGAATACGATGTGACGGTGGTGCTGACGGCACGCGCGGGCGAGCTCGCGGTCAAGGGCGTGGCGGAAAAGCTTTTCGTGCAGGAAGGTAGCAGCAAGTCGGTTTACGATTTCATCAAGGACGCGCATGAAGCGGGCGTCCATTTCAAGGTTTGCACCCCGACCCTCGACCTCTGGGGCAAGGACCTCATTCCGGAGATCGAGGAGACCGTGGGCGGCGCCTATGTCATCACCCAAGCCATGGATGATGACACCGTGACCTTCACATATTGATCGGTGGCCGTGGGGAACGATCGCGGCACGCAGGCGCGCCAAGCCTGGCAGGTCTTGGAAACGGCCGAACGGATTCACGCCCGGGCGGATGTCGAGCAGGCCCTCGACCGCATGGCGCTCGCCATCGGGGAGGCCGTGGGCCAGACCAATCCCATCGTGATGGTCGTTTTGAACGGTGCCCTGGTCTTTGCCGGGCACCTCTTGCCGCGTCTGCGGTTCCCCCTCGAGGTCGATTACGTCCATGCGACGCGCTATCGTGGCGCATTGACGGGCGGTGAGCTCACCTGGGAGGCGGGTCCAAGCCTGTCGGTGGCGGGGCGCACCGTGGTCTTGCTGGATGATATCCTGGACGAAGGCGTGACCTTGTCGGCGCTGGCCGATGCCCTGCGTTCGCGCGGCGCGGCCGCCGTCCTGAAGGCGGTGCTGGTCACGAAGCGGCGGTCGCGGCCGGAGGGCCTCGAGGCCGATTTCTCCGGGCTCGACGTCCCCGACCGTTACGTCTTCGGTTACGGCATGGATTACGAGGGCTTTCTGCGTAACACGGGCGAGATCTACGCCCTGCCCTGAGGTCCCGGCCCGCCGATGACGGGGCCTCGGGCCGACCGGGACCGGGATTTTTGCCTCCCGCGACGCGCGTCGCGGGTCCCCTTGCGAGGAAATTTATGAAGACGCTTGCGATCATAGGCGGCAGCGGCCTCACCCATTTGCGCAACCTTACGGTGCGCGAGCGTCGCGTCATGCGCACGCCCTATGGCGAGCCATCGGCACCCATGGTCTATGGTCTGGTGGGCAGGCACGAGGTGATCTTCCTGCCGCGTCATGGCCACGGGCACACCATAGCGCCGCATAGCGTGAATTATCAGGCCAATATGTGGGCCCTGAAGGAATGCGGTGTAAACCATGTCGTGGCGGTGAACGCCGTGGGGGCGATCAATACCAGCCTCGCCCCCGGGACCCTCGTGTTGCCCGACCAGATCATCGATTACACCTATGGGCGGGCGCATACCTTTTTCGGGAGCCATCCGGAGCCCGTCACGCACATCGACTTCACCTACCCTTACTGCGAGGCCTTGCGCGAGGTGTTGCGCGATGGCGCCGCGCGCGCGGGGCTTGCGCTCGCGCCCAAGGGCACCTACGCGGCCACCCAGGGGCCGCGCTTCGAGACGGCGGCCGAGATCCTGAGGCTGGAGCGCGACGGGGCCGATATCGTGGGTATGACCGGCATGCCGGAGGCGGCGCTCGCGCGCGAGCTCGGCCTCTGTTATGCGTCCCTGTCGGTGGTTGCCAATTACGCGGCCGGCAAATCCGAGGAGGAGATCGATCTGCGCGCGATCGAGCGTTATCTCGAATCTGGGATGGCCAAGGTCCGCACCCTGCTCGAGCACGCCATACCGCGGCTGCACGCCGCCTGACCCCGCCTCACGGCGGCTTCGCAAGGGCGCTTCAGCGGGGCGTGGTCAAGGGTCCCTCGTAAGGCACGACTCGCACGAGCACGCCGAACTTGGGGTGGTCGAAGTAGTTGGTCCGGCGCAGCGCGACCGGCCGCGATTCGATCATCTGATAGGCCGGCGCGAGGTTCGACGAGACCAGCGCGGCACTCGACGAGGACGATGCGGCACTCGACGAGGACGGCGCGGGATTCGACGAGGACGACGCGGACGACGACGAATCGCCGGACGGCGTGTAACGCAGATCGAGCGCCACATGCATGAGTCGCCACTGGAAGACGCGGATCACGCCCTTCAATCGCCCGCCGCCACGACGGCTCGTAATACGTACAGCCTTGGTCTTGCTCAAGGTGACGGCGTTCTGCACCCAGCTGCGCGCCGCCAGGATGGTGTAGCTCGGGTGGCGCGATAGTATCGACCGCGCGAGGGCGAGTACCGAATGCGGAGGCAGGCCGTGGCTTGGTGAGAGCGCCTTCTTGAAGCCCTTGATAGGGGTGATCTTCTCCTGGTTCCAGTGTTCGCCCCCGTCGAGCTTGCGCAGATGGTTTGCGAAGACGAGCACGTCGACCTCGTAGAGGCGCGGGGCGCTCGCCGCCCAAGCCTGCGTGGCGAGACCCAGGGCGGAGAGGGCAATCAAGGCTATGCGACGCACAAAACGCTCCTTTGGTACAATGCCCCTAGTATGGGACGGAACGGACGAGGGGTAAAGGCATGGCGGTAAGGTCGGTCCGGCGTATGGGCGATCCGTTGCTGTGGGCTCGCGCCCAGGAAGTGACGGACGTTTCGGTGGCGAGCCTCGCCGATCTCGTCTGCGATATGAAGGATACGATGGCGGCGCTCCAGGGCGCGGGGCTTGCCGCGCCGCAGATCGGCGTGCCCCTGCGGGTCGTGATTTTCGGCGTCCGCGCCAACCCTCGTTATCCCGGCGCCTCCGAGGTCCCGGAGACGGTCCTCGTGAACCCGATCGTCGAACCCTTGGGTGACGAAGAGGAGGAGGGCTGGGAGGGCTGTCTGAGCGTGCCCGGCCTGCGCGGACTCGTTCCCCGTTATCGACGCGTGCGCTATCGCGGCTACGACATGGAAGGCCGCCTCATCGACCGCGAGGCGGAGGGCTTTCATGCACGGGTCGTGCAGCATGAGTGCGATCATCTGGACGGCATCCTCTACCCCACGCGCATCCGCGACCTCAGGTTCTTCGGTTATGAGAGCGTATTGTTCCCCGAAGGTTTCGTCGGAGACGACGCCTGAGCGATGCGGCGTCTCGGCGGGCCTGGGGGCGGATGACGTGCGGCCGACCGCCTGAAGGGGTGCGCAAGGCCCGTGGTTTTCCTGGTTCAGCCCGATGGCGGGACCGTCTCGCCATCCTCCATGGGATCATCGGGACGCCGCCGTCCCTTTCCGCCGCGGGGTCGAGGCTCCCGCCTCGTAGGCGCCCCATCTCGGATTCCCTCTGAACGGCTCGCTTCCCGGTCTGGCCTACGGCCTCTCAAGCCCTTCTTGTCGCAGCCCTATCCGTTTCCTCGTGTCGGGCCCGGGGTCGCGCACGATCCTGTCGCCGCCCGCGTGGGGCGGGAGGGGGGATATCGGATGCGTACGGGCGCGGTGCGCCTTGACTCTCCTCGTACCTGACCGGCCCAGTATGGTCTATCATGGGGACTCATGGTGCGTTGTTGACGACGATGCGGTCGTCGGTGGTCGGGCGCGGATCATTCGGGAGGCACTGTATGGACACGTCGGCGGCAGCCAAGGAGAGCGTCACAGTTGTCGGCAGCGGCTTCGCATCCCTGTTTTTCCTGATGTATCTCCTGGATTGGCGATTCGTTCCCACGGTCGGCGCGCGGCTGTCCAGGCGTCGGTCGCGCATGGACGTCACCCTCATAGGCCCGGGCCACTTCATTTACTTTCCGGCAATCCCGGAATTTTTGACCGGTAAACGCACACGCTCCGATATTACCGTCGACATCAGGCCGTTTCTTCGCCGTCGCGGAATCCGGTTCGTCGAGGATCAGGTGGCGGAGATTTCGGATGGTGGGCGGACGGTGCGCACCGCGACCGGCGCCAGCTATCACAACGACACGCTGTTTCTGGGTACCGGACCCACGTTTCGCAAGGACGACATCGCGGGAACGCGCGAATTCACCTACTCGCCATGCTATGGGCCCGGGGACATGGAGCGTTTTAGCGGCCGGGTCGACAGCTTGTCGCGGGGTGTCATCTATATCGGATTCAAGATCAACAAGGAGGATGGCTTCGTGGCGGGTCGTACCGGGCCCATGTACGAATGCGCCTGCCTCCTGGATTTTGCCCTGCGCAAGCGCGGGGTGCGCGACGACTTCGAGATCCATTTCTTTTCCCCGGATCGGGCGGCCGGCGAGAAGGGCGTGCTGACCGACAGACTCGTGGAGCGCGGGATCATCATGGATGACGGCTATGGACCCGCGGCCTTCGTCGAGGGCGGAATGGTCGACCCGGACGGGCGGTTCCGGCCCGCGGACGCGATTTTGTACTCGCCGCCCATGACGGGGCCGGCGTTCACCCGCGCGAGCGCCCTGCCGGTCACGAAAGGCGGTCACATCGCCGTCGACCGCTATGGCCAGGTCCCGGGACTTGCCAAGGTGTTTGCCGCGGGCGATTGTGCGGGCCATGAGGCCCCGCCCCCCTGGGTGCCACATCAGGCCCATATGGCGCAGCTGCGGGCCCAGGCGGCGGCCGCCAACGTGCGGGCGATCCTTCGAGGGGCCTCCCCATCCCATCGCTACCGTCATGAGCTGTCGTGCATTCTCGATATGGAAAATGACGGCCTTTGGATGCACCGGTCCGAGGACGGAAGGCCGCCATTCTGGAATCTCTTCCCACGCCGTTCCCGGCAGCTCGTGCGCGTCAAATCGGCGTTCGAAAAGGCGTTCCTGTTTTACCTTCGGCACCTATGAGACGTCCCTGTCGGGGAGGCGCCGCCGCCGGAGTACAGATCGGTGCGGCGAACATCTCTTCTCGCGGCCCGGCGTAGGGGCCGATCCGGGCGGCGCCAAGGCACGATTGGTGGAAAGACCGCGTGCGATCCGTCAACCGTTCGATCGGCCCGAGGCCGCCTCCCGGGATGCTGAAAGGCGCGACGGGCCGACGCGCCCGCACCCGGTATCGCCCAATTGAGCCGTCCGCCAGCCGGGCTCCGCCCGCGCGGATCCGGCGACCGTCAGCCGGAGATCTTTCTAGGGCTTGCGCCGATCCGCGGTTTTTTCTGACCCGGTGGCAGACGGCAGGCGACCGGCCTTCCATTCCGGGAAGCCCTCATGCAGGCGGCGGGCGCGGAAGCCGTGCTGGCGAAGCTTGCGCACCGCTTCGTAGGCGAGCAGGCAGTAGGGTCCGCGACAATAGGCGACTACTTCATGGTCTTTGGGGAGCGATGGCAATTGGCGGGAGAGGTGATCGAGGGGAATGTTGATGGCCCCCTTGACGTGCCCGGCATGGTATTCGGATTCCGGCCGCACATCGATGACCGTGACCTGGTCTTTTTGCAGAAGTTGCAGCAATTCCTTGTGGCCGACCGGCGTAAGATCGTCGAAGGTCGCGAAGTGTTGGCGCACGATGTGTTCGATCTCCGCCACGTGGCGCTCGCCCATATCCTTGAGCGCCGTTAAGAGCGTCGTGACCTCGTCGCCGCTCAAGCGGTAATAGACCTGGACCCCACTTTTGCGGGATTCGACGAATCCGCCATCGCGCAGAATTTGGAGGTGGTGGGAGGTATTGGCGACCGACATCCCACAAGCGCGCGCCAGGTTCTCGACACCGCGCTCCCCCTGGCTAAGGGCCTCCAGGAGTTCCAGGCGATTCGATTGGGCCACCGCCTTGGCCACCCGCGCCAGCTGCTCGAATATCAATCGCTTGGGCTGCTTATCATCGGCCATGGATCAATTCGGTATTGTCTTGTGAACAGTATAACACAGGGATTCAGGCCAGCTCGGCCCAGGCCCTGATGAGGGCGGCGGCGGCCTCCTCGATGTCGGCGACCGTCGTGGATCGCCCAAGGGAGAGCCGCACGGCGCCACGCCGGCGCTCGGGAGAAAGCCCCAGGGCCGCCAACGCGTCTTGCTGCGACGAATGCGCGTGGCAGGCGGAGCCGGTCGAGGCCGCAACGTCGCGCTCGGAGGCCGCCAGAAGGTCGCGGCCCGCGACCCCGGGGAAAGAGATGTTGAGGGTATTGGGAAGGCCGCCGTCCGGATCGCCGTTTACGGCGACACCAGGTATGGCCTCCGCGAGGCGGCGCCTGAGGAGGTCGCGGCGCGCGCGCAGGCGGGGCGCGGTCTTGGGTAAGCGGATGAGGGCGAGACGGGCCGCCTCCCCGAGCGCCACGATGGCGGGCACGTTCTCGGTGCCCGGTCGCAAGCCCCGCTCCTGGCCGGCGCCGACCAGGACCGGCGCCAAGGGAGTGCCGGAGCGGACGTAGAGGGCGCCCACCCCCTTGGGTGCCCCGAACTTGTGGCCCGCGAGGGTCAGAAGGTCGACACCCAGGTCCTCGACGGCCAGCGGAATCTTGCCCGCCGACTGGGCGGCGTCGGTGTGTGTGAGTATGCCGCGGCGACGCGCAATCGCGCTGATTGCGGCAATGTCCTGCACGCTCCCGATTTCGTTGTGGGCATGTATCACCGAAATCATAATGGTGTCGGGGCGTAAAGCGTCGGCGACGGCTTGTACGGGAATATGCCCCCGAGCGTCCACGCCGACTGCGGTGACGGTAAAGCCGTGTTCCGAAAGCCAATGGCAAGGCGCCGCCACGGACGGATGTTCCACGACGCTCGTTACGATGTGGCGACCGCGCGCGGCCATCGCAAAGGCCGCGCCGCGGATCGCCAGATTGTTGGCCTCGGTGGCGCCGCCCGTGAAGATGACCTCCGCGGGCGAGGCTTGGATCAAAGCCGCGACCTGGGCCCGCGCCTGGGCGACCGCCGCCAGGGCCGTCCGGCCGTAGGTATGCGCGGACGAGGGGTTGCCGAAGATCTTCAGGGCGCGCGCCATTGCGCGCGCAACCTGCGGATCCACGGGTGTCGTGGCGTTGTGATCGAGATAGATCGGGCTTCTCATGCCAGGGCCTGGTCGAGATCCGCCATGAGGTCGGCGGCGTTTTCGAGACCCACGGACAAGCGGATGGACGAGTCGGTGATTCGACGCCGCGCCCGTTCGGCCTCGTCGAGGCCTCGATGGGTCGTGGTGACGGGCTGGGTGGCGAGGCTCTCCACGCCCCCGAGGCTTGGGGCGCGGGCGAACAGCGTCAGGCGGTCCATCACCCTGACGGTATCGGCGTAGTCCCCGTCGATTTCGAGCGCGATCATGCCGCCGAACCCGGTCATCTGGCGCTTCGCTATGGCGTGCGACGGGTGACGGGCGAGCCCCGGGTATCGGACCTGACGGACGCGGGGGTGGCCCTCGAGGTGTTCGGCGATCGCTTGGGCGTTTGTGTTATGGCGCTCGATGCGTACGACCAGGGTGCGCAGGCTGCGGGCGAGAAGCGCGCAGGTCTCGGGGGCCGGAGTTTGGCCGAGATCCGAACGCCACGCGCGCAGGGGCGCCAGGAGGGCCTGCGAGCCCATGACGGCCCCCGCGGTCAGGTCGCTGTGCCCCCCCAGATATTTGGTCGCGCTGTGGACTACGAGGTCGGCGTTATGGCGAAGGGGTTGCTGATTCACGGGCGAGGCAAAGGTGCTATCGACGGCGACGAGCGCCCCGTGGGCATGGGCTATGGCGGCAATGGCGCCGATGTCGAGGACCTCCAGGTTGGGATTGCTCGGCGTTTCGAAGAACACCAGGCGGGCGCCGGCGGCAAGGTGTGCCTTAAGCTCGGAAAGGTTCGTGCCCGACAGAAACGCGGTGGTGCGCCCGAGCTTTGGTAGGGACTGGGCCAGGAGGCTCAGTGTGCCGCCATAGGCGTCGCCCAGGCAGACGATGCCGTCCTGCCCATGAGCGATGAACAACGCGCACTCCGCGGCCATGCCGGACGCGAAAAGGAGCGCCGCTTCCGCCCCCTCGATGGCGGCAAGTTTGGTCTCGACGCTCTGAATCGTGGGATTCGAACCGTAGCGCGTATAGAGGGAGCCGGGGCGCCGGCCGTCGACCACTTCCAGGAGATCGGCGGTCGAGGGGAATGCGAAGGTGGTCGTGTTGTAAAGCGGCGTATGCGGGGCGCCCGCGTCATTAACCAACTCCCCGGCATGGATACAGCGCGTGGCAAGGCCCAAGCCCTCGAGATCCGTGGTGTTTTTCATGATCGCCCCCTAGTGGTTTATGTTTTGCCAAATCATATAGGTCGCGGCAATGGCCAGAAAGGCGCCCAACGCGAGTTTGATCACGCCGCTTGCCAGGTGTTTGTGCAGGGCGCTGCCGGCGAAGGTCCCGGCGATCGCCGTACCGGCGAATAGCGCCATGATGGGATAACTGACCACGGCCGTGCCGGCATAGCCTGCGAAACCGGAGAGGGAATTGGCCGCCACCGCCACGAGGGAGGTTCCCACCGCGCGCTCAAGCGGGAGTTCCCACAAGAGGATCAGCGCCGGCACGATCAGAAAGCCGCCGCCCACGCCGACCAGCCCCGCAAGGCCCCCGATCGCAAAACCATAGGCCGCCACGAAAGGCAGTCGCTCCGAGCGGTCCGTGGGCTCCCGGCTCGTGGTTTTTGCTAAAAGCAGGCGGTAGGCCGAGTAATACATGACAAGGGCGAACGCGAGCAAATGGAGGGGCGCCGGGACCAGGGCCCCGACGCGGGCCCCTATGTAGGCGCCGCAGACGCCGAATAGTCCGAAGAGGCCGGCGACCGACAGATCGATCGTGCCGCGGCGCCAGTAGCCGAAGGCCGCGATGGTGGCCGTGAGGGCGATGATGCCAAATCCCATTGCGATGGCGCTATGGGTCGGGATATGAAGGATGAAGTGCAGGGCCGGCATGGCGATCAAGGTACCGCCGCTTCCGAATAAACCCAGTAAAATACCCGTTCCGATTCCGACGAGGGCGGTCAGGATTGGCATGAGAGAGGCTCCGCTGAACTAGTATTTAAACATTAAAGACTATACTATGTGTTAGAGTAATTGAGGATTTGGGTCCTGTCCAGGGCGGTGCCGGGCGGGCGGGCTGCGGGGGCGCGCCCGTTCGCGGTTCGGCAGGGGGCGGGGGGCGGGGAGAGGTCCTGAGGCCTGACCCCGGTCGGTCGGGGCGGAGGCCTTGTTGCGATGCGCCTGAAGATCCGTCCATCGTTACGCATTGTGTTTCGATCACGGCTACAATCTAATGCGAGAATCCGGTTTTTTCAGTCTGGGAGACGCTTTGACCGCATCCGATGCCCAGACGGGCATGGTCGTTCAAGCAGAGTGCGAGGCCGTGACCGCAGCGCTTCTGCAGGCGGCGGCGCATCTGGCCCAGGGTCAGGACGCCGAGGGTATCCTGCGGCCGTTCTGCGAGGCGCTGGTGGCGGCCTCGAGCCACATCCGGCTGGCCTGGATGTGGCTCGGGGCTCCGGACACCGCGATTATCCGCCCGACTTACGCGGTGGGCCCCGCTCGCGGATATGCCGAGAGCCTGGTCTTGGGGGCCGATGAGGCCACGCGCTCCCTGAGCCCGGGCCTGCGTGCCTTGGCCACCGGCCTCCCCGTGATGGCCACCGTCCGATCGGACCCGACCTTCGCGCCCTGGCGCACCGAGGCGTTGCATTACGGCCTGGAGGTGACCGCGAGTTTCCCGTTCGGCGAGGCCGGTGACGGCAAGCAGGGTCTCGTGGCGGTCTATGCCGACGAGGCGGATTACTTTGCGCGGCTCGGTTGGGCCCCCTTCGTAGCGTTTCAGCACCTGGCCCAGGTGGCTCTGACTCAGGCGGCCTTGCGCGAGCGCCTGAATACGCTCGCCACGCTCGACAGTCTCACGGGCTTGCTGAACCGCGGCGCCATGCAGGACGCGCTGGAGCGGCTGCACGATGAGGCACGGCGACGGCACGGGACTTATGGCGTGCTGCTCATCGATATCGATCGGTTCAAGCTCATCAACGATGGTTACGGCCACGGGGTCGGCGACGGGGTGATCCGGGACATGGCCCGCGTCCTCCGGAGATCACTGCGCGCCGACGATCGGGCCGGGCGTTGGGGCGGGGAGGAGTTCTTGTGTCTGCTGCCGGGCGCGGATTACAGGGCTGCCAGCGATATCGCCGAGCGCTTGCGGGCAGGCGTCATGCATCACCCCTTCGCGGTGAGCGGAGGGCGGACCCTGCGCGCGACGGTCAGTCTCGGGATGGCCTGCTTTCCGGCGGACGGTGACAGCGTGCAGGCGCTGCTGAACCATGCCGACATGGGGCTTTACGAAGCCAAGCGCGACGGCCGCAACCGGGTGGCCCGCGCGAGCGACCGGGGCCGCAACCTGTTTGCCACCGCCCAGCAGCTCGAGGGGGCGCTCACCTCGGGACGGGTGCGGCCGGCCTACCAGCCGATCGTGGCCCTGGCCGATGGCCGCGTCATGGCCAAGGAGGCCCTGGCGCGCATCATCACTGCCGAGGGCGTGCTGGAGGCCGAACACTTCATCGAGGCGGCCGATCGGTTCCAGTGGCTTTACAGGCTCGACCACGACATGATCTGCCAGGTCATCGAGGATTGCGCGGCAGCGCGCCAGACCCAAGACCCGCCGCTCGCCTATTTCGTCAACGTCTCGACCGATCTCCTGCACCACGCCGAACGCGTGCAGGACCTCCTCTCGCGCATCACGCGCACGACGATGCCATGCTGTGCGGGTTCCGATGCCGAAAAGCCCTTGGTCATCGAGATCACCGAACGGCAGTTTCTGGGCGACTTCAATGCCGTGCGCCGAACGCTCGCCCCGTTTCTCGCCTTCGGCATCCGGCTCGCGCTGGACGACTTCGGCAGCGGCTACTCTTCCTTCCGCTATCTCACCGAACTGCCATTCGCGTTCGTCAAGCTGGATAAGGTGCTCGTGAACCGGGTCCAGACCGCGCAGGGCCGGCGCATCCTCCGCGGCCTCCAGGATCTCGCGCGCGACCTCGGGTTTCGCACGATCGCCGAGGGCGTCGAGGACGAGGCCTGCGCCGACGCCCTGGCGGCCCTCGGGGTCGACTGGGCGCAGGGCCACTATTTCGCGTCGCCGCGATTCGAGGATGCGCCTCAGGGGTCCGGCAAGGACCGGGATGGTGCCGCATCCTAGCGATCCACGGCCGACGGCGCGTCACCGAAAGCCCCATCCCGGAGGTCGCCTGCATCTTGGCCGCCCGGGACCACGCCGCGTCCCGCACGCCGGGCCCAATGATCCTGCCAGGGCTCAAGACGGAGGCCCGCGACGTGGACCTAGTCGGGAGGTCCTTCTTCGAGGAGAAAACGACGTTCTGATCCCGGGGCGATCCCCGGGGTGAGCGCGGCGGCGGTCGCTTGCGCGAGGGATGCCGTCGACGGGCTGTGACCGGTGTCGCCATGAGCGCGGGATGGGCGAATCCCTGCGGGACGAAACGGTCACGGCGCGTTTCCCCGACCTCTGCCGGGCCGCCCTCCGGCGTTGGGGGACGCGGCGGGCGCTTAGTGGCTTTGGCGGCGCACCGGCGCGCCGGTGCGCGCCTGCGCGTCGCCGCCCAGGCCCCTTATGAGGGCCATGACGCCTTCGATGCGCGCATCGGGGTCGGTCCATTCGGCCTGCACGCGCAGGCCATGGGGTCCGTCCAGGCGGTATTGCTTGGGCGATGATTGCATGAGCGCGATGAGCTGGCCCGGATCGAGCGCCGGATTGGGCGTGAAGTGGATGCGCGCGCCCTTGGGGCCCGCGTCGATACGCGTGATCCCGAGAGGCCGCGCGATCCGCCTCAGGCGCGCGAGCCGGAAGAGGCGCGTGGCGGCCTTCGGGGGCGCGCCGAAACGGTCGGTGAGCTCGCCCGCGAGGTCGTCGAGCTCCTCGTCGGAGGCGGCGTTGGCGATGCGCTTGTAGAACACGAGGCGCAGGTGCGGATCCGGGCAATAGTCCTCGGGCAGCAGGGCCGGCACATGCAGTTCGATGTCGGTCTGGCGGGTGAAGAGGACCGCGTCGCCCGCCCCCTCGCGCCCGGCCTTCAAGGTGGCGACGGCGCGCTCCAAGAGCTCGCTGTAGAGACCGAAGCCCACTTCGTTGATCTGACCGCTCTGCGATTCGCCGAGGAGTTCGCCCGCGCCACGGATCTCCAGGTCATGGGAGGCGAGCGCGAAGCCCACGCCCAGGTCCTCGAGCGAGGCGATCGCGTCGAGGCGCTTGCGGGCATCGGCGGTCAAGGCCCCCGGGTCCGGGGTCAGGAGGTAGGCGTAGGCGCGATGGTGCGAGCGGCCGACGCGCCCCCGCAGCTGATGGAGCTGGGCGAGCCCGAAGCGGTCGGCCCGTTCGATGATGATGGTGTTGGCGGTCGGAACGTCGATACCGGTTTCGATGATGGTACTGCAGAGCAGGATATGGAAGCGCTGGTGATAGAAGTCGAGCATCACGCGCTCCAGTTCGCGCTCCGGCATCTGTCCATGGGCCACGCGGATGTCGACCTCCGGCAAAAGCGCCTTCAGTTCGTGTTCGCGCCGCGTCATGGAACGGACGTCATTGTGCAGGAAGTAGACCTGGCCTCCGCGGCGTATCTCGCGCAGGCAGGCCTCGCGGATCAAGGCCGTATCCCACGGCGTCACGAAGGTCTTGATCGACAGGCGGTCCTGAGGCGGCGTGCCGATCAAGGATACGTCGCGTAGCCCCGCGAGCGCCATGTTCAGGGTGCGCGGGAGCGGTGTCGCAGTCAGGGTCAGGATGTCGACATGGGCGCGCAGCGCCTTCATGCGCTCCTTCTGGCGGACCCCGAAGCGGTGCTCCTCGTCGACGATGACGAGGCCCAGGGCCTTGAAGCGTACGTCGTCTTGCAGGAGCCTGTGGGTCCCTATGACGATGTCGACGTGGCCGGCCTCCAGGCGCTTCAGGGCCTGCTCGATCTCCTGCCGGCTGCGAAACCGCGACAAAAGTTCGATCTCCACTGGGATATCGGCGAAGCGGTCGCGGAAGTTCTGGTAGTGTTGCTGGGCGAGCAGGGTGGTGGGCACGAGGACCGCGACCTGCTTGTGGTCCTGGACCGCGAGGAAGGCGGCGCGCATGGCGACCTCGGTCTTGCCGAAGCCCACGTCGCCGCACACCAGGCGATCCATGGGGCGCGGGCTTTCCATGTCGGTCAAGACCTCGGCTATGACGCGCGTCTGATCGGGCGTCTCCTCGAAGGGGAAGGCATCGGCGAAGCGTGCGTACTCGAGACCCCTGGCCGCAAACGCGTATCCGGGCTTGGCCGCGCGGCGCGCGTAGATCTCGAGGAGTTCGGCCGCCGCGTCGCGGGCCTTCTCTTCGGCGCGGCGCTTGGCCTTATCCCAGGCCTCGTTGCCGAGCTTGTGCAGAGGCGCGCGGTCGGGGTCTGTGCCCGTATAGCGTCCGAGCAGATGGAGGTCCGTGACCGGCACGTAGAGCTTGTCCCCGCCTGCGTATTCGAGTGCCAGAAACTCGTTTTCGATACCCGAGACGGAAAGCTTCACAAGCCCGAGATAGCGGCCCACGCCGTGGTCTTCGTGCACGACCGCGTCGCCGGCCTTGAGCTCGCCCAGGCCTTTCAGCAGGGCCTGCTGGTCGCGGATCTTCACGCGCCGCCGCCGCTGTTGCGCGCGTTCGCCGTAGAGCTGCGATTCGACGATGATGCTCAAAGCGGGCTCGTCCAGTTCGAGGCCGCGGTCCAGGGGTGCGGACATGAGACCGAGCGGCGCGTCGTCCTGGACGAAGGCGTGCCACGAGTCGAAGGGGCGCGGACGGTGCCCGTGGGCGCCGAGCGCATCGCGCAGGGCCTCGCGCCGACCGGCGGTCTCGGCCACGAGCAGGGTTCGCCTGCCGCCTGCGTCGAGGGCGGCGAGCAAGGCCGCGTAGGGCTCGGCGGCGCGTGTCTCTTGGGGCAGGAAGGGCGGCTCGCGGGTGGCGAAGCGCCGCACCACGCCTTCCCCATCGTCGGCGAGCGAGACGCTCGGGAAAGGCTCCAGGCGCTCGTTCAGCTTCGCGGCGGTGAGGAACAGCCGGTCGGGCGGGAGGAGCGGTCGCTCTATGTGGCCGCGGGCCGCCTCGTAGCGCTCCGCCGCCTCTTTCTCGAAATGTTCGGTCTGCGCCCGAGCCCCTTCCATGAATACCAAAGTCGCGTGGGCCGGCAGGTAATCGACGAAGGTCATGGTCTCGGAAAAAAAGAGCGGCAGATAGTATTCGATGCCGGCCGGGCTTCGGCCCTCACTTACTTCGCGATAAATGAGGCTCGCGCGCGGGTCGCCCGTGAAGGCCGCCCGGTAGTTCGAGCGGAACGCCTGGATGGCGTCGGCGGTGAGCGGATGCTCGCGCGCCGGCAGGACGCGGATCTCGGGAAGCGTCGCCTGCGAGCGCTGCGTCTCCGGATCGAAGGTGCGGATCGACTCGATGGTGTCGTCGAAGAGATCTATGCGGTAGGCCGTGTCGGCCCCCATCGGAAACAGGTCCACGAGCCCCCCGCGCACGGCAAACTCGCCGGCCTCCATGACCTGGCCCACGGCATGGTAGGCGGCCTGGATCAGGCGCTCGCGGAAGCGGTCGATGTCGATCTTGTCGCCCAGGCGCAAAAGGAAACTGTGGCCGAGGAGGTGCGACGAGGGCGGCAGAAAATGCATGAGCGTGGCCGCCGCCGTGAGCACGAGGCCGTGGGTCATGTGCGGGAGCGCGGCCAGCGTCGCCAGGCGTTCGGAGACGATGTCCGGGTGCGGCGAGAAGCGGTCGTAGGGCAGGCACTCCCAGTCCGGAAAAGTGAGGATCGGCGGGCCCTGCGGGTTCCGGTAGAATGTAAGTTCGTCTTCGAGGCGCTCGCGTGAACGCACGTCTTGCGTGACGACGATGAGGAGGCGGCCGCTTTCGGCGAGGCGCGTGAGCGCGAGCCCGCGGGCGCTCGCATGGAGTCCCACCCAATGCTCGCGTCCGGACGGCGCGGGCGGATTCAGGGGGGAATAGGATGCGTTCGATTCGGGGTTGGACATCGCCATAGAGGCGGCATTGTAATCCAAAGCGCGCCGCCGTGAAGAGCGCCGCGTCGATGGGCGGGTCCGCGCGTCGCCCATCGCGCCGGCGCGAGATGTGCGCGCGATCAGATCCCCGTACAATGGGCGCCATGCGCGGCCCTCGCGCCCAGCCGGCGCGCAGGGGCGGGGACGGCGCATGAGGGGCTTTCGTTGTCCGTCTTCGGGGGTTCAGGGCATAATGGCCACCCATGGGGCGGATTTCCGGTTAAGGATGACGATGAGAATGCGGCAGGCCGGCGGCGCCGGGAACGGATGGCGGCGTGACCGGAGCGGGGAGCGGGCGGCGATCGCCACGGGGCGACCGCGGGCACGAAGTCTGTCGGGGATGAGTCCATGAATCGTGTATGAAAAGAGATGAATTCAAGGTCGGTCAGGATGTCTTCTATCCCACGGCGGGTGTCGGGGTCATAGAGGGCATGGAGGAAGTGGTCTTCGGGGTCGAGCATGAGCTCTGCTACGTCATACGGATCCCCGAGAACCGCGTCACGATCAAGGTCCCGAAGACCCGTGCCGTGAGCAACGGGCTGCGTCCGCTTTTGCACGGCAAGGGCGTGAAGGAGCTCCTCGCGGTTTTGGCCGGCAAGAGCAGCGCGCGGCCGACGGGTCCCTGGGCCGAGCACTACAAGGATCTCGAGCGGCGCATCCAATCGGGCGGGGTTCTGCAGGTGGGTTCGGCGGTGCGCGACCTCCTGCGCCTGAAGGCCGAGGCCGGCCTGTCGTTCGAGGAGGCGCGCCTCCTCGAACTGGCCGATGGCTATCTCGCCCGGGAGCTCGCCGTAGCCCAAGGCGTAAGCCTGGAGGCCGCGCGCGAGATCATCCGCGCATCGGTGGGACTGGGAACCTAGAACAGGTGTCGTCTCCCCGCATCTTCGTTGTCGTGCCGGCCGCTGGCCGCGGTATGCGATTCGGGGGCTCGCGCCCCAAGCAATACCTCCCGCTCGCGGGCACCACGGTCATCGTCCAGACCCTGCGACGACTCGACTGTCTGGGGGCGCGCGCCATCGCCGTCGGCCTCGCCCCGGATGATTCCTACTGGGCCGATGCGCAGCCTGCGCTTGCCACCCCGCTTGTGACCTACACGGGCGGCGCGGAGCGGGCGCTTACGGTCTTGAACGGGCTCGCGGCCTTAAAGGGCGAGGCCGCCTCCAATGATCTCGTGTTCGTGCACGATGCCGCGCGCCCCTGCGTGCGCGAGGCCGACCTGCGGCGCCTGTATGAGGCCGCGCTCGATTCCGCCGACGGCGCGCTCCTCGCGCGCCCCGTGGCCGACACGGTGAAGCGCGGCGACGCGAAGGGCGAGGCGGTCGCAACCGTCGACCGTCGCGACCTCTGGCTTGCCCAGACGCCCCAGGTCTTCCGCTTCGAACGGCTCTACGCGGCGCTTGCGGCCACGGTGGCGGCCCAGGAACTCGTGACCGACGAGGCGGGGGCCATCGAGCGCCTGGGGGGCCGTCCCCGGCTCGTGGCCTGCAGCCATGACAACATCAAGATAACGATGCCCGAGGATCTCGCCTTGGCGGAGATCTATCTGGCGCAACAAGACTCGGAGCGGATGACGACATGCGGATAGGGCAGGGATTCGATGCGCACGGGCTGGTCGAGGGCCGGCCGCTTATCTTGGGTGGCGTGACCATCCCGCACCCGCGTGGCCTCGGCGGGCACTCCGACGCCGACGTGCTGACCCACGCGGTGACGAGCGCCTGTCTCGGGGCGGCCGCCTTGGGCGATCTGGGCCGGCATTTCCCGGCCAAGGACCCCCGCTATCGGGACTGCGACAGCCGCATGCTGTTGCGCACCGTGGTCGCCATGCTCAAGGAGCGGGGGCTGTTCGTGGTCAACATGGATGCCACCATCGTGGCCGAGGCCCCGCGCCTCGCGCCCTTCGTCGGGCAGATGGGCGAGCACCTGGCCGCCGATCTCGAGGTGGCGCCAGACTGCGTGAACGTCAAGGCGACGACCACCGAGGGGATGGGCTATACCGGACGCGCCGAGGGCATGAGCGCGCACGCCGTGGTGCTCCTGGATCAGCGGCGGGGGCCTTAGGGTTGGCGCCTGAGGAGCACGGTGACGGCGCCCGTGCCGCCCTGCTCGGGCCGTGCCGAGCAGAATGCGAGGACCGCGTTCGTCTGTCGAAGCCAGCGGTTCACGTAGCCTTTCAGGACCGGTAGGCGGGCCTCGGAGCCCAGGCCCTTGCCGTGGACGATGCGCACGCAGCGCAGGCCCTGGCGCACGGCCTCGTGCAGGAAGCCCGCGAAGGCACCGCGCGCCTGCTCGACTGTGAGGCCGTGCAGGTCCAGTTCGCCTTCGAGGGCGTATTGCCCGCGTTTCATGCGCCGCACGGTCTCCTTGTCGATCCCGGGGCGCCGAAAGAGCAGCTCCTCGCCGGTCGCGATATCGACGTCCTGAGAGGCGAACGAGAGCATTTCGGCCAAGACCGCCTGGGCATCGCGTCGCGACTGCCAGGGGATCGGGCGCGGGCGCGGACGAAAGGGCGCGACGCGGTCCTGGGCGAGCTTGCGCACACCGCTCATGGCGCGTGCGAACTGGGACTTGGGGTCGTCAGGGTTTTCCGCCATGGGCCGCTTTCCCTTCGAGTGTTCCGAGGTAGCGTTCGGCGTCGAGCGCCGCCATGCAACCGCTGCCGGCCGACGTCACCGCCTGACGGTAGAGGAAGTCCTGGACGTCCCCGGCGGCGAATACCCCGGGGACGCTGGTCGCGGTCAGATGGCCCTCGACCTGGCCGGTCTTGATGTAGCCCCGGACCATGTCGAGCTGCCCTTCGAAGAGGCCGGTGTTCGGCGCGTGGCCTATGGCCACGAACACGCCATGGACGGGGATGGACTTGGGGCCCTCCGGCGTCTTGATGCGCAGCCCGGTCACCCCGCTCTTGTCCCCCACGATCTCCTCGAGGTCTGCGTTCCATTCGATGCGGACGTTGCCGCCCCCCCGGGTCTTGGCGAGCAGCTGATCGATCAGGATGGCCTCGGCCTTGAAGCGGTCCCGGCGATGGACGACTATGACCTCGGAGGCGATGGCCGACAGATACAGGGCCTCCTCCACGGCGGTGTTGCCGCCGCCGATCACCGCCACGGGTTTGCCCTTGTAGAAGAAGCCGTCGCAGGTGGCGCAGGCCGACACGCCCTTCCCGCGATAGCGCTCCTCGGAGGGTATCCCCAGGTATTTGGCGGACGCGCCGGTGGCGATGATGAGGGCGTCGCAGCTGTACTCGCCGGCATCGCCCTTGAGGACGAAGGGGCGGCGGCCGAGGTCGGCGGCATGGATGTGGTCGAAGACGATCTCGGTCTGGAAGCGCTCGGCATGGCGCCTCATGCGGTCCATGAGGTCCGGCCCCTGCAGGCCCTCGACATCCCCCGGCCAGTTGTCCACCTCGGTGGTGGTCATGAGCTGACCGCCCTGTTCGAGGCCCGTGATGAGGAGCGGGCGCAGGTTCGCGCGGGCGGCATAGACGGCGGCGGTGTACCCGGCAGGACCGGATCCGAGAATGAGCAGACGAGCGTGACGCGGTGCGGGCATGACAGGCCTCGGGGAGGTGCGATGATCGGGTATTATAGGCCCAATCCTGCCGCTTTTGTCGGCCCGGATCAACGCGCCGTGGCAGGCTCGTGTAAAGCCCGTTAGACTGGCAGGGATCGGAGGACCGTATGCGCATAGGGATACCACGGGAAGTGAAGCCATGGGAGGCGCGGGTGGCGTTGGTGCCGCACGCCGTGGCGGCCCTGGTCCAGGAGGGCCACGAGGTCTTCTTCCAGGCGGGGGCCGGGGGCGGCAGCGGTTTCCGTGACGAGGAGTATGCGGTGCACGGGGCGCGCATCGTCCCTGACGCCGAGGCGCTGTTCCGGTCGGCGCAGATGATCGTGAAGGTCAAGGAACCGATCAGTGAGGAGTTGGGCCGCTTCCGGGCCGATCATGTCCTGTTTTCCTATCTGCACCTCGCCGCCAACCGGCCGTTGACCGAGGCCCTCCAGGGGCTCGGCCTCACCGCCGTGGCCTTCGAGACCGTCGTGCAAGACGGCGTACTCCCGCTGCTCGCGCCCATGAGCGATATCGCCGGACGGCTCGCGGTGCAGATCGGCTCGCAGCTCTTGCATGCGAGCGAGGGGGGCCGTGGCATCCTCCTGGGAGGCCTTGCGGGGACCGAGCGCGGCCATGTGGTCGTGGTGGGCGCGGGGGAGGCGGGAGGGAACGCCGTGCGGCTTTCGGCGGCACTCGGCGCGCGGGTCACCGTA
>JAKAXT010000024.1 GCA_021816425.1 Pseudomonadota bacterium | reverse complement strand
CGATCTAACCATCCTGCACACCAATGAGCGCCCGAGCCGGGGGCGGTTTCATGCCAACCGGGGCACGAATTACCGGCAAGACATGATCGAGATGCATATATCGGAGATCGGCCTTTGTAGCGGCCATAGTGCGTCCGGCATCTGGGTGAACGAGCGCGCGCAAACAACGATAGAGGGCCTATATGCGGCGGGGGACGCGGCGTGCGTGCCGCATAACTACATGCTGGGCGCGTTCGTTTACGGAGAGATCGCGGGCGTCGAGGCCGCCAATTACTGTCGGGGCGCTTCTTTTTATGAATACGACACCGACTATGTCGAACGGGAGATCGCGCGGATTCGCGCGCCGTTAGAAAAGGTCGGCGGCATCACCCCCTATCAGGCGGAATATAAGATCAGGCGGCTCGTCAACGACTACCTGCAGCCTCCCAAGGTGACTAAGAAAATGGAGATCGCGCTCCGCCGCTTTGCCGAGATACGCGAGGACCTGTCGGAGCTGACCGCTGATTGCCCGCACAATCTGCTTCGTGCCCTCGAGGTCTTCGACATATTGGACTGCGCGGAGATGGCGGCGACCGCCTCTTTGTATCGTACCGAAAGCCGATGGGGCCTCTATCACTACCGTGTCGATCACCCGGAAAAGGATGACGCCGACTGGTTCTGCCACGTACAGCTCTTTAAAGACGAGAATGGCGAGAAGGCCTGCAAGAGCATACCCGTGGAGCCTTATGTCTACGAGCCCGATGATCACGAAAAACAGGCTTACGACAAGCTGCGCATCCTCACCAAAGAAATGGCCTAACTCACATCACGCGGGGAACGACATGGCAACGACAAGTATGCAGGTAAAGGTCCCGGTGACCGTGGACGCGGACAAATGTATCGCTGCCAAGGGCTGTACGGTATGCGTAGACGTCTGCCCCTTGGATGTCCTGATCATCGACATGGCGAAGGGTGTGGCGCTGATGCAGTACGACGAGTGCTGGTACTGTACGCCCTGCGAGGTCGATTGCCCGACCCAGGCCGTGAAAGTTGAGATCCCTTACCTCTTGAAGTGATAAGCCCCAGGCCTTGAGCCCGCCCAATCGACCAACTGACCATTGGAGTACGCCATGGAAGCAAAGGGGACTGCCCCAAGCCGTGATTCTGATGTTCGCCGCTTGGCGGTCATCAACGCCCTTGAGCTCGATGAACCAGAGGCCCTCGCCTTGATCCTGGGGAGTTTCGGTGACGAAGAGGCCGCAGTGCGGGCGGAGGCCGCGCGCGCGATCGCGGAGATTCCGGGACCGCATATGCTGGTCCCCTTGCTCGGGTTGCTTGAAGACCCGGACGAGGCCGTGCGCCGCGCCGCCGCGGAGACCCTGGCCGAGTGCAATCAGGAGCATCTGCGGGACATCTACGAGACGTGGATCGTGTCCGACAAGCCCTTTACGCGGGCGGCGGTATTACGCGCGGTGCGGCCGCTTAAGATCGAAGGCGCCGCCCGCTACGCCCTTTCGGGTCTCAAGGATGAATCCATACCGATACGCATAGAAAGCGCGGGCGTACTCGGCTATTTGCAGGACCCGGCATACCTCAAGGACCTGGCCCAGATGGCCCTGCATGACAGGAGCCCCGAGGTTCGGCGCATCGCTATGGGAGCTATTAGCTACCGCCTCACGCCAGAGACCGCCTCCGCGGTCATTGCGGGCTTGAGGGATTCCGCCTGGCAGGTCCGCGAAGAGGCGGCGGCCTCTATCGCCAAATTGAAGGCGACGGATGCTGGAACCTTCCTCGTGCAAGTCCTCGGCAAGGAGACCTATTGGCAGGTGATCGCCAAGATCCTGGTGGCTCTGGGTCGGATCCGCCACGCCCACGCGGTGCACGCGGTGGCCGAGATGCTTTCGTACTCGGTCAGCAATGTCCGCAAGGAGGCGGCCATATCCTTGGGCGAAATCGGCGACAAGCGCGCCCTCCCGCGCCTTAGAGAGGCGCTACTAGATCGCGATCCGGATGTCAAAAAGCTGGCGGCATGGGCGATCGCCAAGATCGAACTCGGATAGGAGGACAGACCATGGCCTTTGTGGTGACCGATAACTGTATCCAGTGCAAGTATATGGATTGCGTGGCTGTTTGCCCGGTGGACTGTTTCCATGAGGGCCCGAATTTTCTGGTCATCGATCCCGTCGAATGCATTGATTGCACCCTCTGCGAGCCCGAATGCCCGGCGCAGGCCATATTCAAGGCAGAGGATGTCCCGGAGGAGCACCGGGACTACATCGGCATCAACGCCGAATTAGCCAAAGAATGGCCGGTGGTGACCCAGAAGGCGTCGCCGCTGCCGACCGCGGAGGAGTGGGACGGTCGCGCGAACAAAAGGAAATGGCTTTTGGTGGAGGAGTCGGCGCGATGGGCGAAGTGATTTCGCGCCAAGACAAAGAGGTTGACCGCGGCGCCGGTCCGCTCTTGCGGTTGGCCGGTGGCTACGAGTATCAAGATCTTTTTTCGGATCGCGGCCTAGCCCGATTGGACGACGATTTTCTCTCCTACCTCGAGGGTCACGACGCCGCCCTGCGCCCGCGTCTCTGCGATTGGCGTCGGGGCCGCGGGGTGCTGTCCGGGCAGGCGCTGAGTGCGCTGCTGCTCCCCGTGGCGCGGCACCTGGAGGCTTTTGTCGCCAGGCTTTTTGATATCACATGCGCCGCCGATCTCCTGCGCGAACGGACGGCGAGCCATGATGTGGTTATGGCCTTCAAAAAGGAATTTGTGCAGCGCCGGGCCCGTCGCCATCAAGGCGGGTATGCGAGCTCTTTCGCCGAACTTGAGGTATGGCTTGGCGAAGAGGCGCGAAAAGCGGGGCTCCCTTCGGTGGATCGGGAGTGGGCGACCGCGCGCTTGGGCATGGACTGGCTCGCCGATGAAGCCCGTTTCCCCGAAGAGGTCGGCCGCCTCACGCAATGGTGCGCATGGATCTTAACGAACCCCGATGCCAGGCGTTCAGTCGCGGATTGGTCCAGCTTTCGTTTGCCGCAGCGGGTCGATCCCGCGCGTCTCGTGCCTTTGGACCGTGTGGCATGGAAGGGGGTAGGCGAGGTGCACGGTGTGCCGGAGGCTCAGGGGCGCAGGCGTGACGGGTTTTCCTTGACGGATACGCGCATGGCCGCGCGCGCCGTGCAAAGCGAGGCGCATTATTGCCTCTACTGTCACGATCATGACGGGGACTTTTGCTCCAAGGGGTTTCCCGAGAAAAAAGGGGCCGCGGCCGGCACCTTTAAGACCGACGCCTTCGGGACCTTGTTAACGGGCTGTCCGCTTGGCGAAAAGATCTCCGAGATGCAGCTCTTGAAGCGGGACGGGTTTGGCGTGGCGGCCTTGGCGATGATCATGGTGGACAACCCCATGATACCCGCCACGGGTCATCGCATCTGCAATGATTGTATGAAGGCCTGCGTGTACCAGAAGCAGGATCCGGTCAATATCCCCGAGGTCGAAACCCGCGTCCTGACCGATGTCCTGAGTTTGCCTTGGGGGGTCGAGATCTACGACCTCTTCACGCGCTGGAATCCTCTCCGTAACCGTCAATATCTCCCCCGACCCTACAATGGCCGCAAGGTCTTTGTGGCGGGTCTCGGGCCCGCCGGCTTCACCATGGCACATTATCTCACGCAGGAAGGCTGCGCCGTGGTCGGCATAGACGGTCTTAAGATCGAGCCGCTCCCGCTTGCGTGGCGGCAGGGACCGGTGCGCGATTATGGCGAGATGGAGGAGGATTTGGATGAGCGCATCCTCTATGGTTTTGGGGGTGTCGCGGAATACGGCATCACCACTCGATGGGATAAGAATTTCCTGAAGCTCGTTTATTTAAGCCTTGCCCGTCGCCCGCGTTTCCAGGTCTTCGGGGGCACGCGCCTGGGGGGCACCGTGACGCTTGATGACGCGTGGGCCTTAGGGTTCGATCATGTGTGTATTGCCACGGGGGCGGGGCTTCCGCGCACAGTGCCCATGGGCGAGAGTTTACCGCGCGGCATGCGCCAAGCGAGCGACTTCCTCATGGCGCTCCAGCTTACTGGGGCCGGCAAGAAAAGCAGTCTGGCCAATCTCCAGGTGCGGCTTCCGGCGGTAGTGATCGGCGGCGGGCTCACCGCCGTGGATACCGCGACAGAGGTGCAGGCCTACTACGTGCGGCAGGTCGAGAAGGTCTATGAGCGCTGTGCCGCCCTGGGGACGGAGAGCTTGCGCGCCGGCCTGGGCGCGGAGGATCGGCAGATCCTCGAGGAATTCCTGGACCATGGTCGCCTGATCCACGAGGAGCGCGCGCGGGCGGCGGCGGCGGGCGAGGCGCCTCATTTCGCGCCGCTCCTGCGTCGCTGGGGCGGAGTCACGCTTGCCTATCGCAAGGCCATGAGCCAGTCGCCCGCCTATATTCGGAACCATGAGGAGCTCGGGAAGGCCATGCAAGAGGGGATCTTGTATGCCGAGAACCTGGAGCCCGTACGGGCGGAATTGGATGGTTATGGCCATCTCAAAGACATGGTGTTCCGGCGCACGGTCGAGCACGATGGCGCACCCCTTGGTGGGGCCGATGTCGTGCTTCCCTCGCGCTCGGCCTTTATCGCGGCAGGCACGGTCCCCAACACCATCTACGAGCGAGAATATCCCGGGACCTTTGCGCTCGACGGCCACCACTTCGCCACCCATGCGGCTTCTGACTCCGGTCTATGCGCGGTGCCCGTGGCCGCGCACGCCAAGGCCGCTGAATGCGCGCCGTTCACGTCGTATGCGCGGGACGGTTATCGAGTGAGCTTTATAGGTGACACCCACCCGGTCTTCCATGGCAGTGTCGTCAAGGCTATAGCGTCGGCCAGGGCGGCCTACCCTCAGGTCATGGCGGTCTTGAACGCGCGGCCCGAGGGCGATGACGATCTCGCGGCCTTTCAATCCCGTCTTCATGATGCCCTGACCGCGCGTGTCGAGCGCGTCGATTGCCGCAACCCCGCGGTGACAGAGCTCTGGGTGCGCGCGCCGCTTGCGGCACGCAATTTCAAGCCCGGGCAGTTCTTTCGACTCCAAACGTTCGAGACGGCAAGCCCCATGCAATCCGGGACACGCCTTCAGGTCCCACTCCTTACCGTGAGCGGCGCGGGTGTCGAGGGCGATGCGATTCGGCTCATGGTCTTGCAGTGGGGGACCGGCCCGCGCCTCGTGGGGCGCTTGAAGCCAGGCGACCCCCTGGTGCTCATGGGCCCCGCCGGCGCGCCGACCGATATTCCGCAAGGCCAGACGATTCTGATCGTGGCGGGGCGCTGGGGCGCGGCGGTGATGCTGGACATAGGCCCGGCCCTGCGTGCCGCGGGCAACCGCGTTCTTTACGTGGCGGCGTTTGCGTCAGCCAGTGAATTGGACCATCAAGACGAGCTCGAGGCCGCCGCCGATCAAATCGTCTGGTGCACGGCAAGCGGGCCCCAGATCCCCGTGCGCAGGCCCCAGGACTGCGCGACGACCGCGGCGGATATCGTGGCGTTGCTCCAATCTTACGGCGATGGCGCGATCGGTCCCAGGGAGGCGGCGGCGATTCCTCTTGGGGCGGTCGACCGCCTGATGGTCATGGGCTCCACCGGCTTGCTCAAGGCCTTTCAGGCCTCCTTACAGGGCCCTTTGAAGTCCCATTTTCGGGCCGACGTGCGTGTGACCGCCACGGTGGGCAGCCCCATGCAGTGCATGATGAAGGGCGTCTGCGCGCAATGCCTCCAGTGGCAGATAGACCCGAACACGGGTCAAAGGACCAAGGCCGTCTTTACCTGCGCCGGGCAGGATCAGCCCTTGCATTCCGTCGACCTGGATCATCTCACGGCGAGGCAAACGCAAAACCGGCTCTTGGACCACATTTCCAGCCAGTGGCTCGACTTTATAACGAACTCGGCACCGAGGTGATAAGCGCCATGGTCCCTATCGTAAAGATACTCAAAGGACTGAACACCGCCTATAGAAACGAACGTCGCCGATGCCAAAGCTGTGGTATGCCACTCATCTATGACCGTCACCCGAGGGCAGGCCAGATCTATTGCAGCCATTGTCACGACGGCGTGTCGTTCCTTAACGAAGGCACGACGCTGCGCGCCATGCAAGACAAGGTCGACGCGCTTTTGGCGGCAAGACGCGCCCCGCCGCTGCTGCGCCTTTATATGCGCTTACGGCTTATGACGCTCAAAAGGTGGCGCGGCTCTGCGCTGTCTCGGCCAAAAGGCGCGGCGGTCGTCAAAGCGCGAGACTGAAAGGACGTGCGTGGCCGCGCTCCGCGGGGCCTCGCTCGCAAAATTCCATCGCACGGGGCTCGGACGGACACGGCGCGCAAGCCCCTTCTGCTGACTTGGCGGCGCACGCTCGCCGGCCTCCGGGCCCCTTGGTGCCGGGGCGCGGTCGGCCCCCCAACCTCCGCGTGGGACTCGTGGTTTCCCAGGCCGCCAGGACGCCCGCCACCCCAGGTCACCGCAGTCCGGCCTTGTCCCCCATTGTCTCGGCGTCGCATACTTACGCTAGGGCCCCGTGCCCTCATAGCGGTGTTTCGCGCCTCCGCGGGGCCGCTGGGGGCGCGCGTACCGCGACCCCGCAACGCGCCCTTCGCGCCCCGGATGGTGGAGTGCCCGCCGCCCGTGACCGCCTTTCTTGCCTCAACCGCCTGCACCAGGGTTAGGCACATAGCATGCGTTCGCTCCCTCGTGGTGCGGGGATGACCCCCGCCTATTGGCTCCACCCCGCTCCGATGCCATTGATATTTCGAGTAATTCCGTTCTTTATGCCGATGGTACGCTTATTGCTCTGCGTGTAGGTACTCGTTCCAACATGCTGGGGGTTGCGCAATGTTCAGCTTCACAAAAGGCATAGTGCTTTGCGGGCTTTGTGTGGCGCCTGCCGTTTACGCCAAGACGATCACGATCAGCATCGGCTACCAGAGTATGTGCACGGATACCTATCCCGCGGGCTCTGCCATCAAGGGCCTGCACCTCCTGGAGAAGTACCTCCCGCACACCGGCAAGTACAAAGGCGTCAAATACCGCGTCATCTGGCGCAACTACAGCTCCGGGGCGCCCATCACCAACATGATGATGGCCAATAAACTCGATTTCGGCACCATGGGGGACTACCCGCTTGTCGTAAACGGCGCCAAATTCCAGCAGACGCCATCCAAGCGCTCCTACTTGATTACCATGACGGGCTACAACCTGGATGGCGCCGGTAACGCCATCGACGTCCCGATCAACTCCCCCATAACCAACATCAAGCAGCTTGAGGGCAAGGACATTTCCACGCCCGTGGGCAGCGCGTCTTGGGGCATGCTCTATGAGATGGCCGCGGATAACCACATTCCCATTTCTGCCTTCCATGTCGTCAATCAAAGCCCGATGGCCGGCATAGCGGCCATTACTGCCCACAAGATCGCCGCTCATGCGGATTTCTGCCCGATCTCCGAGGACATGGAATACCAGCATGTAGGGCGGATCATCTATAGTGGCGCCGCGACGAATGTGCCTTATCTCCATGGCGCGGTGGTCACATCATCGTTTGCCGACAAATATCCCCAAATCGTCGTGGCTTATGTGAAATCCGTCATAGCGGCCGACCGTTGGATTGCCCATGACCCCTACAAGGCCAGTAAAATGCTCTCCCGCTGGACTATGATCCCGAAGGAGGTCCTGTACCTGTATTTCAGTCATGGAGGCTATCTCACCCTTAACCCCGTCATAACGTCGAAATGGGTCAAGACTCTCAATTACGATCACACCATTTTGGCGCGCTACGCCCACATTCCGCCGCTCAACCTCGACGATTGGGTCCAACCGAAATACCTCAAGACCGCCTATAAGGAAATGGGCCTCAATTACCGCAAGCAGTTTGGCGCGCCGTACAATCCCAAAGCCAACATTAATCGGCATCCCGAGATCTGGTTCAAGGGCGCCGGAATCCATAAATACGAGGGGGTTAAAGCCATGCTTATGGCGGCCCAAGCATCCGCCATCAAGCATAGGGCTATAAACGCCACCTACGTCTACGACCACACGACGGGATTGAAGCTCTTTGGCAACTACGCGTTTTTTACCATGAAGGCTGGCAAGGTGGACGCCTTCATGACGCTAAACGGCGCCAAACGGGCCGCTGCCAACGGACCCGTCTATACGTATACCGAAATGCTTAAAAAGCTCTAGCGGTGGCGTCTGACCGCCAAGGGCCGATCCCAGGGAGGGGGTCTGCGCAAGACAGCATGCCAACGCTGCGTGGGGGCACGTATGAATGAAATCAGGGCGGGAGTGACGGATCGTGGACAGGGACAGGCGATGAGCACGGCGACGGAAGGGCGCCATAAGGTCGCGATGAAGCCAGGCCGCGGCGCGGCCTGGTCCCTGCGCGTCGTCCGAAAGGTCCGTTGGGCGGCCTTGATGGCCTCAGCGGCTTCGCTGATCGCGGGCGTAGGCCTATGGCAGTGGCTCACGGAGTCGCACGTGCATCTGGTCCTGGACTTTTCCAACATTCCGACGCCCGTAGCCGTATTCGAAGCTTTCCGCGCCGTGGTGGTCACCAAGACGTTCTGGCGCGACATTTATTGGAGCATGTACAGGATACTGGTCGCTTTCGGCTTGGCCATCGTGGTCGGGGTATCCGCGGGTATCGCCATGGGCTACAGCGCCATCTTGCGTCTTGTGATCGCACCCTATGTCGAAATGCTGCGGCCGATACCGGCCATTGCCTGGGTGCCCATGGCCATCTTGGTGTGGCCCACCACAGAGGAAAGCATCGTTTCTATCACATTTCTCGGCGCGGTGTTTCCTATCGCTCTCAACACCTGGGAGGGCGTGCGTCGGGTGCCAAAAGAGCTCGTCAAGGCGGCGCGCTCTTTGGGGGCCAATCGCATGAATGTCCTCTTTCATGTGGTGGTGCCCTACGCCATTCCGAGTATAACGGTCGGTATGGCGCTCGGCATGGGCGGCGCGTGGTTCGCCCTTTTGGCCGGGGAGATGATCAGTGGCCGATTCGGGATCGGCTACTTCACCTGGGAATCGTATCAGCTCATACAGTACGCCAATATTATCGTGGGCATGCTGACCATAGGTTTTTTGAGCAGCGTCAGCACCGGTTCGATTTACTACCTGAAGCGCAAACTGGTGCCTTGGGCAGAGTAGCGGCGCATACCGGCGTAGGGGCATATTATGCAAAAAGTGGGAAATATCGATATCCGCAGTTTGACTTTGGGGTTTAAAAACTTCGGGTCGACCAAGGCGGTGGTGGAGGATTTCAGCTTCAAGTTCGAGGCCGGGTCGTTTACATCCATCATCGGGTCGTCGGGATGTGGCAAAAGCACCCTCCTCAACGCCATCGGGGGGCACTATAAGCCATTGGCAGGGCATATCTTTTTGGATGGTTGTGAGGTTAAAGAGCCGAATGCGAGCCTTGGTATCGTTTTTCAGCAGCATACGTTGTTTCCCTGGAAAACGGTTACGGAAAATGTGCGCTTCGGACCCATGCAAAGGGGGGCGTCTAAGGCCAAGGCGAATGCCGTGGCCGCCAAATACATAGAAATGGTGGGCTTGGCGGGGTATGGGGATTACTACCCCAAGATGCTCTCGGGCGGTATGCAACATCGCGCCGAGATCGCGCGGGCTCTGGCGAATGCGCCGGCCGTCTTGCTCATGGATGAACCCTTCGGGGCCCTGGACGCCCAGATGAGGGCCAGCCTGCAGAGTAGC
Organism: Pseudomonadota bacterium; assembly: GCA_021816425.1. Classification (GTDB taxonomy): domain Bacteria; phylum Pseudomonadota; class Gammaproteobacteria; order Acidiferrobacterales; family Acidiferrobacteraceae; genus Acidiferrobacter. The sequence continues at coordinate 13,420 of JAKAXT010000024.1, read as the reverse complement.
CTGCTCGATATCTGGAAGGAAACCCACCTAACAATCATATTTGTGACCCACGATGTTGAAGAGGCGATGTATCTGAGCGAAAGAATCGTCGTCATGTCGCGCGATCGCGGCAGGATCTGTGAGGTGTTTGCTTTAGATGAGCCGTTCCCGAGGAACAAGGACAAGCTCTTTGCGAGCGAGGGTGGGCGAGACCTCAAGGAGAAATGCATCGGTTGTCTGGCCTGATAGGGACCTCGTGACCGAGGGCGCCAGGGAGGCCGCGGCTTGGCGTGTCGGCTGAGCTGTTGGGAGCGAGGGAGCGAACGCGGGCTTAAGGGGAAAGAGGATCATTGTGTCGGTCGCCTGGGTTGATGATCTATGGGGGGCCGATAACAACACAAGTGATGGATGCGTTCCGCGGGATCGAACGGGAATCACAAGGGGGGTTCATGATAGTCATAGGTAGACGGGACCGGGCCGGCAGGGCCGCGGGTAAGCGGCGGAAAGTCGGGCGCCGAGTCGACGAAAGAGGAACAGGAAGGGCGCTTTGCGCCATCCCGCTTGGAGCTCTGGTCCTCGCGATGAATATCGGATCAGCTGACGCCGCGACCGGATTTTTGTCGGGCATGAAGGTCACGGGCGATCTCCGGGCCTACGATTTTGCGAGGCTTTATAGTGGCTTGCCGCCGTCGCAACACGCGTTCGCGGCAGGCGGGGCCATCAACGTTCTTTCGGGTGCGGTCGACGGGTTTTCCGCGGCGGCCTCGTTTTATAGTGCGCACTCCCTAGGGCTCAATAATCGAAATACGGCGCTTGTCGATGGTACGCTCGCGGGCTATGGGCGCATCGACACTTTTGGCCAGGCGTTTCTCCAGTATCACGCCCGCGGGGTATTGGTGCGAGCGGGCGATCAGCTCCTCAACACGCCCTGGATGAATCCCTCCGATGCGCGCCTGGTGCCCGCCACTTATCAGGGCCTCTTTGCGGCGGTCCACCCGGTGCCCAGCCTGACGGTGTCGGCCCTGCGCATCACCCGCTACAAGAGCCGCACCTCGGACGGTTTTTCGAACACCGATCTTTATAACGCGGCAGGCTCCGTTAACGTAGGCGGTACCGGGGGCCTACCGGGTGGCACGGAGCCTGGCGCCGCCGCTGTGGGTGCGAATTATCATATTGCCGGCCTCAAGACGGCGGCGTGGGGCTACGAATTTTTCAACCTGGCGAAGATGGCCTATGTCGAGGGGAGTTATACGTTTGCCGGAACCCACGGCATCGCGCCTTTGATAGGCGCGCAGTATGTGCGCGAGACCGGATCGGGGGCACAGGAGCTCGGTCGTGTGGATGCCACCGTGTATGGCGCGGTCATGGGTGTCGAGCATGGTCCGGACCTGGTGACCGTCGGCTATAACGATCTTCCCGCCCATCCGGGGGCGTTCGGTAACGGGGATGTCGTCTCGCCCTATACGACGGGCTACGCGACCGATCCGCTCTATACGACCTCCATGATCCAGGGGATGATCGATCGCAAAACGTCGGGGCATGCCGTTAAGGTGGCCGCTACCGCCTTCTTTTTTCGGCGGCAGTTACGGGTGATTGCCGGCTACGCCCGTTACTTCAATACGGTCTATGCTGGTTATGGCGCCTCACACACCGACGAGACGGATGTCGATCTGACCTATTTCTTAAAAGGCCAGCTCAAGGGCTTGTCCCTACGCGATCGCATCGGTGTCGCCTATAACCTCCCGGTCCTTCAGCGCTTCATCTATAACCGCATCATGGTTGAGTACGATTTCTAGGGTGGTGTCAGGGCCGCGCGGATATGGACAGGCCGCCGGCCCTTCTGGCACCGCGACCATTCGGTTGACAGCTCACCCTCGATACGGCACGAGGCCGGATCGCCCACCGAGAGCCCCGGCCTTTCTGATAACGTTTCCATCTTCGCGGGCGTGAGGTCGTCCGTTCGGCTCTCCCGCGCGGTGGCCAGAACCACCGCGTCGGCCGGCGGCGTATGTACGCGGGCGCGCCGCGCGGCCAGCTTTGCGCGTAGGAGGGATGTGTTTGGGAGGTCTCGAGAAGGCCTGTGGCCGCGACGCCCCCTTGCTCTGTGTCGCCTAGAGCGGGCGCGAACCGTTCGGTCCGCTCGCCGCTTGCAAGGCGTTCGAGTTGGCCGCCGGAACCGGCCACACCGATGCCCGGTCGCCATCGCTCGAAGTGCCTGGCCCTTGCCGGGCGACTGGGCGCGCTATTTTTTTGTCTCGCCTTTGAGTCGCGCGAGCTCGGCGTCCACGGCGTCGCCTGACCGCAGCTTTTCGAGCTCACGCTCGGCCGGCGAGCGTTCATCGCCGTCATCCAGGGCCCCGCTCTCGGCGAGCGTGTCCATCGCCTGCGCGCGGGCCTGCATCTGTTCGGTCTTGTCCTTGGCCCGACGCACGCTCTCGCCCACGCCGCCCAGCTTTTCGCTAAGCCCCGACATCGACTCGTTGACCTTCACCTGGGCCTCCGCGCTGCCGTACTGGCTCTTCAGGACCTCTTTCTGGGTGCGGAAGGCGTCGATCCGGTCCTGGAACTTGTGCTCGTACTCGACGAGTTTCTGGACCTGCGCCGCGATATTGTCGCGGGCCTCGGTGAGCGACGCGAGCTTGACCGTCGCCGCCTGCTTCTGGGTGAGCGCGCTGCGCGCCAGGTCTTCGCGGTTCGACTGCAAGGCAAGCCTCGCATCGGCCTCGTGACGCGCGATATCGGCCTGCGTGGCGCTCATCTGTTGCTCGAGGACCTTCTGCTCGGTCACGACATCGGCGAGATGGCGGCGGGTCTCCTGGAGGCCCGCCAGCATCTTTTCGTAGGAAAGGTCCAGCTGCTCGTTCGGATCTTCCGCAGCATTGATGAGCTTGTTGAATTTGGCCTCGATGACCTCGGCCGCGCGTTTGAAAAGGCTCATGGGGACCTCCCTAGTCGTTTACTGGGATGACAATTTGCGGAATCAATCGTTCCGGGATCACGGCCGCGTCTTCTATGGGCTTCACGGCCGTGCCGACCGAGAAGAACTCGATGACGTGCGGCTGCCAATTGTGCGAGCCCTCGTGGAGCTGCACCGCGACCACGCCCTCGGCGCCGGCCTCCTTGGCCTCCTGCTGCATGCGCTCCATGGCGAGCTCCCGGGCGTCATACATCGCCTGGGTGAAAAGCGGCATCTCGACGTTGCGCCCCACGTTGCCCAGCGACTGCAGCATGCCTTGATGGGCCACGTGGTATACGCAGGAGCCCATGACGAGCGCAAGCGGTCTGTAGCCGGACTGGAGCAGCATCCACAGGTCCTGCCCCGAGAGGTCGGAGGTGAACGGCTTGCCGCCGGGCCCCTTGAAGCCCGGATGGCCCTTGCTATGGGCGATGGCCGTGCCTATGGCCAGAAACTCCAGAATGTCGCGGTCCCATTCCATGCGCTTGACCTCGAGACGCACGCCGACCACGCCGTCCGCCGACAAGGACTGCGCTTCCTGCTCCATGCGCGTCATCGCGAGCTCCCGCGCCTCGTACATGGCCTGCGACAGCACCGCCATTTCCTGGTTCTTGCCCCAGCCGGCGTATTGGATGCCGGTATGGTAGATGCAGGAGCCGACGACCAGGCCGAGCGGTTCGAAGCCGGCCTCGCCCACCATCAGAAACTCGTTTACGGAAAAGTCCGATGTAAAGATGCCGCCCCGGCGGCTCGTGTCGCGCAGACCCTCCAGGCGTTCGCGGGCATGTTTCGGTAGATCGGCTGCGGCGTCGCTCGTCATTACAGGACCTCCCTTGTGGTGTCGGTGGCGGCCAGAAGCCGTGGGTCGCGCACGCTCGTCACGGGCCGCACGGCAAGTGGTCGGCGCGTGCGGCTATCGTGGAGGATGGCGGTGCCAAGCGCGATGTAGCGGGCGAGGAAGCGCGGATAGGGGTTGTTCTCGTCGGGCTCGACGCGGTAGAGCTCGGTATGCTGGGTGTGGGCGAGGACGCCCGAGCCCAGGCGCACCCCGTCGTCGCGGAGCTCCTGCAGGGCCTGGCGGCGGACCCGGGTAAGAAAGCTCGAGAGAGGGGCGAGCTCCTGGTTCCAGAACGACGCGGTGTTCGCCGCCCCGTAGCCGCTCGCGACGAACCAATCGTAGTGGGCGCCTATGGCAAGCCCCACGGGCACGATCCCGGATTCAAGCAGCCGCGCGAACTCGAGGGCGGAGACCGTGGCGACCGCGGGGTTGGTCGATTCCGGCAGGCCGTCCAGGCGCACGGCGGTACCCGTCACGCCGTAGTCCATGTGGTCTTCGTTCTCGGTCCCCGGCATGCGGCGCACGCGCAGGGTCACGTCGACCACCGCGTTCGCGCCCATGAGTCCCGCCTCGAGGCGCAGGCGGTCGAGGGCCGTGTGCCAGCCGTCGTAATGGCCGCGCGTCCAGGAGTATCCGAAGTGAAACCAGCAGTTGCCGGAGACCAGACCGAGCGGACGGATGCCGTGGGAGCGCTGGGCCAGGAGTCCCGCCGGCGAGGCGGTGGTGACCCACGGGCGCGCCCCGCTCATGGTCTCGGCCAGCCGCTCCTTGACGAACGGGGGGAGGGTGCCGCGCGCGAGCGCCTCGGTCCAGGCCATCTGGCGCGCGAGCGCCGCCCCCTCGTCTGGGGGCCTGCCGCCGGGCGGACGAAACTGGGCCATGAACCCTCCTTGTTATGACGTAAGAAAGTCCTGCAGGACGCCGCGCGCCCCCTCCAGGGTTCCCGAGAGTCGGCGCAATTCGTCTTCGAGATCTTGCAGCCAGCAGTCGAGCGCCAGGGTTTCGGTCTTAAGAACCACGCCGCGCACCTCGCGCTGACGGCTCGCGTGGATCTCGTGGTCGTGGGCGTCGAGGACATAGCGGTTGTCGTCGGTGCGGATGGTGATGCCGACCACGCGCTTGCGTCCGGTCAGAAGGCCCTCGCGCTTGCGCTCCACCTGCACGCGTCCCGGCAGCGCCCCCTCGAGGCGCGTGGCGAGGGCCTCGAGAAAGGCGTGGAGATCGGTCTGCGCCCGGCGGATCCAGGCGGCGTGGAGATCGAAACCGCGGATCTCGTCCATGACGTGCCCTAAACTGCGCGATCCCGTAAGTTGACACCAGTTGGCCAAGTAATGCAATGCGCGATCTCAGCCCGGTGGCGCCCGTTTCCCGCATCGCGCCCACGCGTTACACTCCCGCCATGGAATCTTCGTTCACAGAGGGCCTAAACGAGGCCCAGCGGGAGGCCGTGACCGCCACCCCCGGTCCCGTGCGCATCCTGGCGGGGGCCGGCAGCGGCAAGACGCGCGTTCTCACTCATCGCATCGCCTGGCTCGTGGATCGGGGGGCCTCGCCCTTTTCGTTCCTCGCCGTCACCTTCACGAACAAGGCGGCCTCCGAGATGCGCCGGCGCATCGAGCATTTGCTGCGTCAAAGCGTATCCGGCCTGTGGATCGGGACCTTTCATGGCCTCTCGCACCGCTTTCTGCGCGCCCATTGGCGAGAGGCCGGGCTCCCGGAGGCCTTCCAGATCATCGACAGCGACGATCAGCAGCGTCTCGTAAAGCGTCTCATGCGCGCGCAGGCGCTCGACGAGGCGCGCTATCCGCCGCGCATGGTCCAGTCCTTCATCAACGGGCACAAGGAGGCGGGGCGGCGCGCCCAGAAGGTGGGCCTGAGCGCCGACCCGACGCAACGGACGCTGCTGCAGGTCTACCAGGCCTACGAGACCTTCTGTCGCGCGCAGGGCCTGGTCGATTTCGCGGAGCTTCTGCTCGCCACGCTGGAGGTCATGCGTGGTCACCCCGCGGTGCGCGACCATTATCAGCGCCGATTCCGGCACATTCTCGTCGACGAGTTCCAGGACACCAACGTCGTGCAATACGAGTGGTTGCGCCTGTTCGGCGCAGCCGGCCACCTGTTCGTGGTGGGTGATGACGACCAGTCCATTTACGGGTGGCGTGGGGCCGAGATCGAGAACATCCTGCGCTTCGAACGCGACTATCCGGGCACGCGCACGATCCGTCTGGAGCAGAACTATCGGTCCACGGGCCGCATCCTCGAGGCGGCCAATGCGGTCATCTCCCACAACGCGACGCGCCTCGGCAAGACCTTGTGGACCGCCGGCCGCGAAGGGAGCCCGGTGGCGCTCTATGCCGCCTACAGCGGCGTCGACGAGGCGCAATTCGTCATCGAGCGCATCCGTAGGCTCCTGTCCGAGGACACGAGGCCGCGCGATGTGGCGATCCTGTATCGCTCCAACGCCCAGTCGCGGCTGTTCGAGGAATTGCTGGTCCGCGCCGGTCTGCCCTATCGTGTCTACGGGGGGCTGCGCTTCTTCGATCGCGCCGAGGTGAAGGACGCCCTGGCCTACCTGCGGCTCACCGTGAACGTCCACGACGACACGGCCTTCGAGCGCGTGGTGAACGTCCCGGCGCGCGGCATAGGGGCGCGCACGATCGAGGTCCTGCGGGCCCGCGCCCGAAGCGAGGGGGTTTCCTTGTGGGCGGCCGCGCTTGCGCTCGTCGGGGCCGGAGAGTTGAGCGGCCGGGCGGCATCGGCGGTGCGTGGCTTCATCGCCCTGGTCGAGCGGCTGGCCGCGCAGGGCGCCACGGTGGCCCTGGACGCGGCCATAGAGGCCATCATCAAGGAAACGGGGCTGCTCGATTTCTACCGCGAGGAGGGCCGCGAGCGTGGCGAGGCCCGTAGCGAGAACCTGGAGGAGCTCGTCTCGGCGGCGCGCTTCTTCATCGCCGAAGAGCACGAGGGCCAGCCGCTGCTCGAATTCCTGGCGCACGCCGCCCTCGAGGCGGGCGAAGGGCAGGCGGGCGAGGGCCAGGACTCGGTCCAGCTCATGACCCTCCATGCCGCCAAGGGCCTCGAGTTCCCGGTCGTGTTTCTGACCGGCCTCGAGGAGGGCCTGTTTCCGCACGAGCGCTCGCTCTACGATGAGGCGCGCCTCGAGGAGGAGCGCCGGCTCTGTTATGTCGGCATCACCCGCGCCATGCGCGAGCTTACCCTGAGCTATGCGGAGACAAGACGCCTCCACGGCGAGGATCGCTACGCGCCGCCATCGCGCTTCCTGACCGAGATCCCGGACAAGCTCCTGGACCACGTGCGGCCACGGGCGGCGGCCGCGGCGCAGGCCTCGGCGCCCCCCTCCCCGGAGGGGCCTTCCGTGGGCGGCCGCGTCGCGCATTCGATCTTCGGCGAGGGGGTCATCATCGACGCCGAGGGCCATGGACCGCAGGCGCGCGTACAGGTGCGTTTCGCGGCCAGCGGCGTCAAATGGCTGGTGCTCGCCTACGCCGGTCTCAAAATTCTTTAAAGATGAGTTGGAAAGCGCGCCATCGGACGCCTATAGTTTCCGCATAGACTTTCGACCCCGGGTGAGGCGTGAATCCGTTCTTTTTCTTGACGAAGCAGGGCAGGCTCAGACGTAAGCCCTTCCTGGCCGTGACCGGGGGGCTCACCCTGGTGACCGGCCTCGCGGCCATAGGCCTGAGCCTGGTCTGGCCCGACCTGTCGCTCCTGTTCGCGGTACTCCAGGCGGTCGGGCTTGCGATCGCCCTCTATGTGTTCGCCTCGCGCATCGTGAACGTCAAGCGCCCGACGGTCTCCGATGGCCTGTCGGCCCCGACCGGGCTCGTGGATGAGCTCACGCGCGCCCTGAACCGCCGCGGCATCACCTCGAGCCTCATCGAGGCCATGGCGCAATCCCAGCGCTACGGGACGCCCCTGTCCCTCGCGAGCCTCAGGATCGATGGCGCGGAGGCCTTGGCCGGGCGCCTCGGGCCGGAGGCCGAGGACTCGGTCCTCGAGGGCGCCGCTGCCGTATTGGCGGAGGCCTTGCGGCTCCCCGATCGTCTCGGCCGCTACCATGATCGCGAATTTCTCGTAGTCCTGCCCCAGACCCACGTCGAGCAGGCGCAGCTGGTCGCCGAGCGTCTGCGCGCGGCGGTAGGGGCGACCTCTCTTGCCGTAAAGGGGGAGGCGGTCACGGTGACCTTGAGCGCGGGCGTGGCCGAGTTCGGGCGCGGCCAGGACCTCGAGCGCTTCCTGGACAACGCCCATGAGGCGCTCTACGAGGCCGAGCGGGCCGGCGGGAACCAGGTGTGCGCCTACAAGCCCTTGCGTGCCAAAGGGGCCTCGTAGCGGGGGTCAGAGGCCTTCAGCGTGTCGTAGCTCAGATACACGGCGAGCGTGAGCGGCACCAGCGTGACCAGGGCCACGAGGGTGTGGATCCAGGGCGCCGCATAGGAGGCGACGATGAGCGGCAGCACGAAGACCGCGCCTAGGGCTGCAAGCCCGAGCGGCCGGGCCCGCCAGAGCGCGAGGGCGTGCTCCAGGGCCTCCAGGGGGCGCGCATCGCCCAGCACGAGGGCGGCAAGGACATACAGCATGGTCATCACGAGCGCCGCCTGCAGGCCCCAGAAGACCAGGAGCAGAAGGCCGGTAAAGAGGCGCCCGAGCACGTCCCGATAGGCGAACATCTGACCGAGCGACAGACCGTCTATGCCGCAGATCATGGCGACGACGGTCAGGAAGACCCAAGCCCCCAGGAGAACGGTCGCCACGCTCATGACCGGCAAGGCGAGGTCGCGGTCGCGGAACGCGCCCACGAAGATGTCGCGCACGCGCCTCGGGTAATCGCGGGCCCGGCCTGGGTGGGCCGCCTCGCGCAGGACGCCGGCTATGATGGCGGGCGTGACCAGGATGAGCAGCACATCGCCCACGAACGGCAGGTCCGAGAGGATCGCGGCCATGAGGACGTAGAGCGCCGTCGTGCCGCCCCACAACAGAATATCCGTGGCCATGAGCGCGTAGGCGCCTTTGATCCACGGCCCGGCTTGCGACAGTTCCTTATCCATGGCACAGAACTCCCCTTCCCGAGAGGAACACGCCCGCGGCGTCAGCCCCGGGCCCGCCAAAGCCCCCGCAACCGCGGCGTCTCCCGTCGGCGCGCCATCAGTATGCGACGAAAGGCGAGCGGGTCTTTAGTGTGCGTCAGCTCGCCCGCCCTTGGGAAGTGGAGATCGGTCAGGCGCGAGAGCCAGAAGCGCAGGGCGGCGGCGCGCAACAGGGCGGGCCACGCCCCGCGCTCGATGCTCGTGAGCGGGCGCACGTCCTGGTAGGCGGCGAGGAGGGCGTCGGCGCGCTGGAAGTCGAGCCGCCCGTCCTCTTCGCTCGCCCAGTCGTTCACGGTGATGGCCAGATCATAGAGCCACGTATCGGAGCAGGCGTAGTAGAAGTCGATAACGCCCGTTAAGCGCTCGCCGTCGAACAGCGCGTTGTCCCGGAAGAGGTCGGCATGAATGATGCCGCGCGGCAGATCCGAGAACCGGTACAGGCTCTGGAAGCGCAGCTCCTCGGCGAGTATGGCCGCGTCCTCGGCGCCCAGGTGGCCGGCCAGCCGTTCCGCCGCCGCCCGCCACCACCGTGGCCCCCGCGGGTTCGGGCGCTCCCCTCCAAAAGTGAAGGAGGCGCCGGCCTTGTGGAGCCGGCCCAGCACATCGCCTATGGCCGCGCAGTGCGCCTTCGCGGGCGCCGCGACCGAGCGGCCGAAGAGCCGCATGACGAGCGCCGCCTTCTTGCCGTGGAGCGTGCCCACATAGTCGCCGCCCGCATCGGGGACGGGATGCGCGCACGGGATGCCCTGCTCCGCCAGGAACGCCGTCAGATGGAGAAAGAACGGCAGATCGGCGGGGTCGACCCTCTCAAATAAAGTGAGTACATACTCGCCTCCCGTGGTCGACACGAAGTAGTTCGTGTTTTCTATACCACTTTCGATGCCGGTGTACGACCGGAGCGTGCCTACCGGATAGGCCGCCAGGAACGCAGCGAGCTCCCCTTCCTCTATGCGCGTAAAGACCGACATGCAAAACCAGGCCACCCTCGTCAGAGGTTGAGCTGGATCTCCTTTTCTTCCTCAGAGGGCTCGAAGCCGCTCAGTTCGTAGTAACCGAAGATCGCGTCTATGACGTCCTCGGGTTTATCAAGCGTCACGAAGAGGTCCATGTCGCTTTCGCTGATCACGCCGTCGCCCAGCAGGACCGTGCGGAACCACTCCGTGAGGCCCGACCAGAAGGGCGTATGCACGAGGATGATCGGGATGCGCCGGCTCTTGCCGGTCTGGATCAGCGTCAGGATCTCCATCAGCTCATCCAGGGTGCCGAAGCCGCCGGGCATGACCACATAGGCTGTGGCATACTTCACGAACATGACCTTGCGCACGAAGAAGTGCTGAAAGGTCAGGCGGATGTCCTGGTAGGCGTTCCCCGCTTGTTCATGCGGGAGGCGGATGTTCAGGCCAACGCTCGGCGAGGGGCCGGCATAGGCCCCCTTGTTGGCCGCCTCCATGATGCCGGGGCCGCCGCCGCTCACGACGCTGAAGCCCGCGTCCGACAGCTTGCGCGCGATGTCCTCGGCGAGCATGAAGTAAGGGTGGTCTGGGGTGATGCGGGACGAGCCGAAGATGCTCACCGACGGCCGGATCTGGGCCAAGGCCTCGAAGCCTTCGACGAACTCCGCCATGATCTGGAAGATCTTCCAGGACTCCCGCGAGAGGGCGCCCTCCGGGGACGTGGCGCCGGATTGCATGGCGGCCGGCTTTCTTTTGATCAAAGGTTTTTGAGGTTTTGGGGCAGTCATGATACCGACCGGGGATCCTGGGCAACTCTTGCTGTTGGTAGACGGCTCATCCTATCTGTACCGCGCGTTTCACGCCATGCCGGATTTGCGAAACACGCGCGGCGAGCCGACCGGCGCTGTGTACGGCGTCGCCAACATGCTGCGCAAATTACGCGCCGATTACAAGCCGGATTTGCTTGCCATGGTCTTCGATGCCCCCGGCGGGACGTTCCGCGACACGCTCTACGCGGACTACAAGGCGACGCGCACGGCCATGCCCGACGACCTCGCGCTGCAGATCCCGAGGCTCCACGAGCTGATCCAGGCGCTCGGCGTGCCGCTGCTCGCCGTGCCCGGGGTCGAGGCGGACGACGTCATCGGCACGCTCGCCCGTATCGCCCGCGAGCAGGGCCTGCGGGTCGTGATCTCCACGGGCGACAAGGACATGGCGCAGCTCGTGACCCCCGACGTGACCCTCATCAACACCATGACCGACCAGACCCTGGATCGCGAGGGCGTGATCGCGCGCTTTGGGGTCGCCCCCGAACGGATGGCAGATTACCTGGCGATCGTGGGCGACAAGGTCGACAACGTCCCGGGCGTCCCGGGCGCCGGCCCCAAGACCGCGGCCCGCTGGCTCGATACCTACGGCTCGCTCGACGAGCTCATAGCCCACGCGCAGGACGTCCCGGGCCGTCTCGGCGAGGTCCTGCGTGAAAGCACGACCCAATTGCGGCTCGCGCGCGAGCTCGTCACCATCCGCTGCGATGTGCCCCTGCCCCTCGCCCCCGCCGACCTCGCGCCCCGACGGCCGGACGCGGACGCCCTGCGGCGCTTGTACACCGAGCTCGAATTCAAGAGCTGGCTGTCGGAGCTCGGCGGGGCCGGGGAGGGCGCGCAGGCCCCGGCGGTCGTGGTCGCGGACCCCGAGGCCTTGCGCGCGGCGGTCGCCTCCTGGCGCGCCGCGCCGCAGCTTGCCTTGGACCTCTGGGCCGAGGAGGGGGTGGTTACGGCGATCGTCGCGGGCACAACGCGGGGTGCCTCGGTGATACCGGTTCCCCGCGACCTTCTCGACGGACCCGGTCTCGCCGGGATCGTCGCCGACTTGAGGCCGCTCTTCGAAGAGGGTGGCCCCGCGCTCGTTCTCCATGATGGCAAGCGCCTGCTCCGCTTCCTGATGGCCCAGGGCGTGCCTTGGAATGGCGCATGGGACGACGTCATGCTCGCCTCCTACGTCCTCGACAGCGGGGCGGCGAGCCACGCGCTCGGCACCCTGGCCTTGAAGTACCTGGGCCGCCCGATCAAAACCCTGGAGGCCATGGTGGGCGAGGGGCGCACCCGCCGATCGTTCGCGGCGATCGCCGAGGGTGAATGGGCGGCCGTGGCCGCCGACACGGTCCATACGCTGCTCTCCCTGCACGCCGAGCTCCGGGGCCGGCTGCGCGCCGAGCCCGGGCTTGCGCACATCTACGAGTCCATAGAGCGCCCCTTGAGCCCGGTGCTCGCCCGCATCGAGGAGGCGGGCGTCCCCATCGACACCGCCATGCTCGCGCGCCAGAGCGCGGAGCTCGGCACGAAGCTCGCGACCCTCGAGAACCAGGCGCACGGTCTGGCGGGCCGCGCCTTCAACCTGAATTCGCCCTCGCAGATCCAGGAAATCCTCTTTACGGAACAGAAGCTTCCCATCAAGAAGCGCACGCCCAAGGGGCAACCGTCCACGGCCGAGGACGTGCTCGCGGAGCTCGCCCTGGACTATCCCCTGCCGCAGCTCATCCTCGATTATCGCGCGGTCGGCAAGCTGAAAAGCACCTACACGGACAAGCTCCCGTCCATGGTGGACCCGCGCACGGGACGCATCCATACGACCTACCACCAGGCCGTGGCCGCCACGGGCCGCCTGTCCTCGAGCGACCCCAATCTGCAGAACATCCCGGTGCGCACCGAGGAGGGTCGGCGCATCCGCCAGGCCTTCGTCGCGGGCCCCGGCCTGCGCATCCTGTCGGCGGATTATTCCCAGATCGAGCTGCGGCTCATGGCCCATCTGTCGGGCGACCCGGGCCTCGTGAGCGCCTTCAAGGAGGGGCGGGACGTGCACCGGGCCACCGCTGCCGAGGTCTTCGGGGTGGGCCTGGAGGCGGTCTCCGACGACCAGCGCCGCGCGGCCAAGGCCATCAATTTCGGGCTCATGTACGGGATGTCGGCGTTCGGGCTCGCCCGCCAGCTGCGCATCGACCAGGCCCATGCCCAGAAGTACGTCGATCTCTATTTCCAGCGCTATCCCGGGGTCCACCGCTACATGGAGGATATGCGCCGCCTGGCCCGCAGCCAGGGTTATGTCGAGACCCTGTTCGGGCGCAGGCTCTACGTGCCGGACATCAAGGCGAGCCACACGGGCCGCCGCCAATACGCCGAGCGCACGGCCATCAACGCCCCCTTGCAGGGTACGGCGGCCGACCTCATCAAGATGGCCATGCTGGCGGTGGACGCCGACCTGACGAAGGAGGGGCTTGCCGCCCGCATGATCATGCAGGTTCACGACGAGCTCGTGTTCGAGGTCCCGGAAGCGGAGATACCGGCCCTGAAGGGGGCCGTGGTGGCGCGCATGGAGCAGGCGGCGCGCCTTTCGGTGCCGCTCATCGTCGAGTGCGGGGTGGGCAAAAACTGGGATGAGGCCCACTAGGAACTTTTCCGGGGGCCCGTAGTCTATTACAGTAGGACGATGAGTCCTTTACCCGCTTCTCCTCCCTGAGCGGGTAACCTGGGCCGCTAGGCCCAGGGTCTCGTTTATCCCCGGGCCCTCTCCCTTGCGCCCGGGGTTT
>JAKAXT010000023.1 GCA_021816425.1 Pseudomonadota bacterium | reverse complement strand
CCGAAACTTCTGCCGCAGGCCGTGGTGGTCCCGGGCGGCGTGATCCGGATCATGCAGCTCGAGCAGCACGGCTTCAATCTCCTGAAACCCTGAGGACTGCGGGGCGGACCCTGCTGCGATCAGGGAGGGCCCGGTTCCGGGCGCATGGCGTGTTCGAGAAAGGCCTTCAGCCGGCCTTCGAGCCAGAAGCGGGGGGCCCAGGGCGTTCCGCCCGAGATGAAGCCCACGTGCCCGCCGCGCGGATAGAGCTCCAGGCGCACGGCGGGTGCGAGTTCATGGGTGTGCGGGGCGCTTTGCGGCATCAGGAAGGGGTCGTCCTCGGCCTGCACGAGCAGGGTCGGGACCTCGATGTGCCGGAGATAGGGGCGGCAGCTCGCGCGCCGGTAATAGTCGTCGGCATCGCGAAAGCCGTGCAGGGGCGCCGTGATGGCGTCGTCGAAGTCGCGGAAGGTGCGCAGCCTCCTCAGAGACCGCGCATCGTGGCCGACCCGGTCGGCCTTGCGGGCGATCGATTGCCTGAGCCAGCGCAGCAGGATCCACTGATAGAGTCGCGAGAAGCCGCTGTCGAGGCGCGCGGCGGCGCTCGCCAGATCGAAGGGCACCGAGACCGCCACCGCGGCGCGGAGGCCGGCTTCGCCGCGGCGTTCGCCGAGCCATTTGAGCAGGACCGAACCTCCAAGGGAATAACCGACGGCGCAAAGGCCCTGACCGTAACGGCAGCCGAGAAGGTCGATGACCGTCTGCAGATCCCCGGTCTCGCCCCCATGGTAGCCTCGCGCCAGCCGGTTGGGCTCGCCGCTGCAGCCGCGAAAGTGCATGACGACGGCGTTCCACCGGGCGTCGCGGCACATGCGCAAAAGCCGCGCGACATAGGGCGAGCGTGACGAGCCTTCGAGTCCGTGGAGGATGAGCAGGATGGGTCCCCCGGCGGGCAAAGACCCGAGCCAGTCCAGATCCAGGAAGTCGCCGTCGGGAAGGGTGACGCGCTCGCGCGCCAGCGCCTCCCGTCCGATGCGGTCGATCGAGGCGCCGAGCAGTGTCTGGGTGTGGGGGTTGCGCGCCCAGAGCGGCGCCTCGAACGGCCTCATTCCGCCTCCTGCCCTCCGAGCTGGCGAATGATGTCGGGGTTCTCGAGGGTGGAGACGTCCTCGTTGACCGTCTCGCCGCGCGCCACCGCGCGCAGGAGGCGCCGCATGATCTTGCCCGAGCGGGTCTTCGGGAGATTGTCCACGAAGCGGATCTCCGCGGGCTTGGCGATGGGGCCTATGCGCTCGCCGACCCAGGCCCGCAGTTCCGCGATCCGCGCCTCGCGATCCGCGCCAGCGGGCCTCGCTTCGCGCGTCACGACGAAGGCGCAGATCGCCTCACCCGTCAGTTCGTCGGGCCGGCCGACGACCGCCGCCTCGGCCACCAGCGGGTGGGCGACCAGGACGGACTCGATCTCCATCGTGCCGAGCCTGTGGCCCGACACCTTGAGGACGTCGTCGACCCGGCCCATGATCCAGAAGTAGCCATCCGCATCGCGTCGCGCCCCATCGCCGCTCACGTAGTACCGGTCCTGGAAGCGCGACCAGTAGATCTCGCGGTAGCGCTCCGGGTCGCCCCAGATGGTGCGCAGCATGGAGGGCCAGGGGCGCTTGATCACAAGGAAACCGCCCTGGTCGGGCGCCCGGACCGGGACGCCCTCGGCGTCCACGACGTCGGCATCGATGCCCGGGAGCGGGAGCGTGCAGGACCCGGGCTTGGTGGCAATGACCCCGGGGATGGGCGCGATCATGTGGACGCCGGTCTCGGTCTGCCACCAGGTGTCCACGATCGGGCAACGCCCTTGGCCTATGACCTGGTGGTACCACATCCAGGCCTCCGGATTGATGGGCTCGCCGACGCTGCCCAAAAGCCGCAGGCGGCTCAGATCGTAGGCCCGCGGGTACTCGTCGCCATGCTTCTTCAGGGTGCGGATGGCGGTCGGCGCGGTATAAAAGACGCTCACGCGCTGGCGCTCGCAGATCTGCCAGAAACGGCCCGGGTCGGGAATGGTGGGGGCGCCCTCGTACATGACCATGGTGGCCCCGCAGGCGAGCGGCCCATAGGCGACGTAGCTATGCCCGGTCACCCATCCCACGTCCGCCGTGCACCAGTACACATCGTCCTCGCGGATGTCGAACACCCAGCGCATGGTCAGGATCGTGCCCAGGAGGTAGCCCGCGCTCGCGTGCTGGATACCCTTCGGGCGGCCCGTGGAGCCGGAGGTGTAGAGCAGGTACAGGGGGTGTTCGCTCGGCACGGCCACCGGGGCGCACTCCGTGCTCACGCCCGACACGACGTCGTGCCACCAGAGGTCGCGTCCGGCCCGCCAGTCGATCGCGTTGCCGGCGCGCTTTAAGACGATGACGGTGCGCACCGAGGGACACTCGTCTACGACCTTGTCGCAGATGGCCTTCAAGCCCACGACCCGGCCGCCGCGATGCCCCCCGTCTGCGGTGACGACGATGGAGGCTTCGGCGTCTGTGATCCGATCCCGCAGCGACTCGCTCGAGAAGCCGCCGAACACGACCGAATGGATGGCGCCTATGCGCGCGCAGGCCTGCATGGCGATCACGGCCTCCGGCACCATGGGCATGTAGATGACCACCCGGTCGCCGGACTTCACGCCCTGGGCTTGCAGGGCGTTCGCGAACCGGCCGACCTCCGCGAGCAATTCCCGGTAGGTGAGTACCCGCACGTCGCCCGGTTCACCCTCGAAGATGATCGCCGGTTTGTCGCCGCGCCTCGCGATATGTCGGTCCAGGCAGTTGACCGAGACATTCAGCGCCCCCCCGTCGAACCAGCGGTAGTGCGGCGCGTTGCTCTCGTCGAGCGTGCGGGTGAAGGGGGTGATCCAGTCGATCTCGGCGCGCGCAAGCCGCGCCCAAAAGCCTTCGTAATCCGCTTCGGCCTCGGCCAGGAGCTGCCGGTAAAGCGCCTCGCTCATCGCACTGCCGCGCCCGAAGTCCTTGGGTGGCGGGAAAAGGCGGCTCTCGGTGAACAGCGACTCTATGGCGTCGCCCGACTCATGGCCCATGGTTTACCTCCCGATGTCAGAATCGTCCGCCACCCCTTGTTTGCCCCCGCGCCCGGAATCCGCGCCCTGGGCGCGCAGAGCGGTCCGGCCGGCGCGGTGGCGTCGTACGGCCAGGATGAGGAAGAGGCCGAGGCCCGCGGCCACGACATCGTCGATGCCGTGCATATAGGGGGCGAGCTCGCGCCAGTGTTGTCCGAGGCGCAGGCCGACCCAGGCCAGGGCCCCGCACCAGAGGGCGGAACCGGCCGTCGAATACAGGATGAAGGGAACGAGCGGCATGCGCGCCACGCCCGCGGGGAGCGATATGAAGGTGCGCACGATGGGAAGCAGGCGCGCGAAGAAGACCGCCGCCTCGCCATGACGCGCAAACCACGCGTGGGCGAGATCGAGGTCGTGCGGCGTTATCAGGATCTTGCCTCCGTGGCGGCGCAGGAACGGCAGGCCGCCGTAGGCCCCGAGGGCGTAGGCGGCGAGCGATCCCGCAACGCCGCCCAGGGTGCCGGCCAGCGTGACGCCCGCGAGGCTCAAGGTCTTCACGGACGCGAGGTAGCCCGCGAAGGTCATGATGATCTCCGAGGGGATGGGAATGCAGGCGCTCTCCGCCGCCATGAGCGCGGCGATGCCGATGTAGCCCGCGTGCCGGATCGTCATGAGGATCGCGCCGGCCATGGCGTGGATCAGGGCATGTATCACGGGCGGCTCCAGGGTGGTCTCTCGGTTCGCAGGGAGTCGGGGTGTGGCCATGATCGGCCACGGTCACCCACGGAGACGGTCGGGCGCCGCCGGGAGATCGATAAAACCGGGGCGACCCGCCCCACGGGCTCGGGGCGGGTCTCGGCTTGGGCGATCGTTACGCCATCTGCCGTTCGCGTATCTCGTCCAGGGTCTTGCAGTCTATGCACAGGGTGGCGGTGGGCCGGGCCTCGAGCCTCTGTACGCCGATTTCGACCCCGCAGTTTTCACAATATCCGTAATCGTCGGCGTCGATTCGCGCCACCGCCTCGTCGATCTTTCTGATCAATTTGCGTTCGCGCTCGCGATTGCGCAGCTCGAGCGACATGTCCGTTTCCTGGCTCGCGCGGTCGTTCGGGTCGGGATGATTGGCCGTCTCGTCCTGCATGGCGTGCATGGTGCGGGAGACTTCTTGGATCAGCTCCGCCTTCCAAGCGAGCAGAACCTTACGGAAGTGTTCGCGCTGCCGGTTATTCATGTATTCTTCGCCCTCGGCGACGGAATAGGGCTTTATGCCATGCAGCAGAGTCTGCACTTCCTTCTTCTTGGTGACGGCCATCGATTACTCCTGCGCTCGATACAATGAATAGGGCTTCCGAGCAAGCGCGATTCTATACCAGAAAGGGCAGGGGCACGCAAGAAAGCGTCCGACGAGCGGGGCATGGCCGGTATTGAGCGACAATAGGGGATACGAGATGTTGAAGGCTTTGATTTTTGATGTGGACGGGACGCTCGCGGATACGGAGCGGGATGGGCATCGCGTGGCGTTCAACCGCGCCTTCGCGGAGGAGGGGCTGCCGGTCGTGTGGGATGTGCCGCTCTATGGGCAGCTGCTCGCGATCACGGGGGGCAAGGAGCGCCTGCGGCATTTTTTCACGCATGTCCGGCCCGACCTGCGCCCGGCGGGGGATCTGGAGGCCGTCGTGCGGCGCCTGCATGCCCGCAAGACCGACATTTACACCGATCTCCTGAATGCCGAGGGGGTGCCTCTGCGGCCCGGTGTGCGCCGATTGTTGCTCGAGGCCCGCGCGCGGGGGCTGCGCCTGGGGATCGCGACTACGACCACGGAGAAGAACCTGGAGCCGATATGGAGCGCCCTGGGCGATGGCGCGCGCGGCTGGTTCGACATGGTGGGGGCCGGCGACTGCGTGGCCGCCAAGAAGCCCGCGCCGGACGTCTATGAGCACGTGCTGGAGGGCCTGGGCCTGCCCGCCCAGGCCTGTCTCGCGTTCGAGGATTCCGAGAATGGGCTGCGCGCCGCCGCCGCCGCCGGGCTTTGCACGGTCGTCACGGTCACCGACTACACGCGCGACCAGGACCTGGCGGCGGGGCTCCTGGTCGTCGATCATCTGGGCGAGCCGGAGTTGCCGTCCACGCGGCTTGCCGGCGTCCCCTTCGAGGGCCGGCTGCTCGATGTCGATGCCTTGAACGCGCTCAGCAAGTTCTGCGGGCGGCGCTGAGGCGGCCATGGAGATTTTCAAGAGCTTTAGGATCGAGGCCGCGCACCGGTTGCCCGGCCTGCCGGAGGGTCACAAGTGCCGGCGGCTGCACGGCCATTCGTTCCGGATAGACATCCACGTCCGGGGCCCGGTCGACGCCTCGCGCGGATGGGTGATGGATTTCGGAGATGTGAGCGCCGCCTTCCGGCCGATCTTCGAGGATCTCGATCATCATTATCTAAATGACATACCGGGTCTCGAGAACCCGACCAGCGAGCGCCTGGCGCAGTATGTGTGGGGGCGGCTCGCCGATGTCCTTCCGGGCCTGGCGCGCATCGTGATCCACGAGACCTGCACGGCCGGATGCGCCTATGAGGGTCCGGGCTCAGAGGACCCGAAGTAAGAGGTCGGCGGGGGTCGCGAGGAGTCCGTCGGCGCCGAAGCCCGCGGCCTCCTCCGGGGTGGCATAGCCGAAGGCGGCCGCGAGCGCCGGCATGCCGGCGGCGCGGGCCGCCTCGACGTCCCCCTGGTCGTCACCGACATAGACGCAGCGCGCGGGGGCCACGCCCAGAAGGGCGCAGGCGTGCAGGAGGGGGTCCGGGTGGGGCTTGCTGCGGGCCGCCGTGTCCCCGCCCACGAGGCAGCGGGCGCGGCCATGGAGGTCGAGGGCCTCGAGCACGCGCCGGGCCAGGCGCTCGGGTTTGTTGGTCACGACCCCCCACGGCAGGCCGCGGTCGTCCAGGGTGTCGAGGACCGGGGCGATGCCCGGGTTCAGTTCGGTGGCCTGCCCGATCAGGCGGTCGTAGTGCGCGAGGAACGCGCCCCGCGCGGCCTCGTAGCCCGCCATCCCCGGTTCGATGCCAAGCCCCTCCCAAAGCAGGGCCCGGGTCCCGATGGCGGTCGCCCGCCGGATGCGTTCCCGGTCGAGCGGGGGGCTCCCGGGCGCGCGCAGGGCCTCCAGCGCCAGGGCCAGGTCCGGGGCGGTGTTGGCCAGGGTGCCGTCCAGATCGAACAGCACGACATCGTATTTCACGGCGTGTCGCGTCGCCCGGCGACCAGGTAGTTCACGCCGAGGTCGGACGACAGCGCGAAGCGGTGCACCACCGGCCAGTAATGCACGCCGCTTAGCGTCGCGACCCGAAGGCCCGCGGCGCGCATCCAGGCGGCGAGCTCCGAGGGGCGGATGAAGCGCGCGTACTCGTGGGTGCCGCGCGGAAGGATGTTCAGCAGGTACTCGGCCCCGACCACCGCGGTGAGCCACGCCCTGGGCGTACGGTTGATCGTCGAGAAAAAGACGTGTCCGCCGGGTTTCACGAGCCGCGCGCAGGCGGCGACGACCGATGCGGGGTCCGGCACGTGCTCGAGCATCTCGAGGCAGGTCACGACATCGAAGGATCCGGCCGCGCCGCCCCGCGCAAGGTCCTCCGCCGAGGTTTCGCGATAGTCGATGGCAAGTCCATTTTCCAGGGCGTGAAGGCGCGCGACCAAAAGCGCCTCGTGGGCGAGATCGATGCCGGTCACGTTCGCCCCCTCGGCCGTCATGGCCTCCGCGAGCAACCCGCCGCCACAGCCCACGTCCAGCACCTGGAGTCCCGCGAGCGGGACGCGGTCCTTGATGAAGCCCAGGCGCAGGGGATTCATGCCGTGCAGGGTCTTCAACGGACCGTCCGGGTCCCACCATTGGCCGGCGACCGCTTCGAATCGTTCCAGTTCTTTGGGATCGGCATTCTGCGCCGCGGTCATGACGTGCCTCCGGGATCGGCTGTCCTTATCTTATCACGCCAGGCCCTCGCCCGGCCGATGATCGCCCTTTCGTCCAGGGTCAGCGGGCGGCGGCCGGCGAGCAGCGCCCGTCCCGCGACCCACACATGCGTGACCTGGTCACGGCCGGCGGCGTAGACGATCTGCGAGATCGGGTCGTAGACGGGCTGGGTGGAGGGCGCATTCAGGTCCACGGCGATCATGTCCGCGCTCTTGCCGACCACGAGCGAGCCCGTGTCCGCGGCAAGCCCCAGGGCCCGCGCCCCGTTCAGGGTCGCCATCTCGAGCGCGTAGGCGGCCGGTACCGCGGTCGCATCGCCGCTCGTGCCCTTGGCAAGCAAGGCCGCCGTCCGCATCTCGCCGAACATGTCGAGGTCATTGTTGCTGGCCGCGCCGTCCGTGCCGAGGGCCAGATTGACGCCACCGCGCGCAAGCGCCGTCACAGGACAGATGCCGGCGGCGATCTTCAGGTTGGATTCCGGGCAGTGGACGACGCTCACGCCGCGCTCGGCGCAGAGCGCGATCTCCTCTGGCAGGAGCTGCGTCATGTGCACGGCCATGAGGTCCGAATGCATGATGCCGAGGCGGTCCAGCCGGGCGATGGGGCGCATGCCGTGATGTTGCAGCGAATGTTCGATCTCGCCCGCGGTCTCGTGTATGTGCATATGCAGCCCGACATCGAGTTCGTCGGCGCGCACGCGGATGCGTGTCAGGGTGTCGTCGGAGACCGAATAGGGGGCGTGCGGCGCGAGCAGCGGCTTTACGAGCGGGTCGTGGCGCCATTTGTCGCAAAGCGCGATGCCGCGGCTCAAATATTCCTCGGGGTCGCGGGCCCAGGCGGTCGGCACATCGATGACCACGAGACCGAGCACCGCGCGCAGGCCGGCCTGCGCGGCCACGCGCGCGGTCTCGTCGGCGAAGAAGTACATGTCGGCAAAGCAGGTGACGCCGCCCTTGACCATCTCGAGCGCGGCGAGCGCGCTTCCGTCGCGCACGAAATCCCCGTTGACGTAGCGGCCCTCGGCCGGCCATATGTGCTCGTTCAGCCATTGATGGAGCGGCAGGTCGTCGGCGAGCCCCCTGAACAGTGTCATGGCGGCGTGCGTATGGGCGTTCACGAGGCCCGGCAGCAGCGCGTGGCCCGGAAGGTCCACGGTGGCGGCGGCCCGCGGCGCCTCGCCTGCGGGCGTGATGGCGGCGATGCGTCCGTCGCGCACGAGCAGGGCGTGGTCACGCAGGACCCGGCCGCGCGGTTCGATGGGGATGATCCAGCTGGCCTTGAGACACAGATCGAAATCCATTGCGGCCTCGTATGCGATGGGGTGTCTAGCCCGCGTGCGCGGTCTTGGTTCGGAAGGTCCCGGTCTCGACGACGCGCCCTCCGTCCAGGCGGACAAAGGAGTTGCAGAAGTCGCGGACCTGCTGCTCGTTGTGGGAGACCAGCACGATGCTCATGCCGTTGCGCCGAAGGCTCGCGATCCGGTCGTGGCATTTCTCCTGGAAGGCCGCATCCCCCACCGCCAGGATCTCGTCGGCGAGCAATACGTCCGGTTCGAGGTGGACCGCGATCGCGAACGCGAGCCGCATATACATCCCCGAGGAGTAATTCTTCACCGGCGTATCGATGAAGTGGGCGAGTTCGGAGAATTCGACGATGTCGTCGAAGCGGGTGCGCACGTCCTTGTTGCGAAATCCGTAGAGGCTCGCGTTCAGATAGACGTTTTCCTCGCCGGTCAGCTCCGGATGGAAGCCGACCCCGAGCTCTATGAGCGGCGCGACCCGCCCGCGCGTGATGACCCGCCCCGAGGTCGGCTTCAGGATGCCGGCGATCACCTGCAGCAGGGTGCTCTTACCCGAGCCGTTACGGCCCATGAGGCCTATGGCCTCGCCCCGGCGCACGGTGAACGACACGTCGGAAAGCGCATGGAAATGTTCGTGGCGCGTGCGCCAACGGTCCTTGAAAAGCCCCACCACCTTGCCTTTCAGGCTGTCGACGCGGTTGTGGTGGAGGATGAAGTCCTTCGATACATGCTCGACCTGCACGACCTCGTCCGGCAATGAGCGCATCAGAGGCGCTCCACGAGCGAGTCGGCGTAGCGATTGAAGATGAAGAGCCCGAGCGCGAGGCTCGCCACGGTCCACGCCACGGCCATGGCCAGGATGTGCCAGTCCGGCAGCTGCCCGCTATAGAGGATGCCCCGGAATATGAGGACGTAGTCGACGAGCGGGCTCAGGGCGAAGAGTTCGCGCAGATGGGGCGGAATCCTGTGGTATTGATAGACGATGGGCGTCACCCAGAACAGGAAAAGCAATATCACGTCGACCAGGTGCTTCAGGTCCCGGAACAGGACGTTCAGGACCGAGAGGATGAGCGTGACCCCGAAGGTGAACGCCAGAAAGAACAGCAGCACGACCGGATAGGCGGCGAGCACCGGATGGAGCTTGCCCCCCAGGAACGGGTAGAGGATGAAAAGTAGCGCAATGGCGAGAAGCCAAAGTACGACGTTGAACACGACCGACGAGATCGGCACGAGCAGGCGCGGGAAATAGATCTTCTTCACGAGCCCGGCATTGGCAAGCAGCGTGTCGCAGCTTTGCCCCGTGATCTGGCTGAACAGATTCCAATGGAGGAGGCCTGCCATGAGGTAGAGCGGGTAGTTGGGCAAGGTGGACTTGAAGACGTCCGAGAACACGAAGACATAGAGCCCGATCATGACGAGCGGGTTTATGAGCGACCAGAGAAAGCCCAGCGCCGCCCCTTGGTAGCGCACCTGGATGTCCTTGCGCACGAAGTTCCTGAGCATGTCGCTATAGGCGAGCAAGGAGCGCAAGCCGCCCGCGGAGGGCGCCGACAGGGGGATGTGTTCGAGAGTTTTTGCCATAGACTCGACGAAAAACGGTTCTTTGCCATGATAGCATCATTATGGGACGTTGTGTCCCGAGCCCCCGGGGAGCAAGCCGTGAGTGACGTTCTATACGATAAGGTGCGGGCCGTCGAGCTACGCGACGGCACCGTTCGTCTGTTGGACCAGCGGGTCCTGCCAGGCACGCTACGCTACGAGACCTACACCGGCGCCGCCGAGGTCGCCCGCGCCATCACCGCCATGGTCGTGCGCGGGGCGCCCGCCATCGGTGTGGCGGCCGCTTACGGCGCCGTGCTCGCGGTGACCGAGGCCTACGCCCGCGCGCCGCGGGAATGGCGCGCCGCCGCCGCCCCCGATCTCGCCTTGCTGCGCAACAGCCGTCCGACCGCCGTGAATCTCGGCTGGGCCCTCGATGTGATGGAGCGCGCCATGCGTGAGGTGGGCGAGGGCTCACCCGTCCCGATCGTCGAGGCCGCGGCGCGACGCCTGCATGAGGAGGATATCGCCGCGAACCGGCGCATGGGCGCGTTCGGGGCGGCCCTGCTGCCCCCCGCGGCGCGGGTATTGACGCATTGCAATACCGGCGCGCTCGCCACCGGGGGTTACGGGACCGCGCTCGGGATCGTACGGGCCGCCGCCGCGAAAGGCGGCATCAGCATGGTGTATGCGGATGAGACGCGCCCATGGCTGCAGGGGGCGCGCCTCACGGCATGGGAGCTCGTGCAGGAGGGCCTGCCTGTGACCGTGATCGCCGATAGCGCGGCCGGGGCCCTCCTGCGGTCGGGGGCGATCGCGGCGGTGCTGGTCGGGGCCGACCGCATCGCCGCCAATGGCGACACCGCGAACAAGATCGGGACCTACGGGCTTTCCGTGCTGGCGCGCCACCACGGCGTCCCGTTCTATGTAGCCGCGCCCATCAGCACCATCGATCCGGCCGCGAGGGGCGGCGATGACATCCCGATCGAGGAGCGCGCCGCGGCCGAGGTCCTGTCCTGCCAGGGGGTGGCCCACAGCCCGGTGGGCGCCCGCGCCTGGAACCCGGTCTTCGACGTGACCCCCGCGGCCCTCATCGATGCCTTGATCACCGAGCGGGGGGTGGTGGAGCGCCCCGATACCGATCGGATCGCGCGCCTGCTCTCGCAGCCCGTCCCCGCCCGACAAGGCGCCCGCAGTCCCTAAGCCCTCCGGCCGCCCTCGTGGCGGCCGTTTTCCCCTCCGGGGCGTCGGCCTGCGTGACCGTCGCCCGGGGTAGTTTAGAACTCGTTACTATAATAAAAAGCCAATGTCGCTGATCTTGATCAAAATGCCCTCCGTTCTACCTCCTTAGGATAAGCCCGCTCGGCCCGGGTATTCCTCTTCCGGCATAGCACGAGTTCAGGGAGGCGTCGGGGGTGTGACTTGAGGGCGGCCCGCCATGGTGCGGCCTTCGGGGTCGCTCGCGCGCTTTGGGCAACGTCTAAGAGGCTTGACCGAACATGCCAATGAACAGCTTGCGACCGAAGGGATGGCTTCGCCTCCTTTCTCTTTTGCCACTCGGGCTCCTCGGGGGCTGCGCGCACCGTCGCGGCGGGGATGAATTCTGGATGCTGGACCCCCGGGGGGTGATATCGGCGACCCAGGACCATTACCTCGCCCTCGACGTCCTCATCATGCTCTTCATCATCGTGCCGACCGGCTTCTTCATCGTCTGGGTGATGCGCCACTACCGTCGGGATGGCGGGCGCGGGCGCCACGACGCCAGGTGGGACCACTCCTACGCCCTCGAGGCCCTGGTGTGGGGCATTCCGATCCTCACGGTGGGCGCCCTGTCGTATTATTCGGTCAAGGCGATCTACGCCGTGAACCCCTATCATCCGACCGTCGTGGTCCGCGCCGCCCGCGCCGCCCACGTCAAAAACCCGCTCGACATCGACGTCATCTCCACCGACTGGCAATGGGTGTTCATCTACCCCAAGCAGGGCATCGCCACCGTCGATCGTCTGGTGGTTCCGAAGGGGATACCCGTGCACTTTCGGCTGACGTCGGCGACGGTCGTCAATGACTTCTACATCCCGCAGCTCGTCGGAATGATCGACGTCATGCCGGCCATGCGCGTGCGCCAATCCCTCCTCGTCTCGCGCGCCGGGACTTATGAGGGCTACTCCGCGAACTTCAGCGGTGCCGGCTTCTCGTGGATGAATTTCGAGACCAGGGCCGTATCCCGTGCGGCGTTCCGCGCCTGGGTCGCCCGCGTCCAGGGGGCGCAAGCGCATCTGACTTATGCGGCCTTCGAGAAGGTTGCGCGGCCGACGATCAATGTCCACGGGCGCGTCGCGTACTTCTCGCGGGTCCAGTCGGGGCTTTTCCGGCACGTCGTGGCCGAGACCGCCGCCGGCAAGACCTATCCGACGCCCATGGCCATGACCGAGAACATGACGCGCTATCTCAAGGTCCAGGCCCGTCGCGACGCCCACAATCGAGATTAAGGAGAGAAACCGCTCATGTTCGTGCACATCGATGGGCCATGGAGCCCGCTGCTCGGCCGCCTGGCGCTTAGCGAGATCCCATACAACAATCCGATCCTCATAGGGACGTTCGCGTTCGCGGCGCTGCTCGCCGTGGTCCTCGTGGGGCTCGTCACCTACCTCGGCCTCTGGCGCACCATCTGGCGCGACTGGCTCACCTCGGTCGATCACAAGAAGATCGGCATCATGTACATCCTCATAGGCCTCGTGATGCTGTTTCGCGGCTTCATGGACGCCGTCATGATGCGCGCCCAGCAGGCCATGGCGGTGGGGCCGCATTCGGCGGGCTATCTGGACTCGCCGCACGGCTATCTCACCCCCTATCACTTCGATCAGATCTATACGGCGCACGGCACCATCATGATCCTGTTCGCCGCCACCCCGCTTCTGGTCGGCATCATGAACATCCTGGTGCCCTTGCAGATCGGCGCCCGCGACATGGCCTACCCTTACCTGAATGCCGTGTCGCTATGGCTCACGGCGGCGGGCGCGGCGCTCGTGATGGCGTCCCTTTTCATAGGGGATTTCGCCCATGCCGGCTGGTTTGGCATCGTGCCCGTGATGGAGCTGCCCTACAGCCCCGGGGTCGGCGTCGACTACTGGATGTGGGCCTTCCAGCTAAGCGCCGTCGGCACGACCCTGGGCGGCATCAATCTGCTGGCCACCATCGTGAAGATGCGCGCGCCGGGCATGACGTGGGGGCGCCTGCCGATCTTCACGTGGGCCTCTTTGAGCGCCAATCTCATAAGCCTCTCGACCTTCCCGGTCGTGACCGTCGCCCTCGCGCTGCTTGCCCTCGACCGCTACTTCGGCACGCATTTCTATACGGCGGGCCTAGGCGGGAATCTGATGCTCTATAACGACCTCTTCTGGATATGGGGACATCCGGAAGTGTATTTCGTGATCCTGCCGGCGTTCGGCATGATCTCCGAGATCGTTCCGACTTTTTCCGAGAAGCCGCTCTTTGGTTATCTCGGCATGGTGCTCGCATCGCTTGGCATCGCCGGCGTGTCGTGGGGGGTCTGGCTCCACCACTTCTTCACGATGGCCGCATCGCCCGCGGTGAACGCCTTCTTCAGCATCACGACCATGGCCGTTGGCATCCCGACGGGCGTCAAGGTGTTCAATTGGGCGTTTACGATGTTCCGGGGACGCCTGCGCTTCGAGCTGCCCATGATGTGGGCGTCGGCCGCCCTGTTCTTCCTGCTCGTGGGCGGGCTCACCGGCATGATGAACGCGTTTGCGACCAACGACTATATGGTCCACAACAGCGTCTTCGTGGTCGCCCACTTCCACATGATGTTGCTGCTCATCGTCTACGCCATCTTCGGCGGCGTGAATTACTGGTTTCCGAAGGTCTTCGGGTTCCGCCTGGAGCAGCGCTTCGGGAAGATGTTCTTCTGGCTGTTCACGGCGGGGACCGCGGTGGTGTTCATCCCCATGTTCACCCTGGGCTTCATGGGCATGACGCGGCGCCTGGCCTACGTCGCCTTCCCGCAGTGGGGGCCGCTCCTCGATATCGAGGTCGTGGGGATCGCGATCTACGTCCTGTCGGCGGTGTTCCTGGTGGCTCAGCTCTATGTGAGCTTCCGCGACAGGGCGAAGAACCGCGCCGGTCTCGACGCGTGGGAGACTTCGCGCAGCCTCGAATGGATGACGCATTCGCCCGTGCCCTTCTATAACTTCGCGGTCACGCCCGAGGTGCACGCGCGCGACGAGCGGGCGTGGCGCGTCGCGCGCGGCGTCGACACCGTGCGTCCGGAGCGCTATGAGGACATCCACATGCCGCGCAATACGGCGATCCCCTTGTGGTTGGGCGTGCTGTCCTTCGGCCTGGCCTTCGGTCTCGTGTGGCGGATGTGGTGGCTCGTCGAGGTCTGCGCGGTCGCCATCATCGCCCTCGTCGTGATCCGGTCCTTCGACCACGATACCGACTACACGATCGCGGCCAAGGAGATCGAGCGGATGGAGCGTGCCATACGCGATGTCCCGAGCGGGCGGCCGGCCGCCGATGATGTCATAGGCGGGGTGCCGGCATTCCGGCAGGGCGTATGAGCCGGCCGCGCACGCGGCCGGGACCCGGGCGCGTGGGCGCGCCCGCCCGCCGCCGGTG
This sequence comes from Pseudomonadota bacterium, assembly GCA_021816425.1. Classification (GTDB taxonomy): domain Bacteria; phylum Pseudomonadota; class Gammaproteobacteria; order Acidiferrobacterales; family Acidiferrobacteraceae; genus Acidiferrobacter. Next base: position 8,779 of record JAKAXT010000023.1, on the reverse strand, counting down.
TGGCCCCTGGGATCGGAACCATGCATTGCAGGAGAGGAATCGATGAGTGCTACGACAAGCGGAACGCTGGATGCCAAGAAAAGCCCGATGTGGTCATCCGGCCACGGTCACGACGTCATATCGACGAAGACCTTGGGCTTCTGGCTCTACCTTTTGGGCGACGCCATGATGTTTACGGCCTTGTTCGCGGCCTATGCGGTGCTTGGGCACGCATTCAACGCCGCGGGCGGTCCCTGGATCAGGACCGTGGCCCACGCGGGCGTCGCCTTCAGGGAGACGGCCTGGCTCTTTGCGAGCGTACTCGCGTACGGGTTTGCGATGATGGCCCTGAAGAAGGGCAATCGTGGCGGGGTCCTGCTTTGGATCACGGCCGCGCTCCTGATCGCCCTTGGATTCCTCGCCGTCGACGGCCATGAGGTGATGGCCCTCTTCCGCATGGGGGCCGTGCCCGAACGCAGCGGCTTCCTCTCGGCCTTCTTCACGCTCGTGCTCTACCACGGTCTGCATGTCGTGGTCGGTATCGCCTGGATGCTCGTCATGCTCGTTCAGGTCGCCTCGGCGGGGCTTACCGAGAAGGTGGTCTATCGGCTGCTCAACCTGCGGCTCTTCTGGCACTTCCAGGCCGTGATGTGGGTCTTCATGTTCACTTTTCTCTATCTGCGAGGCGCGATTGTATGACGCATGGCACGGATAATGCCTGGGAGCATCCCGAGGTGCAGCTGGCGGGCGGCGGTTATGTCGCGGCCTTCGTCGTGGGTTTGGCCCTCATGGGTCTGTCGTTCTGGATGGTCCGGGGGCATATGTTCGCGCCCGCCGGGCTTGCCATCGCGATCTCGGCGGTGGCGGCGGTGGCGGCGCTCGTCCAATGCGTGCTGCTCTTGCACATGAACGTCTCGCGGACGCAGGTCTGGCAGACCGTGGCGCTCGTCCTGTTCATCCCCTTGTTCGTGCTCACCATAGGGCTCACATCGTGGATGTTCCATGGCCTCTATCGCCGCACCATGATGATGCCGGCGGCCCATGCCGGCGCGCCCGCCACCCAGGCGCAGGCGGGCGGCGCCTAGGAGCTCCGTCCCGCCACCCGGACCCGGGATGCGTGAGCGGGGCACCCCCCGGGCCTGTCGCGGGGCTGCGAATCTGGCGGCGCGGGGCTTCGGCATGAGGCCCTACCCGCGGCCACGAGGGTCCTGGCGAGCGGCTTGGGAAGCGAGGGCGGGATAGGGGCCGTGCCGTTTGCGGACCGCTCCCGGCGCAAAGACCATGCAGCCCTGTGTGACGCGGCGCCTGGCCCTTGCCCCATGACGTCTCGGCCATGGTAGGGTTTACGCAGGGCGGCTTGGGTTGGGAGGAGGGGCGATGGCGGAGGGCGGGGGCGCGCGGGCGGGGGCGGTGGCGCCACACGCCGCGGCCGCGCAGGCGGCGGCGCGCGTCCTGAAGGACGGAGGCTGCGCCATCGAGGCCACGGTGGCGGCCGCGGCCGTGATGGCGGTCGTCTATCCGCACATGACGGGCCTCGGGGGTGACGGGTTCTGGCTCATTCATGAGCCCGGACGGGAGCCCTATGGGATCGATGCCGGCGGCACGGTCGGGGCGCTCGCAAGCCCGGACCTTTATCGGGCGCGAGGTCACGAGACCATGCCGGCGCGGGGACCGCTTGCCGCCAATACCGTGGCCGGCACGGTCGCAGGCTGGGATCTCGCGCTTTCGTCGGCGCGGAAACAGGGGGCGACGCTGCCCCTCGCGCGCCTCCTCGAAGATGCCATAGGCTACGCCGAGCAGGGCTTCCCGATCACGGCAAGCCAGGTCGCGAGCACCGCGGGGCGCGTGGCGGAACTGGACGGCGCGCCCGGTTTCCGTGCGCACTTTCTGGCCCCCGACGGGGGCGTACCGGCGTGCGGGACCGTGTTGCGCCAGCCGGCGCTCGCCGCGACCCTGCGGAGACTCGCGCGCCGCGGATTGCGGGACTTTTACGAAGGCAAGGTCGCGGCCCTCGTGGCCGCCGAGCTTGCCGCGGTCGCAAGCCCCGTGACCGCCGCCGATCTCGGGGCGTTTCGGGCGCGCCGCGTGCGACCCCTGCGGATGGCCCATAGCCTGGGCGCTCTCTACAACCTCCCGCCGCCCACCCAGGGCGTGTTGTCTCTGGTCATGCAAGGCATTCTGGATCGCTCGGGGCTCGAGCGGCTCCCGCGCGAGGGCGCGGATCTGATCCATATCGCGGTCGAGGCGGCCAAGCGCGCGTTTGCCCTGCGCGACCGCCACAAGGGGTGGTTCCTGGCGTCCGGCGGGGATGTCGGCCGGTGGCTTGCGCCCTCGCGGCTCGATGCCTGGGCCGCTGCGATCGACCGCACGCAGGCGGCGCCGTGGGAGGCGACCCAGGGGCCTGCCGATACCGTATGGCTCGGGGCGATGGATCGCGAGGGCCGGGCCGTGAGCTTCATTCAGAGTCTCTATCACGAGTTCGGCAGCGGCGTGGTCCTGCCGGGCACCGGCATCTGCTGGCAGAATCGCGGGGCCGGTTTCTCCCTGATCCCGGGCGCGGTCGACTGTATCGGTCCCGGTCGCAGGCCCTACCATACCCTGAATCCGGCGATGGCGTTCCTGGCCGACGGGCGGGCGCTCGCCTATGGCGCCATGGGCGGCGACGGCCAGCCCCAGACCCAGGCCGCCGTGTTCACGCGCCTTGCGCTTTATGGCGACGATCCCCAGGCGGCGGTGTCCGCGCCCCGTTGGCTCCTGGGACGCACCTGGGGCGACTCCTCGAGCGACGTGAAGATCGAGGCCCGCTTTCCCGATACGGTGTTCGAGGAGCTCGCGCGCCGCGGCCACCGCATAGCGCGGCTTGCGCCGTTCGACGAGAGCGTGGGTCACGCCGGCATCGTGGTGCGGGACGTCCGTGGCCACGTTTCGGGCGGGGCCGATCCGCGCAGCGATGGCCGAGTCATCCTGGTCGATTGAGGCCGCACGCGGCAGGGCTTCGGCCGCCTTGTCGTTGCCGCCGCGGCGATGGGCATGGTATGAGATCCTCGGACGGGTGGTCATGGGTGCGGCGACGTGATGGCTTGGATTTTGGTCTACATGGGGCTTGGTGTCCTTACGGGCTTGCTCGCCGGCATGCTCGGGATCGGGGGCGGCAGCGTCATCGTGCCGGCCTTGGTGTTCGTCTTCGCGCGCGAGCACCTCCCGCCCGGGCTTGCCATGAAGCTCGCCATCGGCACATCGCTCGCGAGCATCCTGTTCACGTCGCTTGCCGCCATCCGCGCGCAACAGAAACGCCGCGCCATCGACTGGAAGGTGGCGGCGCCCCTCGGGGCCGCGACTTTCGTCGGAAGCCTGGCTGGCGGCTATGTCGCGGGCTTTCTGCCAGGGCTCGTCTTGAAGGACATCTTCGGGGTGTTCCTGGACCTCGTGGGGCTTCAGCTCCTGACGGGCTTCGCGCCGCCTCCGCACTGGCGGCTGCCGGGCCGTCCGGGCCTCTTCGGGGCGGGGCTCGGCATCGGGGCCTTGTCGGCGATCCTCGGCATAGGGGGCGGCAGCCTGACGGTCCCGTTCCTGACGGCCTGCAACGTCGACATGCGCCGCGCGATCGCCGTTTCCGCCACGCTCGGGCTCCCGATCGCGCTCTTTGGCGCCACGGGGTTTGCGCTCTCGGGGCTCCATAGGGCCGGCCTCCCCGCCGGGACCCTCGGCTATATTTATCTTCCGGCTTTGGCGGGGCTTACGACCGTGGCGATGGTGGTCGTACCCGTGGGCGTGCATTTCGCCCACAACCTGCCGGTCGCGCAATTGAGGCGCTTTTTCGGGGTGCTCCTGATCGCAGTCGGCGTGCAGATGCTGCTGTGACGGTGATCGCAAGGCGCGGGCTTCGTCGCATGGGGCCGCAGGCGGCGGGGGGGCGCGAGGCGCCGGCGCATGGGGATCCTTAGGTATCCTGGAGACATTTATGATGGCATGCTGCGGTGACACATCGTGCGGGATCGGCCGCTGTTTCTCGCATTTCTCACGGCGCTACGTGCGCCGCTATGAGCGTCACGGCCTCGAGGCGACGCAAAAGCAGCTGGTTGCGGGCCTGCTCGCCGCGGGCTTCGATGGCCGCACACTCCTCGAGATCGGATGCGGCGTCGGCTATCTCCACCAATACCTGCTCCTGAGAGGGGCGGCCACGGCGGTGGGCGTCGATCTCTCCGCGGCCATGCTGAGCGAGGCGCAGGGCCTGGCGGAGCGCCAGGGTCTCGCGGGGCGTGTCCGTTATGTGGAAGGAGATTTTCGTTCGCTGGCGTCCGGTCTCGAGGGCGCCGACATCACCGTGCTCGACAAGGTGATCTGCTGTTATCCGGACGCCGCGGGGCTGCTCGCGGCGACCGTGAGCCACACCAGGGAGAGTTGCGCCCTGACCCTCCCCCGACACCACTGGGTGAACCGCGTCGCATCGCGCCTCGGGGCCGGTCTGCTTCGGATCGTGGGCAGCGCCTATCGGCCGTACGTGCACGACCCGATCCTCATCGATCGGTGGATGCGCGAGGCGGGCTTCGAGCGAATCTTCGAGACCCGCACGCTGTTTTGGCTCACCTGCGTCTATCGACGCGCCACCATCCCCCCGGATTGCGTGTGATTGTGGGATCGGTGCATGGCCGGCCCGTCGCCGGCGAGATTGCGCGCGGAATTGACGAGCGCCACGTGGGTGAACGCCTGCGGGAAGTTGCCGACGAGCCGCCGCGCCGCGGGGTCGTACTCTTCGGAGAGCAGGCCTACATCGTTGCAGAGGGCCACGAGCCGGGCGAAGAGCTGCTCGGCCTCGGCGCGCCTGCCCTGCAAGATGAGATTGTCGACCAGCCAGAAGGAGCAGGGCAGGAATACGCCCTCGCCGGGCGGCAAGTCGTCGCATGCCTTCTCGGTGCGGTAGCGCAGGATGAAGCCGCCCTCCATGAGTTCGGTCTCTATGGCCTGGACCGTGCCTCTGATGCGGGGGTCGGTGGCCGGGAGAAAGCCCACCAGAGCCATCATGAGCAGGCTTGCATCGACCGTCTCGCCCCCGTAATACTGCGTGAAGGTGTTCTTCTCGACGTTGAAGCCGTGCGTGCACACGTCCTCGTGGATGTCGTTGCGGATCTGCTCCCAGCGCGCCACGGGGCCCTTCAGCCCATAGTGCGTGGCATCCTTTACGGCGCGATCGAAGGCCACCCAGGCCATGACCTTGGAGTGGGTGAAGTGCTGGCGGCCGCCGCGGACCTCCCAGATGCCGTCGTCCGGGAGATGCCAATGGGTCTCGAGGAACTTCATGATGGCGCACTGGATGCTCCAGACGTGGCCTTGCGGGTGGAGGCCTACGCTACGCGCCAGATGCAGGGAATCCATGAGCTCGCCATAGACGTCGATCTGGAACTGATCGGCGGCTGCGTTGCCGACCCGTACGGGCGACGCGCCCTCGTAACCGGAGAGCCACGGGATCTCACGCTCCCCGATCCAGCGCTCACCGGCCACGCCATAGACGATCTGGAGGTCGGCCGGGTTGCCGGCGACCGCGCGCAGGAGCCATTCGCGCCAGGCGGTGGCCTCTTCGGTATAGCCCGTGCTAAGCAAAGACCAGAGGGTGAACGTCGCGTCGCGCAGCCAGCAGTATCGATAATCCCAGTTGCGCGAGCCCCCCAGCTGTTCCGGCAGGGAGGTGGTGAGGGCGGCGGCGATGGCCCCCGTGGAACGGCAGGCCAGGGCCTTCAAGGTGATGAGTGAGCGCCTGACCATGTCCCGCCACGGACCCTCGTACCGGCCCTGCGCCGTCCAGGCGCGCCACCAGGCCTCGGTGTGGGCGAGGGCTGCGAGCGGGTCGGGCGGCTCAAAGGCGGCGTGATGCGTCGGCTGGTAGCTCAACCGGAATATCTCCCTTTGGCCCGCACCGAGGGTGAAGCGGCCGACCGTGGTCTGGTCCTTGCCGTGGATGGGGACGGTGGCGGTCAGATACAGGCTGTCGGGGCCTGCCACCGCGAGCCGCGCGTCGTGTACGCGCCGCACCCAGGGGACCGTGGATCCATAGTAGAAGCGGATGGCGATCACCATCTCCATGTCGATCGTGCCGCGCACGCCATCGACGATGCGCACGAGATGGCAGTGCTCCTCGGAGTCGTGACCGTTCATGACCATGAAGTCCGTGACGCGCGCACAGCCCTCCGGGGTCTCGAATTCGGTCTCGAGGATCAGGGTATCAGTGCGATAGCGGCGGCGCGCGGCGCGGCCGCCCGCGACCGGTGCGATCTGCCAATGACCGTTTTCGCGGTCGCCGAGGAGCGCGGCGAAGCAGGCTGCGGAGTCGATGCGCGGTGGGCAGAACCAATCGATCGAGCCGTTGTTGCCGACCAGCGCCCCGGTGATGGTGTTGCCTATGAGGGCGTAGTCTTCGATTTTCAGGTTGTGATCGTTCGTCGCTGGCATCGTTCCTCTCGTCGCGCGGGTACGACCCAGGTTGTATCGCCCCACGCCTCTTTACAACAGTGGAGGACGTCTGTGTCCATTCGGTTCCCTGCCTGTATAGCCTTTTTGTCCCATCGCGGGCAAGTTTTAAGGCGGATCCCGGGGGCCCCGCGCCGAGCGTCCTTGCGCAAGACGCGTCTTGACCCCGTACCTAGGTACGGGACCTAGACTGGCGCGTCATGAGAGGACTTTCGGCGGTGGACACGGACAAGGGCGGCGTGGCAGGTGCGGACTCGACCGGGCCCGGTGGGCTTTGGGCGGCGGTCGTCACGGGCTTCCTGGCCTCGATCTGTTGCGTCGGTCCGCTCGTGCTGGTCGCGGCGGGCGTCGGCGGGGCGTGGGTCGCGGATCTCACGGCCCTGGACCCGGTACGCCCCTGGCTCACCGCCTTCTCGGTGGGACTGCTCGGCTTCGCCCATATCCGGCATTGGCGGGCCAGGCGGCGGGCCTCCTGCGAATGCGCCGCGCGGCCCGCGCCCGGGGCGTCGTGGCTTTGGCTCGGCACCGTCCTGGTGGCGGTCGCCCTGGCCGCGCCCTATGTGCTCCCGGTCTTGATCATGCCCTCTATCCCCACGACCCCTTAGGAGAATCCCATGAAGAACGTTACGCGCCCCATCGTCCTTGCCGCGGCTTTGCTCTCGGCCGCGGTGCTTGCCCCGGCGATGGCCGCTAAGGGTGTTGCCGGGTCGCCGCGCGCGGTGGCCATGCAGTTCGCGCAGGCGGTCATCCATATCCCCGGAATGACCTGCAGTAATCATTCGTGCGCCACGACCGTCTATATGTCGCTCATCCGCCTGGCCGGGGTGATGGGCGTGGGTGTCGATGAATCGACGCAAGACGTGACCGTGAAATACATCGTCGGCCGCACGAGCCCCGCGGTGTTTCTGAAGGCCGTGAAGAACGCGGGCTACCCCGGAACGCTCGTGCGCCCCAAGGGCGCCTGAGGCGAGAGGCGCTTACCGGTCACGGTGAGGGGGCGGCGGCCTGCGGGACGGCGCTCAGATCCCGCTTGGCGCGCCACAAGACATACCGGGAGCCTTCATCGCGGGCAAGCGCCTGCCTTATGGCGGCGCGCTCCTTCGGGGTGAGGTGGTCGCGCACGAGGTAGGCGCGGAAGAAGTGGACATAGGCGGCGTCCGGCGAGACGACGATGCGGGCCTTCAGGGCCGTGGCGCGCGGGTTGCGGGCGACGTCGTAGGACAGGCGCCGCGACTGCCCGGGGGCGAGGCGCGTGTCGAAGTATTGGCGCTTGAGATCGAGGCTTATGCGCCAGCCTATGACGAGGCGGCGGATCGTGCCCGGGCACGCGCGCCCCGCGCAATCCTGCCAGATGGTCGCCACCACCTCCGGGGTCGTATAGGTCGGGAAGTCGTGCCCTGCGCCCGAATTCGTGAGGGCAAGGTGGGCGATGAGCGCATGGCCCGAACCCGGCGGTCCTGTTCGGAAGCGGATGGTGAGCGCGCGGCGCACGAAGCGCGGGTTGTGTATCCCGTAGAAGTCATGGCGCCCGTCCGGCATGTGGCAGCTCTGGCACGTCACCCCCTCGCGCGCGTAGCGGCTCTTGCGCCATTCACCGTAGACGTTTTCGAGAAGGGCGCCATGCAGGCGCGCGCCGTCACGATGGAATTGATGACAACTCAGGCAAAACCGGCTGCGCGTGAAATCCCGGCTTGGGGTAAAGCCGCCATGCACGATGCGCCCGGCGGCCAGATACGGTTCGAGGGGCGGCCCGAAGCGCTGGTAGTGGCGCACATGGCAGTCGGCGCAGGTGACCCCTTGCCGCGCGAGAGTCGCAAGCGGCCGGCCTTTCAGGGCCGCCTCGATCTCGCGCCATTGACGATGCGCGGGCGCGTGACAGGACAGGCAGCCGCGCACGAACGCCCAGCGGCCGAGGCCCGCCTGGGCGAGCTGGCCCATGACCCCCGGCCCCATGGCCACGGCGTGACGGCTCTTGCGCCACTGCCGATATTGACTGATATGGCATTGGCCGCAGGCGCGGGCCGACAGCGCGGTCTCGAAGGCCGGCCAATGGGGCGGCGAGGGGTCTCCGATCGGGAGGGGGCGATGCCAGTAGTGGCTCAGGAAGGCCGTGGTCGGCCAGGCCCACGCCGGCATGGCGGGATTGAAGGCGAACAGTGCGAGCCACCACCGCGCGGCGCGCCGCTCGAGGGCCGCGCGCAGGAAGGCCCCGCTCGAACCAGCGAAAGCCCCCGCCCGCCGCGAAGGGCGCGGGCGAGGGGGAGTGTGACCCGGGCCCCGTGCGACCCCGGGCGCCGGTGGCGACCTCAGGAGCCGCAGGCGTTCTTCATCTTGCCTT
>JAKAXT010000129.1 GCA_021816425.1 Pseudomonadota bacterium | reverse complement strand
CGGGGACAACGTCAGGCTCACGATCAGCCTCATAAGCCCGATCGCCATGGAGGAAGGCCTGCGTTTCGCCATCCGCGAAGGCGGCCGGACAGTGGGTGCGGGCGTGGTGTCGAAGATACTTGAGTAGAAACCATGGCCAACCAAAAGATTAGAATTCGTTTGAAGGCGTTCGATCACAGGCTCATCGACCGGTCGGCTTCCGAGATCGTCGATACCGCGAAGCGGACCGGCGCCATCGTCAAGGGGCCGATTCCCTTGCCGACCAAGATCGAGCGGTACACGTTGCTGCGTTCGCCGCACGTGGACAAGAGCTCGCGCGATCAGTTCGAGATCCGCACGCACAAGCGCATCATGGATATCATCGAACCGACTGAGAAGACGGTGGATGCGCTCTTGAAGCTCAATCTCGCGGCCGGTGTGGACGTCGAGATCAAGGTCAGCTAGGAGCGGTCATGGCACTCGGAATCGTGGGAAAGAAGATCGGCATGAGCCGCTTGTTCGGGCCGGACGGGGCGGTCGCGCCCGTGACGGTCGTGGCGGTGGAACGCAACCATGTCGCGCAGATCAAGGACGTGGAGACCGACGGCTACCGCGCGGTGCAGATCGCAGCCGGCACGCGGCGGCCATCGCGGGTCACGAAGGCGCTCGCGGGACATTTCGCGAAGGCGAAGATCGAGCCCGCCGCGAGCCTTTGGGAATTCCGCCTGACGGCCGACGAAGGGCAGGGGCTGGAGGTCGGCGCCGAGATACGGGTCGATATCTTCACGGAAGGACAGAAGGTGGACGTCCAGGGGACGACCATCGGTAAGGGTTTCGCGGGCGTGATCAAGCGGCATCACTTCGGTGGCGGCCGCGCGAGCCACGGTAACTCGCTGTCGCACCGGGCGCCGGGCTCCATCGGCCAGCGCCAGACGCCGGGCCGCGTGTTTCCGGGCAAAAAGATGGCGGGCCACCTGGGCGCGAAGACGCGCACCCAGCAGAACCTGGTGGTGGTGCGGGTGGACGCGGAGCGCAACCTGCTCCTGATCCGCGGCGCGGTGCCGGGCTCGGCGGGTTCGGACGTGGTCGTGCGGCCGGCCGTGAAGGCAGGAAAGGCGGAGGCCAAGCAAGCATGAAGATGACGGTGGTGAAGGCCTCCGGAGGCACCGGGGAGATCGAGGTCGCGGATGCGACCTTCGGGGTGCCGTTCAAGGAGCATCTGGTGCATCAGATCGTCGTCGCCTACCAGGCGGGCGGTCGATCCGGGACGCGCGGGCAGAAGAACCGCGCGGCTGTGAGCGGGAGCACCAGGAAGCCGTGGGCCCAGAAGGGCGGCGGCCGGGCGCGCGCGGGGAACATCCGCAGCCCCATATGGCGGGGCGGCGGGAAGACCTTCCCGGCGACCACCCAGGATTTCAGCCAGAAGGTTAACAAGAAGATGCGTCGCGTCGCCTTGCGCTCGATCCTGTCGGAGCTCGTGCGCCAGGACCGGATCATCGCGGTCGACGAGATGCAGGCGGCGTCCAAGACCAAGGAGCTGCTGGCGCGTCTTGCCGCCTTCGGGATCACCGGCCGGTCGCCGGACGTTCTGATCGTGGCGGAAGAGGCCTTCGAGGGCCTCGCCCTGGCGGCGCGCAACCTGTATCGGGTCGCGGTGCGCTCGAGTGATCGCATCGACCCGGTGTCGCTGATCGCCCATGAAAAGGTGCTCATGACCGTCGGGGCCTTGAAAAAGCTTGAGGAGATGCTGGCATGAAGGACGATATCTACAGCGTTCTGCTGGCGCCGCACATCTCGGAGAAAGGCACGCGGCTGGCCGAGAAGCATAGGCAGTTCGTGTTTCGGGTCCGTAAGGACGCGACCAAGGCCACCGTGAAGGCGGCGGTCGAGAAGTTCTTCAAGGTCGAAGTGGCGGCCGTGCGCATGGCGGTGTTGAAGGGCAAGGTCAAGGGTGGCAAGACCCCGGGACGGCGGTCGGACGTCAAAAAGGCCTACGTGGCCTTGAAGCCCGGTTTCGATATCCAGTTCGGAACGGGGCAATAGGGGGAAGCATGCCAATCGTCAAGGTAAGACCCACGTCGGCGGGACGCCGCGGCCTCGTCAAGGTGGTCCATCCGGGGCTGCACAAGGGTGCGCCGTTTGCCGGGCTCGTGGAGAAGAAGGCCAAGATCGACGGGCGCAACAACGCCGGGCGGGTGTCGGTACGGCACCGCGGCGGCGCCCACAAGCGCCACTATCGCGTGATCGATTTCAAGCGCGACAAGGACGGGATCGCGGCGCGCGTCGAGCGTCTCGAATACGATCCGAATCGTAGCGCGCACATAGCGCTCATGCTCTATGCCGATGGCGAGCGCCGCTACGTGATCGCGCCCAAGGGCGTCGAGGTGGGCCAGGAAGTGATATCGGGGAGCGATGCGCCCATTCGTGCGGGGAATTGTCTGCCCCTGCGGAACATCCCGGTCGGTACGACCGTGCATTGCGTGGAACTGAAGGTGGGTCGGGGGGCGCAGATCGGCCGCTCGGCGGGCGCCGCCCTGCAGTATGTCGCGCGTGAAGGCGAATACGCCCAGCTGCGCCTGCGTTCGGGCGAAGTGCGCAAGGTGCACATCGAATGCCGGGCGACGGTGGGCGAGGTCGGCAATGCCGAGCATTCGCTGCGCAAGCTCGGCAAGGCGGGCGCCTCGCGCTGGCGCGGCATACGGCCGACCGTGCGTGGTGTGGCGATGAACCCGGTCGACCATCCGCATGGTGGTGGTGAAGGGCGTACGTCCGGCGGGCGTCATCCCGTGAGCCCGTGGGGCACTCCGACCAAGGGTTATAGGACGCGAATGAACAAGCGGACCGACGGCATGATCGTTCGTCGCCGGTACCAGAAGTAACCGAAAAAGTGTGAGGGCGCATCGTGCCACGTTCGATTAAGAAAGGACCGTTTATCGACGGCCATCTGGCCAAGAAAGTCGGTGAGGCGCAGAGGACCGGGAACAAGAAACCCATAAAGACTTGGTCGCGCCGCTCGACGATCATGCCGGACTTCATTGGGCTTACGATCGCCGTGCATAACGGGCGCCAGCACGTCCCGGTGCTGATCTCCGACAACATGGTCGGGCATAAGCTCGGCGAATTTGCCGCGACGCGGACCTTCAAGGGCCACACCGCGGACAAGAAGGCTTCGGGGGGTTGATCATGGCGACCAAGGCGGTTTTGAAGAACGTACATGTGTCGCCCCAGAAAGGGCGTCTGGTCGCGGACCTGGTCCGCGGGCTGCCCGTGGGCCGCGCCCTCGAGGTGCTGGAGTTCAGCCCGAAGAAGGCGGCGCGGATCGTGAAGAAGGTGCTGGAGTCGGCCATCGCGAACGCCGAGAACAACGACGGCGCGGATGTGGACGAGCTCAAGGTCTCGGAAATCCAGATCGACGGCGCGGCTTCCATGAAACGGTTCCACGCCCGGGCGAAAGGCCGCGGCGCGCGCATTCTGAAGCGCACGAGCCATATCAGCGTCACGGTCGCAGCGGCGGGGGGGAACTAAGATGGGTCAGAAGATCAATCCGATCGGGATGCGGCTTGGGATCGTCAAGGATTGGACGGCCAAGTGGTACGCCCATCGCGGTGCCTATGCCGCCAACATCCGCGCCGACGTGGAGTTGCGGGCCTGGATCAAGGCCAAGCTTGCGCATGCCGCGGTGAGCTCGGTCGTCATTCAGCGTCCGGCGCAGAGCGTGACGATCACGATCCGCACGGCGCGTCCGGGCATCGTGATCGGCAAAAAGGGCGAGGATATCGAGCGGATGCGTCACGAGCTCGCGAAGCTCGCGGGCGTGCCCGTGCAGCTGAACGTCGAGGAGATCCGCAAGCCCGAGCTCGATGCGGCGCTGGTCGCTGAAAACATCGCGCAGCAGCTCGAGAAGCGCATCATGTTCCGTCGCGCGATGAAGCGCTCGGTGACGAACGCCATGCGACTTGGGGCGCTCGGCGTGAAGATCATGTGCGCGGGCCGCCTGAATGGCGCCGAGATCGCGCGGACGGAATGGTATCGCGAAGGGCGCGTGCCGTTGCACACCTTGCGCGCGGACATCGATTATGGGACCGCCGAGGCCCGTACCACTTACGGCGTCATCGGTATCAAGGTGTGGATCTTCAAGGGCGAGATCTACGGGCAGATGAATCCCGCGGACGCGGAGACGGAGGGGAAGAAGGCCACGGCCTGATTCCGGATGAAGCATGCTGCAGCCAAAGAGAACGAAGTTTCGTAAGCAACACAAGGGCCGCAATCGCGGGCTCGCATCGCGCGGGAACAAGGTGAGCTTCGGCGAATTCGGCCTGAAGGCCTTGGGCCGCGGGCGGCTCACCTCGCGTCAGATCGAGGCCGCGCGCCGGGCGCTCACGCGCTCCATAAAGCGTGGCGGGCGCGTCTGGATCCGGGTGTTCCCGGACAAGCCGATCTCGAAGAAGCCGCTCGAGGTGCGCATGGGTAAAGGAAAGGGCAACCCCGAATACTGGGTCGCCCTGATCCAGCCCGGCAAGGTGCTCTACGAGATGGAGGGCGTGTCCGAGGCGGTGGCCCGCGACGCTTTCCGCCTGGCGGCCGCGAAGTTGCCCGTGCAGACCACGTTCGTCGCGCGACAAGTCGCTTGAGAGAGGCAGTGATGGATCTTAAAGAGATGCGGGCCGCGTCGGCCGAGGAATGGCGCAAGGAGCTCGAGGCTTTGCGCGAGAAGCAGTTCACGCTGCGGATGCAGAAGGCCACGGGGCAGATCCGCGATACGAGCGAGATCGGGAAGGTGCGCCGGGATATCGCCCGGCTGTTGACGGTGATGCAGCAGGCGGGGAGCCGATAGACCATGACGGAAGCGACCTTGGAGAAGCCGGCCCGTACCGCGACCGGGCGGGTGACGAGCAGCAAGATGAACAAGACGATCACCGTGCTAATCGAGCGCAAGACGCCCCATCCGGTGTACGGGAAGTTCGTCCGCCGGAGCACCAAGCTCCATGCGCATGACGAGAACAATGAAGGGCGCGAGGGCGACCTCGTGCTCGTCGAGCAATGCCGGCCGCTTTCGAAGACCAAGACCTGGCGGCTCGTGCGGGTGTTGGACCGGCCGCCCGTAGTCTAGGGCCCTTTGGGGCCGGGTCAATCGATGTTATGATGGCGGGCTACGCAGGGCGCGCCTAAGGGAAGGAACACCATGATTCAGATGCAAAGCGTGCTGTCGGTCGCGGACAACAGCGGCGCCAAAAAGGTGCAATGCATAAAGGTCCTCGG
>JAKAXT010000022.1 GCA_021816425.1 Pseudomonadota bacterium | reverse complement strand
TGGTTTACGAAGACATCGTACCCCACGCGGATTTCGCTCCCGCCAGCCGTATAAAACGGGGGAATCAGTAAAAAGCTCTCGTCCACCTTTTTACCGATAAGCTCGCTGAACAAGGCCCGGATTTCGTCTGCATCGTTAAACGTGAGGCGGTTAGGTCGGGCGGGTGATCGCCGTCACTCGGTTAATGTTTGCCAGCATTGCCGCTGATTCCGGCGTCCCGCGGTAAATTGTTTTGGTGCCGCCCTCATTCGACATTGCATTGTCCTCGGCCTATCGTTGGGCGCGTGTTCCGGTACAGGCGGCAGAGATCCCGCTGCGGTGCTCGGCGTACCGACGCGGGTCTTAGAGGATTCTAGCAATACCCGGCGCCCTGCAAGTCGATCGCGGCGAGCAGGCACCCCAATGTAAGGGACGGAGAGCTGTCGGGGCGCGCACCGCCTCAGAAAAGCGAGTAGGGATCGACATCGAGAGACCACCGTACTTGCGCCGCGAGCGGGCTTTCGGCCACGCGCGGGAGCCAGGCCTTGAGCCAGGACTGTAGAGCGGCGCGTTTGGTGCTCGTCGCGAGAAGCTGCGCCCGGTGGTAGCCCGCGCGGCGCGCGAGGACCGCCGGCAGGATGCAGCCCAGCGTGATTTCCGGGGGGGGCGCGCCTAAACGCCTCGCGGCTTCGAGGAATCGCATCGCCATATCGGGCTTGCGGGCCTCGGCGCGCAAGAGGGCGCAATGGGTATAGGGCGGGAAGGCGGTCTCGCGCCGTTCCTGCAAGGCAACATCCGCGAAGGCCTCGTAGTCGAGACGCGCAAGCGGCGCCCAGAGCGGGTGCGCCGGATGGTGGGTCTGGATGAGCACCTGGCCCGGCCTCTCGCCACGGCCCGCGCGGCCGGCGACCTGCACGATCTGCGCGAACAATTGCTCGTCAGCCCGGAAGTCGTTGCCATGCAGCCCCTGATCCGCGTGGATCACGCCGACCAGCGTCATGTTCGGGAAGTCATGGCCCTTGGCCAGCATCTGGGTGCCGACCAGCACGTCGATCTCATGCCCGCGCACCTTGCGCAACAGCGCGTCGAATGCAAGCCGGCTCCCGGTCGTGTCGCGGTCGACGCGGGCGATGCGGGCGCCGGGCAACGCACGTCGCAACCCCTCCTCCACGCGCTCCGTGCCGTCTCCGACACGCGCGAGCCCCTCGTGCCCGCACGCCGGGCACGAGGTCGGCAAGGGGCGTTCATGCCCGCAATGGTGACAGCGCAGACGGCGATCGCCGAGATGAACGGTCAGGCGGGAGCCGCAACGATCGCAGGGGGCGTGCCAGCGGCATTGCGGACAGAAAAGCACCGGCGCATAGCCACGGCGATTCAAAAAAAGGAGCGCCTGCTCGCCACGTGCCACATGCTCGCGCAAGGCTGCGAGCAAAGGGCCCGATAGGCCGTCGCGCGCTCGTTCGCGACCGAGGTCGATCAAGCGCACGCTGGGCAGTGCGCGCGCAGGGCCCCGGTCGGGCAAGGCGAGGAGGCGGTAACGTCCTTCACGGGCATGACGATAGCTCTCGAGCGACGGGGTCGCCGAACCGAGCACGACGGGGATTTGAAGGCCCTTGGCGCGCCACACGGCGAGATCGCGGGCATGGTAGCGGAAGCCGTCTTGCTGCTTGAAGGAGGCATCATGCTCCTCGTCGACGATCACGAGCGACAGACGCTTCATCGGCGTGAAGACCGCGGAACGCGTCCCCACCACCACTGGGAGCCGTCCGGCGGCGGCCGCCGACCAGACGCGCGAGCGTTCGCCGGCGGCGCAGGCGGAATGGAGCGTACCGATCGCGGTTCCGAGGCGCGCCTCGAAGCGCGCGACGAGTTGGGGCGTGAGCCCGATCTCCGGGACCAGCACCAGCGCTTGACGACCGGTCGCGACCACCTCCGCCAGGAGATCGAGATAGACCTCGGTTTTTCCGCTGCCCGTGACGCCAAACAGGAGAAAGGCAGCGAAAGTCCCGAAGGCCTCGCGCACCGAGCCAGACGCGACGCGTTGATCAGGGCGCAAGACCAGGCCGTCTGGACGCAGCGAGGATCCGGGCACCGGGGCCTCACGCTCGCAGACGAGCCCTTGTGCCATCAGGGCGCGCAACACGGGCCGCGAGCCAGACCCCAGGGCCTTCAAGTCACTTTCGGTCAGGACCCCGGCCTCCTTGATAGCCCCCCAAAGGGCCGCCTGCCGGCGGGCCCGACCAAAGCGCCGGGCGTCAGCCGCGAGGCCCATGGCGGTCAGACCGTAGGCGCGCGGGACGATGGGTTCGTCGCCGCGTTTCAAGGCCGCCGGCAAGGCCGCAAACAAGACCTCACCCAGGGGGTGGTGGTAATAGTCGGCAGCGAAGCGCAGCAAGCGCAGCTGTTCGCTCGACAACAGGGGCTCTCGATCAATGACCTCAAGTATGGCGCGCAACGTGATGCCCGGCACGGGATCAGTGGGGGCCTCGATGACGATGCCCGTCAACACCCTGCGGCCCAAGGGGACCCGCACGCGCACCCCGGGTATCAGCGGGTGCTCGTGTTCGTAGTCGAAGCTCCGCCTGAGCGGAACCGGCAAACTCACGCGAATCGCGACCATGGCAGGGGTCCATTATTCCTGGTTCGTATCCCGAAGCCCAAACCGCTTTTGGTTTCGACGCTAAACGGCTGGATAAGAAAGCAATTCCACCTTACCCACAAACTCTGTGGATAACTGTGTTGAAAAGCGGCGGGAAGCGGTCCGCCTTTGGCCTGATTGCTGATTCCGCTTTAAACTGATGAAAAAATAGGCTGCCTATTTTTCCTCTTGCGTTTCAATATCTTATGTAGACGCAAGGGGTCGCGGACGGGCCCAGGCGCAGGCGGCGGCGAGAGGTCTTGACACGCGGCCGAAATGTGAATAACCAAGCGTCTGCATCAGACAAATCTGAAATAGAACGCCCCGAAACGGGGCAGCGACGGGGGCGGAGAGGCCCCCCGTCGAAGGGCTCTAGCGAAGCGGGCGGCGGCTTACCGCATGCACGGCGTCTATGCACACGCCCACTTGTGCGGGATCGACGTCGGGGCGTACCCCGTGCCCAAGATTGAACACGTGGCCCGACCCCTCGCCGAAATCCGCAAGTACTGCTTCGACTTCGGCCTTGAGCCGCGCTGGCGGGGCGTATAGCGCCATGGGGTCGAGATTGCCCTGTAGGGCGACGCGGCCGGCCGTGGCCGCACGGGCCGCGGCAAGCGAGGTCATCCAGTCGATCCCTAGTGCGTCGCAGCCGGTCTCGGCCAGCGCCGGCAGCCACGAGCCCCCGCCCTTGGTGAAGACCACCACCGGTACGGTCACACCGTCGCGACTACGATTCAAGCCGGCCACGACCGCCGCCATGGGGTCGCGGGAGTAACGGAGGAAATGGTGGGCGGCGAGGCTCCCGCCCCAGGTGTCGAAGATCATGACGGCCTGCGCCCCGGCCTCGATCTGGGCATTGAGATAGGCCGTGACCGCGTCCACGAGCACCGACAGCAGATCGGAGAGCGCCGCCGGGTCGGAGAATAGCAGACCCTTGACGCGCCGGAAATCATCGCTCGCCTGCCCCTCGACCATATAGGTCGCGAGCGTCCACGGGGAGCCGGAGAAGCCGATCAAGGGACACAGCCCCGCGAGTTCGCGCCGTACCCGCCCTACCGTGTCGAGTACATAACGCAGGCTCGCGAAGGGATCCGGGGCCCGCAGGCGGGCTATGTCGTGGCGGTCACGAACCGGCTGCGCGAATCGAGGGCCCTCGCCTTCCACGAAGGACAGGCCAAGCCCCATGGCGTCCGGCACCGTCAGGATATCGGAAAACAGGATTGCGGCATCGAGGGGATAGCGGCGTATCGGCTGGATCGTGACCTCGCAGGCGAGCTCCGGGGTCTGGCATAGATTCATGAACGAGCCCGCCTGCGCGCGCAGGGCGCGGTATTCGGGCAGGTAACGACCAGCCTGGCGCATAAGCCAAACCGGGGTCATGTCCACCGGCATGCGCATGAGCGCCCGGAGCAGTCGGTTGCTGCGGTCCGACTCCGCATCGAGAATGTTCATAATTCGAGGTAGTCCAGTATCCCCTCCGCCGCCTGCCGTCCCTCGTACACCGCCGTGACCACGAGATCCGAGCCACGCACGGCGTCGCCCCCGGCGAAGACCTTGGCCTGCGTAGTCTGGTGCCTATAACGGCCCGCTTCGGGGGCCTTGATGCGCCCCACACCATCCGTCTCTATGCCAAACTCGGCAAGCCACGCGGGCGGGCTTGGACGAAAACCAAAGGCCACGACCACATCATCGGCAGGTATGATCTGTTCGGTCCCGGGGACCGGCTCGGGGCGGCGTCGGCCACGTTCGTCCGCTTGTCCAAGCACGGTCTCGACGACGCGCACGCCTTCGACGCGGTCTTTCCCCAATATCTCCACGGGGGCGCGGTTCCAGACGAAGCGCACCCCCTCTTCCTTGGCGTTCGCGACCTCGCGCCGCGATCCCGGCATATTGGCCTCGTCGCGCCGATAGACGCAGGTGACCGAGGCCGCCCCCTGGCGAATTGCGGTGCGATTGCAGTCCATGCCCGTGTCACCGCCGCCCAGAACTACGACTCGCCGGCCCTTGAGGTCGACGTGGGGCGCCTCGCCCTCGGCTAGCCCAAGATCGCGACGAATAACGCCCGCGAGATAAGGAAGCGCCTCATGCACGCCCGGCAGGTCCTCGCCCGGGAAATCCCCCCTCATGTAGGTGTAGGCGCCGACCCCCACGAATACCGCGTCATAGTCGCGCAACAGATCGCCAAATGGCATATCCTCGCCGATGCAGGTATTCAAGATAAACTCTATGCCCATGCCCTCCAGAATCGAGCGCCGCACGCGCACGACCTCCTTCTCGAGCTTGAAGCCCGGGATGCCGAAGGTCAGCAGGCCGCCGACCTCAGGGTTGCGGTCGTAGACGACAGCCTGCACCCCGTTGCGCGCGAGTACATCGGCGCATGCAAGCCCCGCCGGACCCGCGCCGATCACGGCGACGCGCTTGCCGGTCGGGCGCACGGCGCTCATATCGGGGCGCCATCCACGCGCATACGCCTCGGTAAAGATATATTTTTCGATGGACCCTATGGTTACGGCCCCGAAGCCGTCATTCAGTGTACAGGCCCCCTCGCACAGACGATCCTGCGGGCAGACGCGACCGCAGACCTCCGGCAGGCTGTTGGTCCTATGCAAAAGCTCGGCGGCCTCGAAGATGTTCTCCTCGGCTATCAGCTTGAGCCAGTTCGGGATGTAGTTGTGAACCGGGCAGCGCCATTCGCAATATGGATTGCCGCAGCCGAGGCAGCGCCCGGCCTGTTCAGCCGCCTTCTTGGGATCGAAACTCCCATAGACCTCTCGGAAGTCGTGGATGCGAACAACTACATCCTTTTTGGCAGGATCGCTCCGCGGTTTATCCAGGAACTGAAAAACGTCCGCCATCAGTGGCTCTCCACAAGCAGGCTGTCCAAACGCACCGCCTTGGGCTTCACGAGCCACATATGCCCGGCCACCTCGGACCAGCCGGCGAGGAGCCCGCGCGCGTAGTCGCTGCCCGTCGCCTCGGCGTACTCCGCGACGCGATCGCGCAGGAATACCTGATAGGCATCCATCGCCTCACCCGTGATGCGGTGGATGTCGATAAGCTCATGGTTGTAGCGATCGACGAACACGCCGGCGCGGTCGTAAACGAACGCGAACCCCCCGGTCATGCCGGCGCCGAAATTCAGACCTGTCTCACCCAACACGATGACGCAACCCCCGGTCATGTACTCGCAGCCGTGATCTCCCACGCCTTCGACGATCGCGAACGCCCCGCCATTGCGTACGGCGAATCGTTCGCCGGCGAGGCCGGCCGCGTATAGCCGGCCCCCGGTCGCGCCATAGAGGCAGGTATTACCGATAATGGCCGCCTGCTCGCTTGCAAAGCGTGAATCCCGCGGTGGATAGACCACGATCCGTCCGCCGGCCATGCCCTTGCCGACGTAGTCGTTGGCATCACCTTCCAGCTCGATGGCAAGCCCCGAGGCATTGAAGGCGCCGAGGCTCTGCCCGGCGGATCCCTTGAGCCTCAACATGATGGTCCCGTCAGGCAGCCCCTCGGCGCCGAAGCGCCGGGCGATCTCACCCGAGAGCCGGGCACCGATCGAGCGGTGCACGTTGCGAATCGCATAATTCAGGACCACGGACTCCCGGGTCGCGAGGGCGGGCGTCACATCCGTCATGATCCGCTCGGCGAGCTCGCCCTTGTCGAAGGGCGGGTTGCGCTCGGTGAGGCAGCGCTGCGGCAGGCCGTGCTCGATACCCGCGCCCGAGACGAGATCGGTGAGCCGCAAGGCCTTTTGCCGCGATGTCGTCCCCGGCAGTACCGTCAGAAGCTCCGTGCGACCGATCACGTAGTCGAGGCTCGAGACACCGAGGAAGGCGAGCCATTCGCGCACCTCCTGGGCGATAAACCGGAAGTAATTCATCACCATCTCCGGCAGACCGCGAAAATGAGCCTCCCGCAAGCGGCGATCCTGGGTGGCGATGCCAGTCGCGCAGTTATTCAGATGACAGATGCGCAGATACTTGCAGCCGAGCGCCACCATGGGGCCCGTCCCGAAGCCGAAGCTCTCGGCCCCCAGGATCGCTGCCTTCACGACATCAAGGCCGGTCTTCAGGCCACCGTCGGTCTGCAACACGACCTTGTCGCGCAGCCCATTGGCGCGCAGCGTCTGGTGCGCCTCGCTCAGACCGAGTTCCCATGGGGTCCCGGCATACTTGACGGACGAAAGCGGGCTTGCGCCCGTGCCCCCGTCGTAACCCGAGATCGTGATGTGGTCGGCGTAGGCCTTGGCCACTCCGGCTGCAATCGTACCCACGCCCGGACCCGAGACCAGCTTCACCGAGACGCGCGCGGTCGGGTTCACCTGCTTCAAGTCGAAGATGAGCTGCGCCAGATCCTCGATGGAGTAGATATCGTGGTGCGGCGGCGGCGAGATCAGAGCGATGCCGGGCTTCGAGCAGCGCAAGCGCGCTATCACCTCGTTGACCTTGTGCCCGGGAAGCTGCCCCCCCTCGCCCGGCTTGGCACCCTGGGCGACCTTGATCTGGAGCATGTCGGCGTTGACAAGGTAATGCGGCGTCACGCCGAAACGGCCGGAGGCGATCTGCTTGATTCTGGACGACTTGATGGTCCCGTAGCGCGCCGGGTCTTCGCCCCCCTCGCCCGAATTCGAACGGCCGCCGAGAGTATTCATGGCAATCGCCAGGGCCTCGTGCGCTTCGGGCGAGAGCGCTCCAAGGCTCATGCCGGCCGAGTCGAAACGCTTGTAAAGGGCGGTCGCCGGTTCGACATCGCTCAAAGGGATCGCGGCGCGGTCGGTGCGTAGGGCGAGCAGGTCGCGGACCATGGCCGGGGGGCGGTCGTTGACGAGCTTTGCGTAGACCTTGTAATCCTCGTAGTCGCCTGAGCGCACCGCGTCTTGCAGGGTCTGCACCACGTCGGGATTGTAGGCGTGGTACTCCCCCCCGTGAATGTATTTGAGCAGCCCCCCCTGGCGTATGGGCTTGCGGGCGCTGAATGCCTCGCGAGCCAAGACTTCGGCATCCCGCCCGAAATCCGCGAACGTGCTCCCACCTATGCGGCTCGTGGTACCGCGGAAACACAGCTCCACTATCTCGTCGGCGAGCCCTATCGCCTCAAACAGCCGGGCACCCCGGTAACTCGCGACCGTCGAAATGCCCATCTTCGACATGATCTTCAAGAGACCCTTGTTGATGCCCTTGCGGTAATTCTTGACGGCGTGGGCTTCGTCTTGGGAGGTGATCTCGCCGGAGCGCACCAGGTCTGCGATCACCTCGTAGACCAGATAAGGGAATACGGCTGTGGCGCCATAGCCTATGAGGCAGGCGAAATGGTGCGAGTCGCGCGCCGTGCCGGTCTCGACCACGATATTGGCCCGACACCGCAGGCCCGTGGAGACAAGCGCGTTATGAACGGCCCCCACCGCAAACAGGGCATGAACCGGCAGGCGCCCTTCGGCGACATCACGATCCGACAGCAAAATCACGACCGCGCCGTTGCGCACGGCATCCACTGCGGCGGCGACAAGCGCTCGCACCGCACCCTCGAGGGTCCCGGTCCTCGGATCGTAATACAGGCTCAAACGCACCATTCGGTACACCGGGTCGTCCTGGGAGACGAGGCGCGCGAATTTGCAGCGGCTCAAGACCGGCGAAGCCACTTCGAGACGAGCCGCATGATCCGCGGTCTCCTCGAAAAGGTTACGCTCGGGCCCGAAGCTCGTGCTGAGCGACATCACGATCGCCTCGCGCAGGGGATCGATGGGCGGATTCGTAACCTGCGCGAACTGCTGACGGAAATAATCGTATAGGGACCGGACCCCGGTGGACAGGACCGCCATGGGGGTGTCGTCACCCATGGAGCCCGTGGCCTCCTGACCGTCCTCAGCCAGCACCCGGATGACCTGGTCACGCTCCTCGAAAGTCACCTGGAAGAGCTTCTGGTGCGCGTCCACGTCAATGGCGGGACCTGGCGTCTCGCGCATCTCCAGACTCCCCTCCAGGTGGCGGGTGTGGGCATCGAGCCATGCGCGGTAGGGCTTGCGCGAGGCGAGGCGGGCATCGATATCCGCCGGCAACAAGAGCTCGCCGGTCTCTGTATCGACCGACAAGAGCTCGCCCGGCTTCAGGCGGCCCTTGGCGAGCACGTCGCTCGGCGCGTAGGCATGCACCCCGGTCTCGGAGGCTATGGTAATGTGCCGATCACGTGTAAGTACCCAGCGCGCCGGGCGCAGGCCGTTGCGATCCATCACGCAGGAGGCGTAACGCCCGTCGGTAAATACGATACCCGCCGGCCCGTCCCACGGCTCCATGTGCATCGCGTGATACTCGTAGAATGCGCGCAGGTTGGGGTCCATATGCGGGATGTTCTGCCAGGCGGGCGGGATCAGGAGCCGCATGGCCCGGAAGTAATCGGCGCCGCCTGCAAGCAGGGCCTCGAGCATATTGTCGAGGCTCATGGAGTCCGACCCGGACTGCGAGACCAGCGGCCGCGCGTCGCTCAAATCAATGCGCGACGAGGTCAGGGTATGGCCGCGTGCCAAAGCCCATGAGCGGTTGCCCTGAATCGTATTGATCTCGCCGTTATGTGCGAGGTGGCGAAACGGCTGAGCCAGGCGCCACTGCGGCCAGGTGTTGGTCGAGAAGCGTTGATGGAACAGACAGATCGACGAGGCGAAATCGGCGGCCTCGAGGTCCGGATAGAACACCGGCAGATAGGCCGGCATGACAAGCCCCTTGTACGACAGGAGGCGGGTCGACAGGCTCGCGACATAGAATTCGCTATCGGTGGACGTCAGGCGCTTTTCAGTGCGCCTATGCACAAGGTACAGCCGGGCCTCGGCAAGTCCCGCATCCGACTCGGGATTGTCGAGGAAAATCTGTTCGATGCGCGGCATGGTCTGGCGGGCCTCGGCCCCCAGGGCCGAAGGATCCGTCGGGACGGCTCGAAAGCCCAGGACCGAAAAACCCTCGCGCTCGCATTCCTCGCGCAGGACCGCCCGCGCGCCTTGCGCCTTGTCCGCATCCTGCGAGAGAAAGAGCATGCCGACCGCAAACCGCGCGGGGAGCTCGATACCCTGCTCGGAGGCCACGCGGCGCAGAAAATTCTCCGGCGTCCTGAGCAAAAGCCCGCAGCCATCGCCGCTCTTGCCATCAGCCGCCACCGCGCCTCGATGCGTAAGACACGACAGTGACCCCATGGCGGTCTGGACGATCCACGGGCTCGGGACTCCGTCGAGATGCGCTATGAGGCCAAATCCACAGGAATCTTTCTCAAATTCGGGCCGATACAGGCCCTTCGGCAGTCGCGATCGCGTCACAGGCTTAAGGTCGGTAAAACCGTCGCAAAAAGGCTTATGATTATACTGCCCGGCCCGAGCCGATTCAATGAAGCGCGCCGAATGAGGCGCCGAAGCCTTCCGCGGGACCCCTACCGGCCGCCGCCACGGGCGCCCTCATATGCTCACAGGTGGCATGCGGCCGAGCACGTCCATGAGCGCGTCCTCCGAGACCTCATCGGTGAGAAACGCTTCGCCGAGGGCGCGCAACAGGACAAAGCGGATACGGCCGTGAGCGGCCTTCTTGTCGACCGCCATGAGCTCAAGGAAGCGTCCCGGGGCGATGGCGGGCGGGCCCGTCGGCAGACCGGCACGGCGGACAAGGTCGCATAGGCGCCTGGTGTCAGGCGCCGTGATGAGCCCGAGGCGCTCCGAGAGGTGGGCCGCCATCACCATGCCGGCCCCCACCGCCTCGCCATGCAGCCAGCGCCCGTAACCCATGGCGCCCTCGATGGCGTGCCCGAAGGTATGGCCGAAGTTCAACAAGGCCCGCACCCCGGCCTCGCGCTCGTCGGCCATGACCACCCGCGCCTTATCCCGGCACGACGTCTCGATGGCGTAAGCGAGCGCCGCGGGGTCGCGCCGCACCAGCGCGTCCACGTTCTGCTCGAGCCACTCAAAAAAGGCGAGATTGCCTATGGCCCCATACTTGATGACTTCGGCGAGACCCGCGGAGAGCTCACGATCAGGGAGCGTCGACAAGGTCGTCGTGTCGATGATGACCGCCTGCGGCTGATAGAAACAGCCGATCATGTTCTTGCCAAGGGCGTGATTCACGCCGGTCTTGCCGCCCACCGACGAGTCCACCTGCGACAGCAGGGTGGTCGGCACCTGGACGAAGGGCACGCCGCGCTGGTAGACGGCGGCCGCGAACCCGGCGATATCGCCGACGACGCCACCCCCCAGGGCGAAGATCGTGGTCGCGCGGTCACAGCGACGGCCAAGGAGATCGCCCACGATGCGCTCGATGGTTCCGAGCGCCTTCTGCGGTTCGCCATCCGGCAGGACCACGACCGTGGGATCGAAGCCCGCCAAGGCCTCGGTGAGGTGCGCCAGATACAGAGGCGCGACGACCTCATTAGTAATGATCGCGACCCGCCCCCCGGACACCGGGGCCCGCAAAAGATCGGCACGAGCCAATAGCCCGGCGCCGATATGGATGGGATAGCCCCCGCCCGGGAGATCAAGCGTCATGGTCGACACGGCTTATCCTCTTCAGTCCGCAGGCGATGACCCGCGCCGCCACATGCGGCGGCCTGCGATCGGTATCCACGATGAGATCGGCGACCTCGCGATAGAGCGGCTCGCGCTCACGCATGAGCACACGGACCCGCGTCTGCGGGTCCTCGGTCTGCAAAAGCGGCCTGTGGCGGTCACGGCGCACGCGCTCCCACAAGGTACTGGCGTCGGCGTGAAGGTAGACCGTGGTCCCGTGCGTCTTCAAGAGTTCACGGTTGTGGGCGGCGATCACCGCCCCGCCGCCGGTCGCAAGGACGATGTTCGGCCTCTCGACCAGATCCTCGAGGACGAGCGCCTCCCAACGCCGGAATCCCGCCTCGCCTTCCACGGCGAAGATCAAGGGCACGCTCGCCCCGGTCCTCCGCTCAATCTCGTGATCGCAGTCGAAAAAAGTACGCCCCAGGCGGTCGGCGAGGCACCGTCCGATCGTGGACTTGCCGGCCCCCATGGGACCCACCAGAAAAATACCCGCTTCGCCTGCCCTCATGCGGGCGTTATGCCAGCATGAGGGCCATAAATCAACCCGATTGCAGAGACAGCGACGGCGCCAGAATGCGGGGTGTAAGGAAGATGAGCAACTCCGAACGGGTGTTGGCGACCGAGGTGTTTCGGAACAGATAGCCCAGGATCGGGATGTTGCCGAGGAACGGGACTTTAGTGACGGTCCGCAGGCGGCTGTTCTGGTAGATCCCGCCGATCACGACCGTCTGCCCGTTATTCACAAGCACCTGCGTCTTCAGGCTCTTCTCGTCCAGGGTGCCGGCGACCGCATTCGCAAAGCTGTTGTCGGTGATCTTCACAGTCATGATGATGCGGTTATCCGGCGTGATCTGCGGCGTCACAGACAAGCCCAGGACCGCCTGCTGGAGCATGCTCTGACCGAAACCGAGATTGAAGAACTGCTCCTCGCCCTGTTTGATGTCGGCCTTGCGGTCGTTGGCGGTGATGAGGCGCGGGCTCGATATGATCTTGCCCTTGTTTTCTGCCTGCAGCGCCGAGAGCTCGAGGTTCAAGAGATTGTTGTTGGCGAGCTTGGCGACAGTGAGCGCGAAGGTCGCGGGCAGGGAGCTCCCGACACCCACCGACGGCAGGTTCACGTTGAACGCGCCCAGGCTCGTGCTCGATAGCGTACCCGCCGTGGTCGGCTGCATGCCTGGGGCCGTCGACAGGCCCGAGCCCGCGCACTGCGCCGCCGGGCAGCTTGAGATCGAGGTGGACGGCGTACTGTAGGAGTAATTGAGGCCGAGCTGGGCGCCCAGGCTCTTGTTGAAACCATCGTTGGCCTCCACCAGGCGCGCCTCGATCAGGACCTGGCGCACCGGCCGGTCAAGCTTGGCGATGAGCCTGCGGATGGCACGGATACGCGATGGCGTATCCTGGACGATCAAGGAGTTCGTGCGCTTATCCACGGTCACCTGGCCACGCTTCGACAAGAGGGACGTGGATTCGGTGGTCTGCTTGCTATAGCTCACCGAGCTAAACGGCATATTGTGCGTGGAGCCGCCCACGGTGCGCGTGGACTTCAAGAGCGCCGCGATGTCCGAGGCCTTGGCGTAATTCATGCGGATCAAGACCGTCTCCAAGGGCTCGAGTTTGCGGGCCTCGACACGCGCTTTCAGGCGCGCCTGACGCTGCGCGGCCATCTGCGCCGCGGGGGCCACCAGGATGATATTGCCCTTGCGCTCCATTCCGAGGTTTTTGGTCCGCAAGATGAGGTGCAGGGCCTGTTTCCACGGCACGTCATGCAGCTGAAGCGTGAGGGTGCCGTGCACGGCATTGCTCGTGACGAAATTCAGGCCGCTGAAGTTGGCGAGCACCTGCAGCGCGGCACGCACCCCGATGTGCTGGAAATTCAGCGAGATTTTGCGGCTCGCATACTTGTTCTTCTTGCGCTCGGCGACGCGGTAAGCGCGCGCCGAGACGGGGGTGACGCGCATGAGAAAGGTGCGCTGCGACTGAAAGCCCATCTGCGTATAGTGGCCGTAGGCATGCAAGACCATGCGCGCCGAACGCCCGTCCTGGAAGGTGCGTATGGTGTCGATCGGTGTCGCGAAATCGGTGACGACGAGCTTGCGCTGCTCGGCCTTGGGGACCGCCGTATTGTGAAACGTGAGCACGATGTGATGGCCGCGGTTATGGACACTCACCGCCACGTTCGAGCTGGAAAGCTTGACCTCAACCTTGCCTGCCCCGTCGCGCCCGCGATGAAACGCGATGGCGCGCAGGCGGTAGCGCGGCTTGTGATTAGCGTCAGGCGGCAACACCGGGGTCTTCGGCATCGCAACTGCCGCCTGGGCGATATGGGTGTTGGGGCTTGCGATGATCACATCGATGGCATGCGGCCGCACGAAGGCGCGGTAGGCCGCCGGACTTACGAGTCGAATCACGACACGCGTCATGCCGTTGGCCTGCACGGCAGCCACGTTGCGTACGTCGCCGGCACCGACCCGCAATTCGCCCACCGTGGACTTGATCCTTGTATTCGGTATGTCGAGGACGACCATGGCGGGCTTGGTGAGCACAAAGGCTGACGGAGCCTCAGGACGCTTGGCGGTCGTCAGGTGGAGTTCTATCCTGTTTCCCGGAAATGCGAAATAGCCCAATTTGTCCAAGACGTTCGGGCCCGACTGTGCCGCCACCCGGGCCCTCGTCCGGGCCGCGGGGAGCGCCTTCGGGACGACGCCCCTGGTCACCCCGCCGAGCACCGCCTGATAGCCATAGGATGCGCGCAGAAGATGCATCCGTCCGCGCCGGCTCAATAGCACGTCGACATCCACCCCGTGGCCATGATCGGCCAGATAAGGATAGACACCCTTGACCGTGCCCGAACCGGCCAGATCACGGACGTGCGTCCCGAGCGTGGTGCGACGCAATTCGATGCGCAAAAGACGCCCGTGCCGCTTGACCATGAGCCTGCCGCGCGCGTGGCCCGCGACGACGAGCCGCAGTGCCGGCTTGTCACCGTGAGTACTCCAGGAAAGCCCGGTGAGCGTTGCGGCCCCGGCCATGGCGAACGCGGAGGTCGCGAAGGCGATGGCGGCGAGCTTTGTTCTAATCATGGTAGGGCTCCCTTGTTACTTGATAGCTATAGAGACGGGCTGCTTTACCCAGCCAGTCGGTCCGGCGACAGTTTCCACGAGATGAATCTTGCGCGGCGTTATACGCACGATCCTTCCATAGTGCTCGCCCATATAGGTCCCCACCTGGACGCGATGCGTCGAGTGATCCGGCGTCCTCACGAGCGCCCAGAGCTCGTGGCCCGCCGAGAGCGTCCCGACCATCGTGATCGCATCCAGCGGAAAGTGCTGGAGCGGGCCCCTGGGGATGTGCTGGTTGGGATTGGGCCCGCGACCGGGCAAGCGCATCGCGAAGGGCTCGAATGGGTCGACGAGATGGTGCATGTCGAATGCCACGATGCGCGGGGCCGGGATCTTCGGGACCGGCTTCACGGGGGGCCGGTAACCCGCGTCCGCCGTCGCCACGAATTGCTGCAGCCGCGCCATCCCCCCTCCGCCCGAGCATCCGGCGAGTAACGCGCACGCGACGATCATGATCTGTCTACGCATCGTCATTTCTTCATATACCGGTGCTTTAAGTAGCGATAGGTCTTGGCGGTCACGGACATTGCAAGGTAATTTCCATGCTTGACCGTAACCTTGACGTTGGCCAGAGTCACGATGCGCGGCAGCGCAGCGATATCGCCCACGAAATGCCCCAGCTGCTCATAAGTCCCCCCCACGGTGAGCGAAATCGGGAGCTCCGCGTAGAAGTCCTTGGGCACCTCCTTCTCCGGCTTGAAGAGCGCGAACTGCAGGCCGCTGCTCTTGCCTGCCTGGGTGACCTCGGTCACGAAATCGGGCATGTGGGTCGTGTTCGGCAATTCCTGCAACAGCCCCCCGAACTCGACCTTCATCTTGCGCATCTGCTCTTCGTAGGCCGGCAGCTGCGCCGCCTCCATCTTCTGCTGAAGGAACTGCTGCTTCAGCGACTTCTCCTGCACCCTCAGATTGTCGTAGGTCTTTATCTGGCCGCTTATGAAAAACCAGTAGCCCAGGCCCAACAACAAGATGCACGACAGGCCTACCCCGACGACCTTCACCGAGTACGGCGACGCCGACAGGTTGTTCAGGTCGACGTTCTTCAGGTCTTCGATCGTCTGCCGCAAATCCACGGCTATCTCCTCCCCGCGATGGGCTTCTTGGCGGGCGCGATGCCCTTCCCTTGCGCGGTCAACGTAAAGTAGCTCAGGTGTGCGTCCCCCATCCTTTTCACGGTGATCACATCTAGCACCGGATTGGTGAACCACGGCGACGCCGCCAGATTACGCATGAACTGCGAAACCCGCTCGTTCGACTGGGCGACACCCGAGATCGTGAAGGCCTGCGCGGACTGGGCGAGCGACGTGAGGTAGACGCCCGGAGGGACATCGCGCGCCAAGCTATTGAAACTGTGCACGATCAGCATCCGGTCCATTTGGAGTTGCTGGATGACGTGCATGCGCGCAAGCAAGGCCGCGCGCGCCTTCTTGATCAGCGCGATCTTGTGGATCTTCGAGGCCATGAGCGACATCTGCTGTTGCAGATAGCTGTTGCGCGCCTGCTGATGAGACACGATGTCGCCAAGCTGCATATGGATATAGAAAAGCACGACCAGGACGGCCACCCAGGCGATGGCCGCCTGCCGCACCAAAGTCTGGTCGAGCTCCTTGCGGCGCTGCTCGCGCCATGGCAGAAGATTGAGCCGCATCATGGATCGAAGCTCCGAAGCGCGAGCCCGCAACCAACCATGAGCGAGGGTGTCTCGTTGGCGAAGATCTGGGGCTTGACGCGCGAGGCCAAGGTCATGCCGGCGAAGGGATTGGCGACCGCCGCCGGCGCTCCGACGCGGCTCGCGACGAGCTTCTCCACCCCAGGTATCTGGGCGCAGCCGCCGGCAAGCAGGACAAGATCGATTTTATTGAAGGGGCTCGTCGCATAAAAAAACTGAAGGGAGCGCACGACCTCCTGGCAGAGGGCCTCCAGAAAGGGCTTGAGGACCTCGGGTTGATAGTTTTCGGGCAGCCCGCCCTGCTTCTTGGCGAGCCCCGCCTCCTCATAAGACAATCCGTAGCGCCGCTGGATCTCCTCGGTCAGCTGGCGACCCCCGAAACTATGCGATCGGATGTAGATGGAACGATTGCTGTGCATGACATTCAAAGTCATGCTCGTGGCGCCGATATCATAGACGGCAACGACCTTTTCCAGGCCGCCACCCGCCATGTGCTCGGCCATGAGGCCGTAGGCGTTCTCCATCGCGTAGGTCTCGAGATCAACGATGACCGGCTGGTAGCCGTGAGACTGGATGACCGCCAGATAATCGTCGACCACCTCCTTGCGGCACGCTGCAATCAAGACCTCCACCTCCTCGGCATTGTCTTCGGCAGGACCGACGACCTGGAAATCGAGATTCACCTCGTTCAAGGGATAAGGGATGTAATGCTCGGCCTCCATCTCGATCTGGGTCTGGAGCTCCGACTCGCTTAGCGCCGCTGACATACGTACCAGCTTGCTGATCGCCTGACTTGCCGGGACCGACACCGCGACATGTTTCAATTTCGTTCCGCAACGCTTCATGGCGCGGTCCACGGTGGCGCCCACCTGGTCGATATCGGCGATGACCCGCTCGACTACGGCGTTCTGCGGCATGGGCTCCACCGCATAGCGCTCCACGCGGTATTGGTTCTGATTACGACTCAATTCCAGAACTTTGACCGACGAGGTGCTGATGTCCAGGCCGACGAGCGGCGGCTTTTTGCGGTTAAACAGACCCAATTTCCTCCCTTTTTCCGGAACTTATGCCCGGTAGGTCGCTCTTTAGATGAGCTGCCATGAACTATAGATCAGGGATTGGTGGTATGCCAATGCTTTGGCGTTCTCGCATTTGCCCGTATACTGGAAGCTACCCTGCTGACTGAGAGATTATGGCCTCTTCATCTACGCCCGGCGGCCCTTTGAAACGCCGGATCGGGTTCCGATTGCTGCTCATCTTTTTCGGGCTCTTTGCGGCCGGGGTTCTCATGGCGACGGTCACCGCGCTCGTGCTCGCGCCGACGCTGCCCGCGGTCCACAACATCACCCGCAAGCGCCTCAAGGCCCCCTTGCAGGTCTTGACGCGCCACGGCGCGCTTGTCGCTCAATTCGGCAACGAGGAGCGCATGCCCGTGACACTGAAGCAGGTCCCCCCACTGCTCGTTCAGGCGGTACTGGCAGCCGAGGACCGGTCCTTTTATACCAACCCCGGCATCGACCTGCTTGGGATTTTCCGGGCCGCGTGGGTCGATATCTTGACCGGACGCAAGGCCCAGGGCGCGAGCACGATCACCATGCAGGTGGCGCGCAACTATTTTCTGAGCCCGCACAAGACCTTCACGCGCAAGATCAAAGAGGTCCTGCTGTCGTTCAAGATCGCGCGCGAACTGACCAAGAACCAGATCCTCACGCTCTATCTGAACAAGATCTTTCTCGGAAACCACGCCTATGGCTTCGAGGCCGCCGCCCACGTCTATTACGGGAAGCCCCTCGAAAAGCTCGATGTCGCGCAGCTCGCGATGCTTGCCGGGCTCCCGCAGGCCCCCTCTCTGGACAATCCGATAGACCACCCGCATAACGCCAGGGCCCGTCGACACTATGTGCTCGGTCGCATGCTGGCCCTGGGCGACATCACGCAAACGCAGTACGCGCGGGCCGACGCGTCGCCGGTCGCCGCGCGACTCCATATGATCCACTACCATGTCCGTGCGCCCTATGTGGCCGAGATGGTTCGCGAATATATGGTCAAGCGCTTCGGGAAAAAGAAGACCTACGATGGCGGCTATCGTGTTTACACCACGATCGGGGCGCGCGAACAGAAGGCCGCCGATCGGGCAGTGGAAGACGGGCTGATCGCCTACAGCCACCGCCACGGCTATTACGGGCCAACCGCCACTGTGCCAGTCGATGTGCAAACTTCGCCTCATCGCTTGAACCGCGACCTGCACCACTACACGACGGTCGGGGGCCTCGTACCAGCCATCGTCACCGCCGTCGGCTACCACTCCGTGCAGGCCTATGACCTGGACCGGCGCAGCGTGCGGGTCGGGTGGCAGGGCCTGAAATGGGCCGCGCCCTTCATTAATGTCAACGCCGAGGGGCCCGCCCCCAAACAGGCGAGCGATATTCTGAAGGTAGGCAACGTGATCTACCTGCAGCACGTGGCCCCGGGGCAATGGGCCCTGGCGCAGATCCCGAAGCCCTATGCGGCGCTCATCTCCTTACGCCCCGATGACGGCTCGGTGGCGGCACTGGTGGGCGGCTTCGACTTCTATCACGACAACTTCAACAATGTCACGCAGGCCTACCGGCAGCCGGGGTCGAGCTTCAAGCCCTTCGTGTACTCGGCGGCCATCGCCAAGGGCTATACGGCGGCGAGCCTCTTTAGTGGCGCGCCCATCGTGGCCTTGAGCGGTGCCCACGGCGAGCTTTGGAGGCCGCACAATTTTTCAGAGCACTTCCGGGGCCTTACGCGCATGCGCGTGGGGCTTGCGCAGTCGATCAATCTGGTTTCGATCCGCATCCTGCGCGCCGTCGGGATACGCTACGCCATACGCTATGCAAAGCGTTTCGGATTCCGCGCCTCCCAGCTCCCGCACAGCCTCTCGCTGGTCCTCGGCAGCGCCACACTCACGCCGCTCGAGATGGCGCGCGGCTATACGGTGTTCGCGAACGGAGGCTTCAGGATACGGCCTTACTTCATCCGCAAGATCGTGGATGAACGCGGCAAGACCATATGGCACGCCAAGCCCCTGATCGTTCCGCCCTCGTCTGATACGGCCGCCCCCATCGTCGGGACGCCCCGTTTCGCGGTGCAGGCCATAAGCCCGCAGAACGCCTACATCATGACCAGCATGATGCAGAGCGTGATCCGCTCGGGGACAGGGCAGCTTGCGCTCTCGCTCAAGCGCGTGGATCTGGCGGGCAAGACCGGGACGTCGAATCACGAGCGCAACGCCTGGTTCTCGGGCTTCAGCCCCTACTTGGAGACCACTGTCTGGGTGGGCTACCCGGTGCCAAAGTCGCTCGGCCATTACGAGGTGGGTGCGCACGCCGCCCTCCCCATCTGGATCCAATATATGGGCGCATCGCTCGCGGGGAAGCCGGATACTCCGTTCGTGAAGCCGCCTGGTATCGTTACGGCTACGATCAATCGGGACACGGGACAACCCTGCAGCAAGACGAATCCGGCCGCCATGCGCGAGTACTTCATCAAAGGGACGGTCCCCAAAAAAGGTGGGCGGCATAGCCATTCGACGGGACCCCTGCCCACCCAAAGCGTCCGTAGCAGCGGGCTTTTCTGAAATGGGGCGTCATACGCGGAGCGCCAACCCACGTGGCCGGGCGGTGGCGGCGGCGCGCCAGAAGATCGTGATCGAAGCGGCCCGAATCATGGCCGAGGAAGGGGTCCGCGACTACCAGAGCGCAAAGCGCAAGGCCGCCCACCGGCTGAGCCTGCCGGAGGACAAGAACTGGCCGGGCAACGCCGAGATCGAGGCGGCCTTGAAGCAACACCTCGAGCTGTTTCAGAAAGACTCGCAGGCGATTCTGCGTGATCTGCGCGGCACGGCCCTCGAGGCGATGACGCTCCTGCAGGAGTTTTCGCCGAGGCTCGTAGGCGAGGTCTTGAGCGGCGCGGTGACGCGTTTTCCCGAAGTGCAACTCCATCTGGCGGCCGCCGTGCCCGAGGAGGTGGGTCTCTTCCTGGACGCCCACGGGATCCCCTTCGCGATGGAAGACCGGCGTTTGCGGTACAACAGCGAACGCGCAGTAGCCGTCCCGGTTTTTCGGTTCGTCGCAGGCGAGACCCCCTTCGCCCTCTACGTGTTCAGCCCCGAGGCGATCCGTGAGCTCCCGATCTCGCCGGTGGATGGCCGCCCCATGCATAGGGCTGGCATGCGGGAGGTCGAGGCGCTGCTCGCCAGGTGATAGCCCGCGCCGTCTTGCGCCGCGCGGTCGCGCCTCTGGTAAGATGCCGCTACTCCTGACAGGATCACGACGTGAAATACGCGCTAGCCACCCTTCTCCAAGACACTGTGTCGGCCCTCGTAGCCCAGGGGCGCCTGCCCGCCGGCCTGCCGGCCCCTGAAATCGCGCGCCCGCGCCAGGAAGGGCATGGCGACTTTTCGACCAACTTCGCGCTCACCGCCGCCAAGGCGGCGGGGCGTCCGCCGCGCGTTCTGGCAGAAGAACTTAAGGCCGCCCTCGGCGCATCGGCTCTAATCGAGCGCATCGAGATCGCCGGACCTGGTTTCTTGAACGTCTTCGTGGCGGAATCGGCGTTCCACGACATCGTGCGCACCATCCTGCGCGAGCGCGAGGACTACGGACGACTCACCGCGCGCCCCGGAAAGATCCTTCTCGAATTCGTGTCTGCCAATCCCAACGGACCGCTCCATGTCGGGCATGGCCGGGGAGCGGCCTATGGCGACTCGCTCGGCCGTCTGCTCACGTGGGCGGGCTACGACGTCGAACGTGAATACTACGTGAACGACGCTGGACGGCAGATGGACATCCTCGCCCTGAGTGTCTGGCTACGTTACATGGAGGTTGGGGGTGAGAAAATCGCCTTCCCGGAGACGGGCTACCGCGGCAGTTACGTGGCAGACATCGCCCGCGCGCTTCGCAAGAGTGTGGGCTGCGACCTGCAACACCCGGTCGCGGATATCCTGGTCGCGAATCCCGACCTCGACGCCGACGCGCTCATGGATACCTGGATCGCGCGCCTGAAAGGGACCCTGGGGGCGCGCTATCGGACCGTGCACGGCTTCGGCCTGGACGCCATGCAGGCCGACATCAAGGACGACTTGGCGGCATTCGGGGTGCGCTATGACCGCTGGTACTCGGAGCGGAGTCTCGTGGAAAGCGGGGGCGTGGACCGCGCCCTGGCACTTCTGCGCGCAAGCGGCGACCTCTACGAGGAAGGCGGCGCCTGGTGGTTCCGCGCGACGCGTTACGGCGACGAGAAGGACCGGGTAGTCGTGCGGGAAAACGGGGTGGCCACCTATTTCGCATCGGATATCGCCTACCATCTCGAAAAATGTGAACGAGGCTTCACAACGCTGATCGACATCTGGGGCGCGGATCATCACGGCTATGTGCCGCGCGTCAAAGGGGCGCTTGCCGCGCTCGGGCAAGATCCAGGGCGCCTGCAGGTCCTGCTCGTGCAGTTCGCGATCCTCTATCGCGGCGGACAACGCGCCCAGATGTCGACGCGTAGCGGGGAGTTCGTCACACTGCGGGAGCTGCGCGCGGAAGTGGGCAACGATGCCGCGCGCTTTTTTTATGTGCTCCGCAAAAGCGAGCAGCACATGGACTTCGACCTCGATCTCGCCAAGTCGCAATCCAACGACAACCCCGTGTATTACGTACAATACGCCCACGCGCGGGTCTGCAGCGTGTTTCGCCAGCTGGACGAGCGCGGCCTTGCGCGACCAGACCTTGCCTCCGCCGACCTTACGCGCCTCGACGCCCCCGAAGAGCGCGTGCTTGAACGGACCCTTGGACGCTTCGCGGAGGTCATAGAGGAAGCAGCGCGCGACCGCGAGCCCCATCAGATCGCCTACTATTTGCGCGATCTGGCGGGCGATCTGCACGCCTACTACAACGCCCAGGCCTTCCTGAGCGTCGACGCGCCGTTGCGCGATGCGCGCCTCGCCCTGATCGCTGCCGCGCGCCAAGTCCTCGCGAACGGGCTTGCGCTGCTTGGCGTAAGCGCCCCCGAGAGCATGTAAATGGCCGAGAGACGCAGACGGCCTGCGCCACGATCCGGCGACGCCCGACTTTGGGTCATCGGGGCAGTCACCCTCGGCGTCGGTCTTGGGCTTGGCCTGCTGGTCGCACATCACGAAGCGAAGACCCCCGAAAAGCGTCTGGCCGCGCCGCAGGCGAAACCCGCGCCCATCGCCCCGTTGAAACCGCCTGTGGCGCCCAAACCCAAGGGGCCTGCTCCCGGCCTGCCCGCCGCGACCCAGTTCGATTTCTACACCATCCTCCCGGAGATGCGCGGCCAGACCCGAAAGGGGCCCCCGGCCACGGCCGCCCCCGCGTCGCCTACGGCTCAAGCCCCCGCGACAAATCGCCCGCAAATCGTGCGCGGCCACTTCATCCTGCAAGCCGCCTCCTTCCCGGATAGGACCGATGCAAGCCGCCTGCGCGCCGAACTCGCACTGCGCGGCTTGAAGTCCTACATCGAGCAGGTCAGCATCAGGGGGCGCGGGGCCTTTTATCGGGTCCGCCTGGGCCCCCTCCAGAAGCCTGCGATCACCCACGCGCGCGCGATTCTCGCGCGGCTCGGGCTGAAACCGATACTGCTGCGCGAGGCGCGCGGCAACTAAACGCCCATCGGGCCCAGGATACTCGCGTCGCCCTTCACTAGGCGGTCGCGGGTAGGTCGGCAGCCGGACAGAGGAAAGGGGTTTCAGGCAGACCCGACACGATCGGCAGCGCATCGTCGCGCGACCACTCGTTCCAGGAACCGAAATACACCTTCACATTCAGGATACCCGCCTCATGGAGCGCCACCAAGGCATTGGAGGCCCGCGCACCCTTGAAGCAATAGACCACGACTTCGGAATCGGGGGTTATCCCGACCTCGGCACAGGCGGCGCGAATCGCGGCGGCCGGACGGAACAAGGCCACCGTTCCCTCGCGCTCCTCCATCAGCCGATACCACTCGATCCATACAGCCCCCGGCAGACGCCCTTTCCGCGGACAATAATCGACGCCGTAGGGCGATGAGCTCACACCCTCCCATTCGTCGCGGTCACGCACGTCCAGGATGACCGTCCCTGGCTGCGAGAGTGCCGTCAACACGTCTTCCTTCGTGGCCATGAAGGCATCGAAGGCCGGCCTCAGAGGAAAAACCCGTGGTTCAGGTGTGGGGATGTCCATCGTGACCGGCAGGCCGGCCTTGAGCCATGCCCGATAGCCGCCATGCAGGACGTGGACGCTTTCGTAACCGAGCGAACGGAGCAGAAAGTAGCCCCGACATGATTGGCCATAGCCCGTATTCATCGCGTCCTCGTAGATCACCGCCGTTTGTGCCCCCGAAAGACCCGCGGCCCCAAAGAGACCCGCGAACGTAGTCGCGAGATCGGCGAGACCGCCAGGGTCGGAGGTGGCGAGGTAGGTGAAGATGTCGCGCATATTCACGGCCCCCGGGATATGGCCTGCCCCGTAGGTGGCCGGGTCGCGGGTGTCGATGACCACTCTGGGTCCGGACAGTGAGGCGAGATCATGAGGGCTTAAGAGTATCTGGGTCATAACACCTCCTTGTGTGCCTACCAGACGCGGTAGGGCAAGAACTTCCCGTTCATCGTGATCTTTATGCGATCCCCCTTGGGGTCGGCCACACGCTCGATGTCCATCTCGAAGTCGATCGCGCTCATGATGCCGTCGCCGCACTTTTCGTGGATCAAGGCCTTCAAGGTAGTAGATC
>JAKAXT010000128.1 GCA_021816425.1 Pseudomonadota bacterium | reverse complement strand
AAAGGAGTTTTTATCTGAATGGCATGCAGGAGGTCGGCGGTTCGATCCCGGCTGGCTCCACCGTGAAAAACAAGCACTTACGTGATATCTCCTTTCTGTAAAATCCGCCCAATTTGATTTTTTGCTCCAACTTTTCTCCACTTGAGCTCGGTTTGGCGCGCATAACCATTCCGGGGGAACGAAGTCGCATCCATTCGACCTGAACGATCCATAAAGTACGCCCTACCGCCACTCCGCTAACCCCGTTACGCTCCCGCCATCATACTGATGGAGGAGGAGCGCATGACCACGACCCGACGATCCGTAGCCGAGCGGGAAAAGATATTTTGTGAGCACGAGGCCTCCGGCGAAAGCGCTGTGCCCGCCGTGGGGTCGCCTTATCGCCCTTCTGTCGGTACCGGAGACGCCTGCGCGCCGCCTCCCCGGTCTCGGACCCCGCGCAGCCGGCCTTCGTACCGGTCGCGGTCACCGACACGGCGAGGGCATCGGTCAGATCCGGCGACGGGCGCTGGATCTGACCGATCAACTGGCGGTGTAGTGAGAACGCGGCCATCGGATTCCCGCAAAAAGGCTTGGGCACCAAGGGAATCTCTTTGGGGTGGCCAGCAACTTGAGGTTAAGGCCCCCTATCTCAGGGCAAGCCCTGAAACACACCAAATACATCAAGCCGCCCACCCACCGGCCGCGCCCGGTGGCGGCCCTATTCACCCGGCACACCCTTACCTTCCCCACCGGCCACCGGTTGCGGTAAATAACCCGCGATGAATTTCGCGGACGATCGTGGCTCCAGCGCCGGGGAGAAGTCAGCGATTCTGGCCTATTTCCGTTGCGAGCCTCTACTCTTTCGGGGAACCCGTCCGCCGGGAGAAGCGAGGCCATAAACCCACCCGCGAACGGTCGTGATCACATCAACCACAACGCATAACCCCACAGCGCGGCCCCCAGAATGGCGGCCGTGCCGGCGGCGGCAAACAGCCACTTACGTCCGGTCAGCGCAGTGATCGAGGCCAGCGAAATAGCGATCTGGATGAAGATCAGACTCAAAGCCATGCCGGTATGTGGGCGATTGAGCCGCGCGGACTCGCGATCGGCCTTACGCGAGCTTGCCTCGAGCGCCTCGGCCTTGGCCTTGATCACCCTCTTCTGCACCATGTATTTGCGGATCTTCCTCCGAAACGGCACGGCCTTCTTGGGCGTAACCAGGGCAACCGCGACCTCCATGATGTGCGCCTTGGTGCTGACCGCCTGATAGTAGTTCCATTCGTCGGTGGCGTGGGTCTTTTGCAAAATGGCGTCGTTCTTGTAGAGGAGCACATCATTCATGACGCGCGTCCCCTGGTAGCTCACAATAGCCCCGATGGCCGCCAGGATGGCCGTAAAGATCGCCACCCATTGGTTCAGACTGTGGTGCTTGCGGTGACCGGCAGCCGCCTCTTGAACAAACTCTTCATGAGGCGCGTGGGTGTGGACTCCCCCCTCACTCATATCCTCTCCCTCGCTTTAGACAAGACGCTCTCGGCGCACGACGCCCGCCCTGAAGGGCGCAAGACCGCTCGATACCGGGATGCCCGATCGAGCGCACCTCGCGCCTCGAAGCGCCGAGACCAAGTCGGATGCCGCGCGGCCGGGACGTCCGCGACCTCGAGGGTACCGAGCCCTCGCCAATAGTATAGGGGGAACGACGGAACCGTCGACTCCATGCCGCGCATGACCCCGATCCGGCCGCCCCAGGAACCGTCCCTCCCGGGCATTTGATAGAAAGACCGCTTGCGATTACGCCCCCTCATGGCACAAAATGCCCGCGCCCGCTTTCAGGAGCCCTAAGACCCGGCGAGCGACTAAGCGGTTTTGACGCTCTCCTTGAAGGTTTTGAGCCGTGCCCATACGAAAAAGCGCCATTTTCTTCGGACTTGCCCTATGCGCCCTCTGGGTCGAGGCGCACGCCCACGCCGTCGTCGGCATGCGCGTATTCCCGGGCACGCTCACATTCGCCGACCCCGGGGTCACCGATGAACTCGATATCGGATGGGGGCGCGCCGCTCTTAGCGCGACACCCGCGGGTCCCGCCCCTTATGTCTCGACCACGTCACTTGCCGACTCCAAGACCATCACCCCCAATCTCGCGATGACCGTGGGCGACACCTACCAGGCCCCGAGCGCCCCGGGCGCGGTCGCTGGTTTCGGCAACCTCGGCATAGGCGTCGATTACGCGCTCTGGAAGAGCGACCGCGAGGAGACCCTGGTCACGGGCGCCTTGAACGAATCCCTGAACGACACAGGCACCGGTCAGGTCGCGGCGCCCTACTCGGTCTTTTCCCCGACGCTCTTGTTCGGACGCGGTCTCGGCGATCTCCCGAGCCGCTTCAGGATGCTGCGGCCGCTTGCGGTCACCGGCATGATCGCGGCTAACATCCCATCGATCGCGGCCGTCCCGAAATCGCTCAGCTGGGGGCTCTCCGTGCAGTACAGCCTCCCCTACCTGCAAACCTACGTGCGCGACATCGGGCTGCACGCCCCCTTCAACAATATCGTGCCACTCGTCGAAATTCCCATGCAGACCTATACAAGCGGACCCTACGCAGGGCACACTCTCGGCACCATAAATCCGGGCTT
This sequence comes from Pseudomonadota bacterium, assembly GCA_021816425.1. Lineage (GTDB taxonomy): Bacteria > Pseudomonadota > Gammaproteobacteria > Acidiferrobacterales > Acidiferrobacteraceae > Acidiferrobacter. Next base: position 2,712 of record JAKAXT010000128.1, on the reverse strand, counting down.
CGTCTGGCTTGGGCGTTACGGCCAAGTGGGCCTCGAGGCCACCCTCCCGATAAACCGCGCGAGCGGCCGCGGCCTGGGGGTCGTTTTGGGTGTAGGATTCTATCTGGACGACATCTTCCCCCGCACGCTCGGCGCGCCCCTCCTCGGCGCAGGTCCAAGGGCTTCGTAGACCATGTCGACATTGGCAAAGAGATCGGTGGCCGCAGGCCTCGCGCTTACGCTGCTCCTCCCTACCGGAGCCTTCGCGCACGCCTTTCCTGATCGCTCACGGCCGCGGGTCGGGGCCACGGTGAAGGTCGCACCGCATCATGTGCGCATCTGGTACGATGCCGGGCTCGAGGCGCTCTTTTGCTCGCTCGTCGTCAAAAGCGCGGCTGGACGGGTCGTGAGCATCGGGCGTGGCCATGTCGTCCGAGGAAGCCACGACCGGCTCCTGGAGACGACCGTCAAGCCTTTGGCGCCCGGCAAATACCGCGTCTACTGGAGCGTCGTCGCCTTGGACGGCCACCATACCGAGGGGCATTACATGTTCCGGGTCGGCGGCTAGGCCCATGTCCGCCCATACACCCTATATCGCGCTTAGCGCCTTCGACATCGTGGCGCTCACACTCGTCATAGGCCCGCTCGCCACCCTGCTCTGGATCGTGCCCCAAGACGCGCGCGAAGCCTTTCAGGCCCGGCTTTGGCGCCTCACGGGAGCCGCCCTTTTCGTCCTCACGCTCAGCAGCATCGCCCTCCTCGTCGGGCGCACCGTGGAGATGAGCCGACAAGGCTTGGGCAAAGTCGCGCACTGGCTTCCCTTGGTCCTGCGCGAGACACCCTTCGGTCACGTGTGGCTTCTCCGACCGATCATGCTGGTCATGGCGTGGGCGGTCTGGTTTATCGGTCGAAACCTCGAACGACGCCGCGCCGCAGCCGCCTTTTTGTTTGCGACCACGGCCGTGATCGCCTTCACCAGAAGCGCCACCGGTCACCCCGCCGATCAGGGATCCTGGACGCTTCCCGAATGGGTGGACTGGGCGCATCTGGTCTCGGTTTCGGTCTGGGCCGGCGTCGTGTTCACCATGTCCATCGCGATCTTCCCGCGCCTATCACGGGAACGACTGTCCCCCTCGGTGCGCGCCGATTTCATTGCTCGCCTCTCATCGGTGGCGACCGCAGCCCTGATCTGCATCCTGGTCACTGGAGTCCTCTCCGCCTACCATTACATAGGGACCTTGGCGGCGCTGCGCACCTCCACCTACGGACACATCCTGCTCGTGAAGCTTGCCCTGGTCGCCGTAGCCGTGGCCCTGGGCGCGGCCAATCGTTTTCTCTTCGTGCCCCGCATCCGCGCCGGCGCCGCGACCGCGGGAAGGCGCCCTCTGCGTCCACCCGGGACTGACGAGAGGGCGCTCGGGCTTTTGATGCGCTCCACGGGGATCGAGACGCTCTTTCTCCTCGCGACCCTCGCTGCCGCCGCCGTCTTGCTGCATGGGATGCCGCCACGCGAAATGGACCATGCCATGGGCGGCGCGATGGCCCGCGCCCCTCGCCCGGCCCACCCCGCGGGCGCACGGCGCGTCACGCTGCGTCGAACCCTCACCCATCGGCCACAACTACAACGCCTCATATCGACCGTCCGCTATGGCGTCCTGCCTACGCGGACATCAGCGCCGGAGACGCTCCGTCCACGGCGGTCGGCCACCATCAAGGTATGGCTTTAGCAGACACCGAGACGCGAGCGTAGACCGGACAAGGGGCCTCGCGCGAGATAAGGTCTTTCGGGGTAGCCTCGCCCAGACTTCACCCCCAAGTTCCGGGCTGCAAGCCAAGCGAGGTCGTTCTCACGTCCTGCAGGGACGGTGTTCGGGGGCCGGCGCGCCGCGCGATCAGAGCGACTTTGCGAACGCCTCGAGCCACCCCGGCGCCACCTCCCGCTGCTTCCCGATCGACTCCAGCGTTCGCTTCGCCTCCTCGATCGGCGCCGGTTCCGGTTCCCAGCGCCGTTCGCGGCCCCGCGTCACGTCGCGCACCAAGCCCGCACGGGCAGGACCTGAAGACGCTCGGTCACGCCCTGACGACTGATGTGCGCGTGCGTGGCCCGTTGGGCGATCGAGAACACGCTGCCCGTGCAGAGTGCGGCGACGAGCGCAGGTCGCGTGGGGCCGCCGAGCGCGGCCAACTCAGATCACCCGAGATTGCGCCCTTGCGCTCAGGGGTGCGCGGCGACATGCTGCATGACGTTATTCATCTGGTATTCCCAGCCGCGACTATTCATGCGGAACGCCTCCAGACGACGCTCCGGAGGCACTTGGTCGAAGCCGGATTCCACCACCGTCAGAAGCGTGCCATTACGCGGGGCGTCCTTCAACACGAAGGTCACGAGCGTCGGCTGCTCCCGGGTGTAGTCCACAGACGGATCGACGGCATAGGGATGCCAGCGATAGGAGAGCAGGTTCATTTCCTCTATGCGCTCGACTTCCACATCAAAAACCATGTGCTCATACCCTGGGTAGATTGTCGATCCATGCGTTCGCTGCCCGGCCACGAAGGCCTGCCCCTCCAGGTTGACTCCGAACCAGCGCCCGAACTCCTCGGCGTCCGCGAGCGCGCGCCATACCCGTCGGCGCGAAGCCTGGATGACAACGCTGCGCTCGATGCGGTCGGAGTTTTCGTTACTATCGGTGTTATCCATGATTCCCTCGGCTCCTGGTGTCTGTGCATCGCGAA
>JAKAXT010000127.1 GCA_021816425.1 Pseudomonadota bacterium | reverse complement strand
TCCGATCTCACAGGTTCTCCCAATTGCTGCCGTCAGAGGGGTTGTTGTCGTGATTGTGGTCCTTGTGGTGCACGGTGAGCTCGTGGAGGTTGCCGCGATCGAAGGCGCGGCCGCAGCGCGCGCAGACATGCGCGTGCAGACGCAGCGACTGCTCGCGATACCCGCGCATGCGCGTGTCCGCCTCTTTGTGCGCGCGCGCCACGATGGCATCGAGCTTGCCGCCGTCGATCCCGTCTCCCGCACGCCTGCCCGACTTCTTCATCCGCTCCCCCGCCTTCCTTCCAGGCCCGCCCCGTCAGATCCCCGTGTTCGCCGGCCGCCGCGCTTTGTTCGCCGCGAGCAAAGGCGTGATCGCCGCGTCCAAGGCCTCGGGCGTATAGGGCTTGGGAACCTTCGCCACGAAACCGTAGCGTTCGTGGTCGGCCATCACGGGGTCGCTAGAATAACCGCTCGAGACGATGGCCACCACCCCGGGGTCGAAGCTACGCAGGCGCTCGAGGGTCGCAAGGCCTCCCAGGCCGTCGCGCACCGTCAAATCGAGGATGACGACGTCGTAGCGGTTCTTCTGATACTCATGCACCGCCGTCGACCCCTCGGCCACCGCGCACACGTGATATCCGAGATGCGTAAGCATGGCGCGGGCGACCTTGCGGATCGGCTCCTCGTCATCCATGAAGAGGATGCGCCCCCTGATCGGACGACCGGCCCCCGGGGGCGCCGGCGCGCGCCTCTCCTCGGCCAGGCGCGGGAGATAGAAGCGCACCCGCGTGCCAAGCCCCAGGCGCGATTCCATCTCGATGTGGCCGCCATGTTCATTGATGATCCGCGCGCTCGTGGTCAGACCAAGCCCGCTGCCGCGTGGTTTGGTCGTGAAGAACGGATCGAAGACGTGCGCGACATCGTTCTCGTCGATGCCCACCCCGCCGTCCACGCACTCGATGCGCACATAGTCGCCGGGCGCAAGCGCGGTCTCGTGCCCGCGCAGGGAGATGTTGCGGGCAAGCAGCTCCACCGCCCCGCCCGACGGCATCGCCTGCTGGGCATTGATGACGAGATTGTTGATGACCTGGCTCAGCTGCCCCTCGTCCCCCAGGACCTTCCAGAGGTCCTGCGCGACCAGGACGTGGGCGCGGACGTTCGATCCGCCCAGAGCGAAGCGCGCGGTCGATTCAATGAGCGATGCGAGATCGACGGGACGCCGCGCCGCGCGGTCGCCCCTGGCGAAACTGAGCAGCTGCCGGGTCAGACCCCGGGCGCGCATCGCCGCCTTCTCGGACTCCACAATGAAGGACGCCGCCTCCGAGCTGGTCGGAAGCTTCATGCGCGCAAGCGCGAGGTTGCCCACGATCGCCGCCAGCACATTATTGAAATCATGCGCAATGCCGCCTGCAAGCGCGCTGAACGTCTCCCACTTGCTCGCGTGCCTGGCCTCCTCCTGGACGCGCCGCTGCTCGGTCACGTCGATCGCGACGCCCCCCGCGCCCTCGATCGCGCCCCCCGGCGCCACCACCGGCAGCCAGTGGATCTCGAGCAGCCGTCCGGCGATGCCGAAGGCCGCGGTATAGCGCTCGCCCTCGAGCGCCCGCTCGAGCTGCGCGGAAAGCCCCGCCGCGGGCCCCGTTTCGAGTCCACGAAACGAGCGGCCGAGCAGGCCCTCCCTTTTGAAGCCCAAGGTCTCGACCGCGCGGCCCGTCAAGAGCGTGAGGCGACCGCCGGCATCGAAGGCGAACAGCACCACCGGCACCGACTCGCCCACCGCGCGCAGGCGCTCCTCGCTGTCGGCGAGCGCCTGCTCGGCGGCGCGATGGGCGGTGATGTCGCGCGCGATCTTCGATGCCCCGACGACGCGCCCCTGGGCGTCATACACGGGCGAAATGGTGAGCGAGACATGGATCGGCCGACCGTCCTTGCGCACGCGCATGGTCTCGTAATGCCGTACCCGCTCCCCGGCACAGATGGCCGCGAGGATGCGCGCCTCCTCGTCCTGGCGATCGGGGGGTATCAGCATGGTCACGGGACGCCCTATGGCCTCCTCGGCGCTATAGCCGAAGATGCGCTCGGCGGCGCCGTTCCAGGATTGGATGATACCCCTCAGGGACTTGCCCACGATCGCATCCTCGGACGATTCGACGATCGCCGCCAGATGCTGACGGGAGGCCTGCTGCTGCGCGCGCGCCATGCCGAGCGTGTGCGGGGCGAGCCGCCCGATCTCGGCCACCCCCACGATCGCACCCTGCTCGTCTGTGATCGGCCGCAGGTCGACCAGCACCACGAGCGCCGTGCCATCCTTGTGGCGGCGATCGACCTCGAACGCAAGCGGCCCCTTCGGTAAAACCGGCGGCCAGGCGCCGGCATCGGGGCCCCCCAGTTCGACGCGCATGTCGCGCCCCATCACCTCGCAGGCCTCATAACCGTAGAGCCGGCTTGCCCCTTCGTTCCAGGCGAGCACCCGTCCGTCCCGTGTCCAGGCGATCAGCGCCTCGGCGGCCGCGCCCGCCAGGACCGCCCACGCGCGTTGACGCCTCGTATCTCCCTGCGTCTCCATCGGCTCTTCCGCCCTTTGCCGAAAAGGGGCCAGTGTGAACCGCAAAAGCGGGTGTAACAAGCTGTGCCATGAACGAGCCCGCGCGTCATTTCGCGGCTGGGCACGACCCGCTTCCAGGCCCCCTTCAGCACCCGCCCGGGGAAGGCTCCAAAGCCGCGCGCCATGCGCGCGTGAGACCCGAAAGGGGCACGCGCTGGCGCCCCTCGGCGTCGAAATTCGCCGCATCCAACCAGCGCGCGAAGATCCCCTGAAGCGCCGGCCACTCGTCGTCGGTCACCGCGAACCATGCGGTATCGCGGTTGCGGCCCTTCACGACGGCGGCCTTGCGGAACGTGCCCTCGTAGCGAAAACCCAGACGCAAAGCGGCGGCGCGCGAGACCTTGTTCAGGGCATTACATTTCCATTCATACCGGCGATATCCGAGCGCAAAGGCATGCCCCATCATGAGGGCCATGGCCTCGGTGGCCGCCGCGCTGCGCTGCAAAAGCGGCGAGAAAACCAAAGCGCCCACCTCGATGGTGCCCGCCTCGGGACTTATGCGCAGATACGATGCGATGCCGGTAGCGCATCCCCGGCCTTTGTCCGCGATCGCGTAGAACCACGGATCGGCACTCCTTTCGGCCTGCTCCACCCAGGCCTGGTAGCCCGCGAAATCGGCGAATGGCCCGTGCGGAAGATAGGTCCACATGCGGCCCTCTCGGTCGCAGGCGTTGGCGGCATGGAGCGACCGCGCATGGCGCGCCGCCTGCAAGCGCTCGACGACGCACAAGCGCCCCTCGAGCGCGCGCCCGTCCGGTCGTGACGGCGCTTGCCAATCCGTGAGCCGTGCGCCCACCTCCTGCCCCAGGGCGTTGATCTCGACATCGTTGCGCACCGTACCCTCCGCTCCCCTTCGATTCGAAGCTTGCCATCGTAAGCGGCGCGCGGGTGCCGCGACAAGCGTCGGGACCGCCTCAGCGGGCCACGCGCGGCGCGAGCAGCGCGTAGCGCCAGATCTCCGAGGCCACTTCGCCGTGGAGATCGAGCCAGGCGCGCACATGCACGGTGCGGCCCGGCACGGGCACGACCTGGATCACCTGCCGATAGCCGCCCGTATAGGGATTGAATCGTATGGTGTCCTGGGTCACGAAGGTGTCGGGCCGCACGCGCACGCGCCCTGCGACGGCACCGGGCCGGAACCGTCCCCTGAGGGGCCCGCCGGCGTAGTCGATGACATACTTGCGCGTCCCGGCGCGGGCACTGCCGCCGATGAGGGTCGAGACCACGGCCGCCACGGGCGCCGGACGCGCCGGGGCGCGCCGCCATACGAGCCGATAGCGCGCCACCCATCCGCGGCCCGTGGCGCGCGTCCCGCCAGGCTCGAAGACCGCCCGGACATTGGGGGCGTTACCGCCCGCGCTCGGCCGTTCCCGCAGGACCACGAGCCCCCCGCGCCCCATCCAGTGCACGAAGACATCCGGGGCGTCCTGCTCACGCGCCGCGTGCACGCCATAGTAGCGCAAGACGCGATCGCGCTGCAGGAGACCGAAGCCGCGCACGGAGGTCGCGTAAGCGCGTGACCAAAGGCGGGGCGGATTGCGCAGGGGCAGCCACGAAATCGACCGCGCCTCCTCGAGCCAGAGCCCGTCGGCATCGTGCCGCGCGAGATCGACGGCCGCCTCCGGCATGTGATTGGCGACCCCGTAGTCGTAGAAGGCCCCGAGCGCCGGCCGATCGCGCACACCCCTTGCGATGCGCCCATAGCGCACGCCTTCCGTCACCGCCATGCGCACCGCGCGCCCGCCGCTGATGCGGATGCGGTAGCGGGCGCGCGTCGCCCGCGCCCGGGCCTGTGCCGATACCAAAAGCCGTCCGCGGCCCTCGGCGAGCACCACGTTCCGAAACACGCCGCCCGGCCCCAAGGCCCGCACCATGACCCCCCGCGAGGCCCCCGCCGGCCGCGCCCAAAACGCCCCCCCCGAGACGGCGAAGGGCGTGACCGTGCGTCCGCCCGCGGTGCGCGCCATCACGCGCAGCGCCTGGCAACGCCCGTCGACCTCGTGACGCCTCGTGGCGACCGTCACGCGCACGGACCGCGGCCCTCCGGGCAGGCACCACACCGCGCGCGCGGGCCGGCTGGCGAGGCGCGCAAGCAGGACGCCCCGCGCGGCCCACGGTGACGGGCGCGGGGGCGCGGCCCTCATCGGCACGAGGCGGTCGAAGGCCCGCGCCGGGGACGTCGCGGCCGCGACCCCGAGCGCGCCCGCGATCAGGCCTGGGCCCGCCGCGCAGGCGACGGCGAGGATCCGGGCCCACGGTCCCGCCGTGATTCGCCCGGGCGTCACGGCGCCCCCCGTGCGCGTCGCAACAGGTGAATCGGAGGCTCCTCGCGCGCCACCACATAGTCCCAGATCTCGCTCACCGGCCGGCCTCCGTCGACGAGTTCCGCCCGGATCCGCAAGGCCCTGGGGCGCTTTGCGCCCACCGTGAAGCTAAGCCGTACGCGCCCGGAGGGAAGCCGGCGCAAGGCGATGTCGGAGATGGGGGCATGGGGGCCTCGCGCGCGCACGCGCGCCGCAAGCTTGCCGCCCTTCTCAAGAGGCGCAAGCGATGCGCCGGCGAATTCGATGGCAAAGCGCACCGGGCGCCCCGGGCAGCGGGCGCTTGCGCGGGTCTGCACGACGCGCGCTTGCGATTCCCGGGGCCCCCGCCCGTTCCAGATCAAGGTGTAGCGCAAGCGATACGGGCGTTCGAGCGCGGGCCTTCGCGCCGGCTGCCAAAAGGCGGCGATATTGTCGTTGGTCTCGTTGGGGGTCGGGATCTCGACCAAGGTCGCCTCCCCCGGCCCCCATGCGCCGCGTGGGCGCACCCACACGCTGGGGCGTCCCTGATAACGCATGGACACCGACAT
>JAKAXT010000126.1 GCA_021816425.1 Pseudomonadota bacterium | reverse complement strand
CATGTCGAAGTCTGGTGCAAACAAACGCCCGCCCGCGGAAGAAGAGATCATCAAGGCGCAAAGCCGCCGCCTTCGCGGCACGATCGCCTCGGGGCTCGCGGACCTCGTGACCGGGGCGTTGTCGGAAACCGACACCAAGCTGCTCAAATTCCATGGCGCCTATCAACAGGACGACCGCGACCTGCGCCTCGAGCGCCAGGGGCAGAGACTGGAGCCTGCCTACGAGTTCATGGTGCGCGTGCGCATGCCGGGCGGGGTCTGCACCCCCGCCCAATGGCAGGGCCTCACGGGCCTCGCGTGCGGGCGCGCCAATGGCACGCTGCGCATCACGACCCGCCAGACCTTTCAGTTTCATGGGGTCTTGAAGGCCGACCTGAAGCCCTTGATGGCTGAACTCGGTGCCCTGGGCCTCGACAGCATTGCCGCCTGCGGCGACGTGAATCGCAACGTCGTCTGCCACAATCATCCGGCGACCTCGCCCGTCTTGCGCGAGGTCCGCGCGCTCGCCGCGGACCTGAGCGCGGCGCTTCTCCCCCGCACCGCGGCCTATCGGGAGACCTGGTTGGACGAGCCTGCGGCCCAGGATGCCGGGGCGGAGGAGGAGCCTCTTTACGGCCCGACCTATCTGCCGCGCAAGTTCAAGATCGGCATCGCCGTGCCGCCCGTGAACGACGTCGATGTCCTGGCCCAGGATCTGGGCTTCGTTGCCCTCGTCGAGAATGGCGGCCTCGCGGGCTTCAATGTCGCCGTGGGCGGCGGCATGGGCGCGACCCATGGCGATCGCGCGACCTATCCCAGGCTCGCCGATGTCATCGGATCCTGCGCGCCCGGTCAGGTCCTGGCGGTGGCCGAACAGGTGATGCGCATCCAGCGCGATCATGGTGATCGCACCAACCGCCGCCACGCGCGCCTCAAATACACGCTCGACGACCGCGGGGTCGCGTGGTTCAAGGCCGAACTCGAGGACCGTTTGGGCTTCGCACTCGAACCGGCGCGCGACGTCCGCTTCGAGAGCCGCGCCGATCGCTTCGGTTGGGTCGAGGACGATGAGGGCAGGCTCCACCTCACTCTGCGCGTGCTCGCCGGGCGCCTGCAAGACGACCCCGAATGCCGCAGGCTCACGGCGCTCGCCGAGGTGGCGCGCGTCCATGATGGCGATTTCCGCCTGACCCCCAATCAGAATCTCACGATCTCGGGTGTGCGGCCTGGACGGAAATCCGTCATCGAGGCCGTGCTCGCGCGCCATGGCGTCGCCCTGCCCACGGAGCCGGAGGAGGGCGTACGGCGGCACGCCATCGCCTGCGTCTCGTTCCCGACCTGCGGGTTGGCGATGGCCGAGGCGGAGCGGGCCTTGCCCGGATTCCTCGAGCGCCTGGAATGGGTGCTTCGGCCCCTGGGGCTTTCCGGCGAGGCGATCTCCGTGCGCCTATCCGGCTGCCCGAATGGCTGCGCGCGCCCGCGCCTTGCCGAGATCGGGCTCGTCGGCAAGAGCCTGGGCCGTTACGTTTTGTACCTGGGCGGGGGATTCGCCGGCGAACGCCTGAACAGCGTCTACCGCGAGAACCTCACGCTAGACGAGGCGATCGCGGCCCTGACGCCGCTGCTCGCGGACTATGCCGTGCACAGAGAGCCCGCCGAGCGCTTCGGCGATTTCGTGATCCGGGCCGGTTACCTCAGAGCACCCGATTTTTCCGGACACCCGTCCGCCACAGAGGAGATGCCCTCATGACGCTGCGTATCGGCGATATCGCCCCCGACTTCGTTCAGGAGTCCACCTTAGGACCGCTCGCGTTCCATGCCTGGCTTGGCGACGACTGGGGTCTGCTCTTCTCGCACCCGGCCGACTACACCCCCGTGTGCACCACCGAGCTTGGCGAGACCGCGCGGCTCACACCCGATTTCGCCCGTCGTGGCGTGAAGGTGGCGGCGCTGTCCGTCGATCCCATCCACTCCCATAAGGGTTGGGTGCGCGACATCAATGACACCCAGAGCGTGCGGGTGATGTTTCCGATCATCGCCGATGCCGACCGCAAGGTCGCCATGCTCTACGACATGATCCACCCGAACGCGAGCGCGACTGCCACCGTGCGCTCGGTGTTTTTCATAGACCCGGACAAGAGGATCCGCGCCACCATCACCTATCCCGCGAGCACGGGCCGGAACTTCACCGAGATCCTACGGGTCATCGACTCATTGCAGCTCACGGACCAGCATCCGGTGGCAACCCCGGTCAACTGGAACCGTGGCGACGACTGCGTCATCGTGCCCTCGTTGAGAGACCCCGAGGCCTTGCGCCAGGCCTTCCCCAAGGGTTATCGCGAACTGCGTCCCTACCTGCGCGTGACCCCGCAACCGAAGGTTTGAAGGGAGGGACCCTCGGCGACCGGCGCGCGGGTCAAGAGATCCGTGCGTTCACGCCCGGGGATGGGCGCGGCTCCGAAGACGATGATGGGCGCCCAAGCGGCGAACGAAGATCCCCGCGCCCGGGATGTCGATCCGATCGCGCCACGGATGGCGCGGCCCCGTCATTGGTGCGAGGAGTGGGGGCGCGGCGGGAAGCGGGTCGCGAGAACGCGCGTGGCGGCGAGCACCGCGAGCAGGGCGCCCAAGGCCAGAAGGCCCTGCCAGTTCAACTGGTTGGCATAGAGTCCCACGAACACCTCACGCAGCACGAACACGAAGCCCACCTCGGCCAGCACGTGGAGGCGGATACGGTGGAACTCCAGATAATCCGAGAAGCTGCGAAAAAGCTCTATGAGGATGAATACGGACAGCACGTCTGATACGAGGTGCTGGCCCGTCTCCTTGATGAGATCGTGGGCGGCGACCGTGCTCATGCTGCCGACGGATTCGTAAAGAAGCTTGATGGCCGTCACATAGTCGAAGAGGAGGCCGCCGATGGCGCCGAGCAGGGTGGCCAGCATGATGAAGATCAGGGTCATGACCATCCCGTCCAGGATCTTTCCCTGGGCGCGTATGACGCGCAGCCCCGTGGACAGGGGCGGGGTGTTCCGGGCGATTTCCGTGGACTTGTGGTCTTCCGTCATAAGTGGCCGTAAACCTGGCGTGGCGATTCGGTGTTTTTGTAGCCTTGCCGCGCCTTCGAAATTATCGCGACGGTCGCGGTCCTTCGCAGAGTTTAGCATGTTCCCGAGGCGGCGCCGCGCTTGCCGCCCTGCGCATGCAAGGCCATCCCCCCGCAAGCCTCATGTGGTCGCGCAAGGCGTCCTCACCCGGCCGGGACACGCCAAGTCCAGGGCGGGTGTCGGTCCCCCCTCGCCCCCTTGTTGCCGCTTTTCCTTGAGCGGGCCGCGCAGGCCCGACCCGAGAGCGCCCCTCGCCCGTGATGGGCAAGTGGCACCCCCCGCCCGCCCGGACCTTATGTTCGGGCATGGCTCTTCTGGAGGGCGCGGGGATCGGCTACACTCGCTCCTTATGAGTCTCTTATTCTGGCGGCCGCCCCGCATCCCGGTCCTGTCGCTGCGCGGCATCATCGCGGCCAAGCCCTATGCCATCAGTCTTGCCGCCTATCGGGAGCCGATCGAGCGGGCGGTCGCCTTGGCCCGCCCCCGCAAGCGCCTCATCCTCTCCATAGAGAGCCCGGGCGGCTCCCCGGTCCAGTCGGATCTCGTGGCAAGCTTCATCCGCGAGCGCGCGCAGGAGCACGACATCAAGGTGCTGGCGGTGATAGGGGACGTCGGGGCCTCCGGCGGCTACTGGATCGCATGCGCCGCTGACGAGATCTACGCGAACCGCATGAGCATCGTAGGCTCGATCGGCGTGATCGGCGGCGGCTTCGGCTTCGCGGAATTCATCGCCCGCCACGGCATCGAGCGGCGCATCTATACGGCGGGCGAGCACAAGTCGCGGCTGGACCCGTTCCGCCCCGAGCAGGCCGACGACATCCTCTTCACGAAAGAACTCCTGACCGACATGCATGCGGAGTTCAAGGACTGGGTGCGCAGCCGCCGTGGCAGCCGCCTGGGGCCCGAGCCCCAGGTCTTCGATGGCTCCTATATGCTGGGCAGCAAGGGCAAGACCCTGGGCCTCATCGATGGCTTCGCGAGCGTAGACTCCCTGGTGCGTGAGATCGGCGGCAAGCGCGCGAAGCCCGTCATGCTCGGACCCAAGCGCCCACGAGGCCTGATGCGGTTCATGGGCCAGAGCGCCCTGGAGGCCGCCTTCGATGTGGCGGAGGATCGTCTCGCCCATCCGCGCCTGCGTCTTTAGGGTCTGACCTCCACGCAACACATGGGCGCCGCGCGCGATTCCTCTCCAGAATATAAAAGAGATAAACGTCCCCTCAAGCCCTATGCGTCGAGGCGCCCCGCGGGGCCCGCGGCGCGTGGAAGATCTGACGGAAAGCGGCAAAGTGCCTCTCTTCGTCAGGCTCAACCATAGGGGTGACGTTTTGCGTCACCCCCTGACCCACCAGATTCAGGAGATCCTTAAATACCGCCTATCGGCCCAGCACTACGCCTCGTTCCGAACCCCCTCCTTACGCCTTCGCCCCATCAAGGACTTACAGGATTCGTGCCAACAGATGCCCGACGAGCGGCCGTGACTGGTATGGATCATGCACTATTCTTCACCGCGTACACCGTTCATCGTGAACCGGTGCTATTGAGGTGAGAGGAGTTATCGCCATGCGTAAAAAGAACCCGGTAGTGGCCGGTATCCAAGCCGGCTTTACCTTGATCGAGTTGATGGTCGTGATCGCGATCATCGGTATCTTGGCGGCCATCGCCATTCCCCAGTACGAGAAGTACATCGTGACCACAAAGGCCCAGGACGTGGCGCAGAACTTCCATTCGGCAATCACGGCGGCGACCGCCGCCGTTTCGGCCGCACAATCGGGGCAGAATACCCTGCTTGCGTACGCGAACGTGCAAGGAACGGCTCTTACGACGCCCCCCGCGCCCGGCACAGGCACTCCGGTGTTGAGCGACATGGCCGGAGATCCGGCAGCGAGCGGCACATCAGGTGCTGCCGTGCCCAACTTCGCCTTCATCGGGGCTTTGGGTGGCACGGGTCCGGCCACCCCGACGGATTGCGGCGAGGTCGACACTGCGGGCGGCCTCACGGCGATTCCCACGGGCTATAGCTCAAGCGGCACTTGGATCGGGCCGGGTATATCGACGCCGATCTTTATCTCTATCGGTGCCGGTACCACATGCACGGGAAACAAGACCTTGGGCGCCGACATCGTGAACGCAGTGGTGGGCGATGGTTCGACCTCGTCGGTTGCAGGTACCGATCCGGCTAACAACCCGGTTGTAGCATGCACGACCGCCGCCGCCTATTGCCAAACGAACGTCGGTCCAAACGGTTCAGTCACACCGTAATTAGAAATTAGCTAGGTGTTTGCAGGAGGGCGCGAGGTTTGCGCCCTCTTTTCTTTTGGTGCGCCCGGCAGGGCGCACTCACTTGGGGGTGGAAGTCCCCCACACA
>JAKAXT010000021.1 GCA_021816425.1 Pseudomonadota bacterium | reverse complement strand
CCGATCTCGGACCCGAGACCCGCGTCCTGGCGGCCGACCTTATCAATGCCGAAAATAGGGTCGTCGTTTTGACCATAATATTTCTGATGATTTCGATCGGCGGGCGATTGACCGCCCCGCTACTCATGATCGCAAACACTAGCACGCGTGCCCCGGCGCGGCCAGAGAGCCGCGCCCCGCCACGGTCGCGACCTGCTCTGTTGACACCCAAAGCCGCTATTGATAGCGTGCCCCTGGCACTCAGGAAGCGGGAGTGCTAAGAGGGGGTAGCTATGGTGTCGTTAACGCCTCGTGCCGAACGGCTCCTCAAGGCGCTTATCGAGCAGTATATAGCCGACGGCCAGCCCGTCGGGTCCCGGACATTGGTGAAGCAGGCCGGATTGGAGTTCAGTCCCGCCACCGTGCGCAACATCATGTCCGATCTTGAGGAGCTGGGTCTCATCCGGTCCCCGCACACCTCGGCCGGGCGCGTCCCGACCGAGCGCGGCTATCGCTTTTTCGTCAACACCTTGCTCGCGGTCAAGCCGCTGAACACCCAGGACGTCGCCTCCCTGGAGGATCGGTTCCTGGCGGATCAGGACCCGCAGCAGCTCATAGAATCCGTGTCGGGCCTCCTTTCGCAGGTGACCAGGCTCGCGGGCATCGTGCGCGTCCCGCGACGCGCCGGCGTGGGATTCCTCCAGCTCGACTTTCTCGCGCTGTCGCCCACCCGGGTTCTGGTGATCCTGGTGGCCCAGGACGGCCAGGTCATGAACCGGGTCATCCATCCCAAGCGCCCTTACTCGCCCGCGGAGCTTCAGCAGGCGGCCAATGTCTTCAATGGGGCCTATTCCGGTCGCTCCCTCGAGGAGGTCCGGCGCTCCCTCGTCAAGGCCTTGCGGCGCGACAGCGAGGACATGCAGCAGATTCTGCGCTCGGCGGTGGAGATGGCCCATCAGGTCTTTGCCGGGGAGGAGCGGGGCGAGCAGCCGCTGTTCGTGAGCGGGGAATCGAATCTGCTCGCGTTTCCGGAGTTGAGCGACACCGAGAAACTGCGGCGCCTGTTCGACGCCTTCACCGCCAAGCAGGACCTCCTCCATCTCCTGGATCAAAGCATGGTATCGCAGGGGGTACAGATCTTCATCGGCGCGGAGTCGGGCTACGAGGCCCTGGAATCGTGCAGCGTCGTCACGGCCCCCTATGAGGTGGATGGCCAGGTCGTGGGGACCGTAGGCGTCATCGGGCCGAAACGGATGTCCTACGACCGCGTGATCTCCATCGTCGACGTCACCGCCCGCCTCCTGAGCGGCGCTTTGAGTCACGGCCAGGCGGGCTAGAGGCACCTCGTCCGCTTGATTTGGTGCGCGGCCGTCCCCACATGGCCGCGTGTGCATATAACGCGGAGTGACCGATGGCAGAGAACGACACGACGGTGGGCGAGAAACAGAGACAGGCGGAGAATGCGACGCCCGGCGAGGGACAGTCGCCGGAGGAGCCCAGGGACGCGGCTGCGCTCGCCTCGGAACTCGAACGGGTCCGCGCCGAGCTTGCCGAGAGCCGTGAACGTCTCTTGCGTGTGGCCGCTGACGCCGAGAACACGCGCCGCCGCGCCGAGCAGGATGTGGCGGCGGCCCGTAAATTCGCCCTCGAACGTTTTGCCGGGGAGCTTCTCCCGGTGCGCGACAGCCTGGAGCGCGCCCGCGCGGTGGACCGTAGCGTCGCCGCGGCCGCGACCGAGGCGCTTTTCACGGGGGTGGACCTCACCTTGCAGTTGATGGATTCCGTGCTCGAGAAGTTCTCGATCACCGCGGTCGATCCGGCCGGGGAGCGGTTCAATCCGGATCAGCATCAGGCGATGTCCATGGTCGAAACCGGCGATGTGCCCGCCAACCATGTCGTCGAGGTCGTGCAGAAGGGCTTTTTGCTGAACGACAGGCTTCTTCGACCGGCGCTGGTTGTGGTGGCCAAGGCCAAGGCCTGACCCTTGAAAAGCGCCCCCTAGCCCCCCATCTGGGGAATCAGCGACCTTACAACAGAGCTTCCCGAAACCGGGAGTAAGAGGACAAGAGCGATGGCAAAGATTATCGGGATCGATTTGGGAACCACGAATTCATGCGTGGCCGTGATCGAAGGCGGGAAGCCGCGCGTCATTGAAAATAGCGAAGGCGACCGCACGACGCCCTCGATCGTCGCCTACGCCGGCGAAGGTGAAGTGCTGGTCGGTCAGCCGGCCAAGCGTCAGGCGGTCACCAATCCCCAGAACACGCTGTACGCGGTGAAGCGTCTGGTGGGGCGCAAGTTCGATGACGAGATCGTGCAGCGCGACATCAAGATGGTGCCCTACAAGATCGTGCGCGCGAAAAACGGCGATGCCTGGGTCGAGGGGAACGGCAAGCAGATGGCGCCGCCGGAGGTCTCGGCGCGCGTCTTGCAAAAGATGAAGAAGACCGCCGAGGATTATCTCGGCGAAGAAGTGACCGAGGCGGTCATCACGGTTCCGGCCTACTTCAATGACGCCCAGAGGCAGGCGACCAAGGACGCCGGCCGCATCGCGGGCCTGAACGTGAAGCGCATCATCAATGAGCCGACCGCGGCGGCTTTGGCCTTCGGTCTCGACAAAAAGGAAGGGGATCGCAAGATCGCGGTCTACGACCTTGGCGGCGGTACCTTCGATATCTCGATCATCGAGATCGCCGAGGTCGACGGCGAACACCAGTTCGAGGTGTTGTCCACGAACGGGGATACCTTCCTGGGCGGCGAGGACTTCGATCTCCGGCTGATCGACTATCTGGCCGAGGAGTTCAAGAAAGACGCAGGCATCGATCTGCATAAGGATCCGCTCGCGCTCCAGCGCCTGAAGGATGCGGCCGAGAAGGCCAAGATCGAGTTGTCCTCGCGGGCCCAGACGGACGTCAACCTGCCGTACATAACAGCGGATGCGAGCGGACCGAAGCATCTGAACGTGAAGATCACGCGCGCCAAGCTCGAGAGCCTGGTGGAGGATCTGATCCGGCGCACGATCGAGCCCTGCAAGACCGCCTTGAAGGATGCGGGTCTGAAGGTCACCGAGGTCGACGACGTCATTCTCGTGGGCGGCCAGACGCGCATGCCCAAGGTTCAGGAGGCGGTGCGGGATTTCTTCGGGAAGGAGCCGCGCAAGGACGTCAATCCGGACGAGGCGGTGGCGATCGGCGCGGCGGTCCAGGGCGGTGTCCTGGGCGGCGACGTGAAGGACGTCCTGTTGCTGGACGTGACCCCTCTGTCGCTTGGCATCGAGACCATGGGTGGCGTGATGACCAAGCTCATCCAGAAGAACACCACCATACCGACCAAGGCCGCGCAGGTGTTCTCGACTGCCGAGGACAACCAGACCGCGGTGACCGTGCATGTCCTGCAGGGCGAGCGTGAGATGGCGGCCGGCAACAAGTCGCTCGGCCGCTTCGATCTCACCGACATCCCGCCGGCGCCGCGTGGCGTGCCGCAGGTCGAGGTGACCTTCGATATCGACGCCAACGGCATTCTCCACGTGTCGGCGCGCGACAAGGCGACCGGCAAGGAGAACCGCATCGTCATCAAGTCGAGTTCCGGCTTGAGCGAGGCTGAGATTCAGCGCATGGTGCAGGACGCCGAGGCGCATGCCGAAGAGGACCGCAAGGCCCACGAGCTCGTCGATGCCCGCAATCAGGCCGAGGCGCTCATCCATGGAACGCGCAAGTCCCTGAAGGATCTGGGCGACAAGGTGGCCGCTGGCGACAAGAGCGCCATCGAGGCGGCGATCCAGGGCCTGGAGACGGCCCTGAAGGGCGACGACAAGGCCGAGATCACGTCCAAGACCGAGGTGCTGGCCCAGGCGAGCCACAAGCTGACCGAGCAGATGTACGCGCAGGCGCAGGCCGGCGCGACGCCGGGGGCCGAAGGGCAACAAGGCGGGGCGCAGCAGGGTTCGGACAACGTGGTCGACGCGGAATTCGAAGAGGTCAATGAGAACCGTCGCGAAAAGTAAGCGTGGTCGATAGGGGGGCACGGGCGGGGACTTCGGTTGACGCCCGTGCCTTTTTTCTTTTAAGGTCGGGCTTTTACAGTAAAGGCTTATGACGACGCGACGCGATTACTATGAG
Source organism: Pseudomonadota bacterium (assembly GCA_021816425.1). Classification (GTDB taxonomy): domain Bacteria; phylum Pseudomonadota; class Gammaproteobacteria; order Acidiferrobacterales; family Acidiferrobacteraceae; genus Acidiferrobacter. The sequence goes on along the minus strand of JAKAXT010000021.1, from coordinate 20,741 downwards.
ATCCTCGGTGTGGCCCGCGGGGCCGACGATGCCGAGGTCAAAAAGGCCTATCGCCGGATGGCGATGAAGTATCACCCTGACCGCAATCCGGACGACAAGAGCGCGGAGATGCAGTTCAAGGAATGCCAGGAGGCCTACGACGTCCTGAGCGATCCGCAGAAGCGCGCCGCCTATGATCATTTCGGGCATGCCGGGGTGCAGGGCGGTGCGGGCCCTGGCCCGGGCCAGGGCCCCTTCGCGGACATCTTCGACAGCGTCTTCGGCGATATCTTCGGCGGCGGCGCTCGCCGCGGAAGCCAGGTCTATCGCGGCTCGGACGTGCGTTTCACCCTCGATCTGTCCCTGGAGGATGCGGTTTTCGGGACCGAGGCCCGCATCCGCGTCCCGACCCTGGCGGCCTGCGATCTCTGCAAGGGGACCGGGGCCCGCGCCGGGAGCGTGCCGGCCAGCTGTCCCACCTGCGGCGGACACGGGCAGGTCCGCATGCAGCAAGGCTTTTTTTCGATTCAGCAGACCTGCCCCAATTGCCGGGGCAGCGGGCGGGTGATCACGCAGCCCTGCGTCGAATGCCGCGGCGAGGGTCGCGCGCGGCGCGCCAAGACGCTGTCGGTCACGATCCCCGCGGGGGTCGACGAGGGTGATCAGATCCGGGTGAGCGGGCAGGGTGACGCCGGCGAGAACGGCGGCCCGGCCGGGGACCTCTACGTTCAGGTCAAGCTGAAGCCCCACCCCCTGTTCCGCCGCGAGCAGGACGACCTGTATTGCAAGGTGCCGGTGCGTTTCGGGACCGTGGTGCTGGGCGGCGAGATCGAGATCCCGAGCCTGGACGGACGCATGACGCTGAAGATCCCGCCGGAGACGCAGACCGACAAGGTGTTTCGAGTGCGCGGGAAGGGCGTGAAGAACGTGCGGACCGGACATGTCGGCGATCTCTTCTGCCAGATCACGGTCGAGACCCCGGTGAAGCTTACGCGCGCGCAGCGCGAGATTCTCGAGTCCTTCGAGGCCTCCTTGCGTGAGGGCGGCGACCGCCATAGCCCGGTCGAGCATTCGTGGCTCGACAAGCTGCGCGGCTTCTTCGAACCCAAGGCGCGCAGTTCGGGGGAATAAAAGCGGACGGCGGCCGTCCTTTGGGATGACTGCAAGGAGGGGCTCGCCATGGGAGAGAAACGCAGATTTGATCCGGCGCGTCGCCGGATCATCGTGGCCGCGGGGGGTGTCGCCGCGGCGGTGGGGTCGGGCAGCGCGCTCGCCGATTCGGCGGACAGCCTGAATCTGACCTTTCCGGGCCAGAAGGCCAAACATCACATCGTCTACCAGCTGAATCAGGCCGATCACGGCTATCAGCAGCACATCCTGTCCTCGGTCCAGGCCATGCTGCGGCGTTATGGGAGCTCGATCCATATCGTGGTAACCTGCTTTGCCGAAGGGATCAGCGTGGTCTTGAAAAAGCCCGTACGGCCGGTCGCCCGGAGCATCCGCGCCGGTGTCGCGAGTCTGCACGACTACGGTGTGGAGTTTCATGGCTGCGGCAACACCTTGCGGACGCTGAAGCTGACGAAAACGGCCCTGTTGCCGTTCGTCAACTATGTCCCGATGGGGGCCGCGGACCTGATGGAGCTTCAACACAAGGGTTACGCCTATATCGCCTGGTAGCGGCGGCCGGCGAGTCGGCCCGTTATCGGGACGGCAATCCCGTCCATTGAGGGGAAAATCATGAGGATAGCCGTGGCCGGGGCCACAGGTCGTATGGGGCGCGCCGTGCTCGCGGCGTTGCGCGATCAGGCCGACCTCGAGCTCTCGGGGGCGCTTGCCCGCACGGGGGATGCCGCCTGCGGACAGGACGCGGCGGTGCTGGTCGGCGGCGCCCCTTTCGGTGTGCCCGTGTCGGACGGTGCCGAGGAGGTCATCGCCGGCTGCGACGTCCTGATCGACTTCACCCGGCCGGAGGCGAGCGAGGCCTACGCGGCGATCTGCGCGCGCCTCGGCAAGGGGGCGGTCATCGGTACGACGGGCTTTGCGCCGGCGAGCCTCGAGCAGCTGCGCGTGCGGGCCCGGGAGGGCCGCTTCGTCGTGGCCGCCAATATGAGCGTGGGCGTGAACCTCGCCTTGCATCTCCTGGAGGTCGCCGCCCGCGTGCTGCCGGACGCCGATATCGAGATCCTGGAGGCCCACCATCGCCACAAGGTCGACGCGCCCTCGGGGACCGCGCTGCGTCTGGGCGAGGTGGCCGCCACCGCCCGCGGCCGGCGTCTGGCGGACGTGGCCGTCTACGACCGCCACGACCGGCGCGCGCCGCGCGTGCCCGGGACCATAGGTTTCGCCACGCTACGCGCGGGCGAGATCGTGGGGGAGCACCGCGTCTACCTGGCGTCCCCCACGGAACGCCTCGAGATCGCGCACATCGCTGACAACCGCCAGGTGTTCGCCGAAGGCGCCTTGCGCGCGGCACGCTTTCTCGCGACCCGCCCCGCCGGCCTCTATGATATGCAGGATGTGCTCGGCCTGCGTTGATTTCGGGCCGCCATCTCGCTACAATCGCCAGACAAATCCTTGTGAATAACTCGTTTTCCCGGCGGGAGCGGCGTAGAGCGGCTCCCGCTTTTGTATGTAAACCCTGAGGCGGGAGGTACCGTGGCGCAACCGGCATTGCTTGCTCTCGCCGACGGCACTGTGTTCGTCGGGGAGTCCATCGGGGCCGCCGGGGCTTCCCAGGGCGAGCTCGTGTTCAATACCGCCATGACCGGCTACCAGGAGATCCTTTCGGATCCGTCATACGCCAGTCAGATCGTCACGCTCACCTATCCCCATATCGGCAATACGGGCGTCAATGCGGAGGACATGGAGGCCTCGCGGGTTTATGCCGCAGGCCTCGTCGTGCGCGACGCCCCGAGCCGGTTCAGCAATTTTCGAAGCCAGGAGGACCTCAGGGCCTTTCTTCGGCGCCAGGGGGTGGTGGCCATCGCCGGGGTCGATACCCGGGCGCTCACGCGGCGGCTGCGCGAGCAGGGCGCCCAGAACGCGGCCATAGTGGCGGGCGACATGGCGCAGGACGAGGCGGCGGCCATAGCGCTGGCGCGGGCCTTTACGGGGCTCGACGGGCTCGATCTCGCCCGGGTCGTGTCGACGTCAAAGCCCTACTCATGGGAAGAGGGGCTTTGGGAGGGGTCGCCGCGGCCCCCGCAGTACCATGTCGTGGCCTACGATTATGGGGTCAAGCGCAACATCCTGCGCGGCCTGGTGGAAGTCGGCTGTCGCGTGACGGTGGTGCCGGCGCAGACCCCGGCGGCGGATGTTCTGGCCATGAAGCCCGACGGCGTGTTTCTCTCCAACGGGCCCGGTGATCCGAAGGCCTGCGATTACGCCATCAAGGCCGCGCGGGAGCTCATCGCGTCGGGCGTGCCGCTCTTCGGGATCTGCCTCGGCCACCAGTTGTTGGGGCTTGCCGCCGGCGGGCGCACAGTGAAGATGAAGTTCGGCCATCACGGGGCCAATCACCCGGTGCTCGACGTGGACTCCGGGCGCGTCTTCATCACGAGCCAGAACCACGGCTTCGCGGTCGACGAGGCGAGCCTCCCTCAGGGGCTGCGCGTGACGCACCGCTCGCTGTTCGATGGCTCGGTCCAGGGGCTTGGGTTCGTCGGTCGGCCGGTATTCTCTTTCCAGGGGCACCCCGAGGCGAGCCCGGGGCCGCACGATGTATTGCCCCTGTTTTCGCAGTTCGCGGCGCTGATGGGTGCGGCGCGCGACGGGATTTCGAGGTCCTGATGCCCAAGCGCGACGATATCAAGAGCGTACTCATCATAGGCGCCGGGCCGATCGTCATCGGTCAGGGCTGCGAGTTCGATTATTCCGGGACACAGGCCTGCCGGGCCCTCAAGGAGGAGGGCCTGCGCGTCATTCTCGTCAATTCGAACCCGGCCACGATCATGACCGACCCCGATCTCGCCGACGCCACCTACGTGGAGCCGATCAATTGGCGGGTGTTGGAGCGGATCATCGCCAAGGAGCGCCCGGACGCCTTGCTCCCGACCATGGGCGGCCAGACGGCGCTGAACTGCGCCCTCGACCTGGATCGCGAAGGGGTCTTGGAGCGCTATGGCGTACGCATGATCGGGGCCTCGAAGGCCGCGATCGACAAGGCCGAGGACCGTGAACTCTTCAAGAAGGCGATGGAATCGATCGGTCTTGGTGTGGCCAAGGGCGCCATCGCGCACAGCCTGGAAGAGGCTCTTCAGGTGCATGCCCTGGTGGGCTTCCCGGCGATCATCCGTCCATCGTTCACGCTCGGCGGAACCGGCGGAGGCATCGCCTACAATCGCGAGGAATTCATGCAGTTGTGCGAGCGCGGGCTGGACGCCTCTCCGACCCGCGAGCTGCTCATAGAGGAATCCATCATCGGCTGGAAGGAGTACGAGATGGAGGTCGTGCGCGACCGCCTCGACAACTGCATCATCGTCTGCGCCATCGAGAACGTCGATCCGATGGGCGTGCACACGGGAGATTCCATCACCGTCGCCCCCGCGCAGACCCTGACGGACAAAGAGTACCAAAGGATGCGGGACGCCAGCATCGCCGTGCTGCGCGAAATCGGGGTGGAGACCGGCGGGTCCAACGTCCAGTTCGCGATCAACCCGCAGACCGGGCAAATGATCGTGATCGAGATGAATCCGCGCGTGTCGCGGTCATCGGCGCTCGCCTCCAAGGCGACCGGCTTCCCGATCGCCAAGGTCGCGGCCAAGCTCGCCATCGGCTACACCCTGGACGAACTGCGCAACGACATCACCGGCGGAACGACGCCGGCGTCCTTCGAGCCCAGCATCGATTACGTGGTCACGAAGATCCCGCGCTTTACCTTCGAGAAGTTCCCCAAGGCGGACCCGGTGCTGACCACCCAGATGAAATCGGTCGGCGAGGTCATGGCGATCGGGCGGACCTTCCAGGAATCCTTGCAGAAGGCGATGCGCAGCCTCGAGATCGGCAGTTACGGCTTCGAGCCGCGCGTTGAGCGCGCGAGCGATCCCAAAGTCACGCGCGATCGCCTGATCCAGGAGCTGAAGGTCCCGGGGGCCGAGCGGCTCTGGTATGTGGCGGACGCCTTGCGCGCGGGCTTCACGCCCGGGGAAGTGCACGAGTTGACGCGCATCGACCCCTGGTTCGTCGCGCAGATCGCCGAGATCGTCGCCACCGAGGCCGAGATCGAGGAGCGGGGGGCGTCGGGGGCGCTTGCCGCGGCCGATGCGCCGCTCGTTCGCGGCTGGAAGCGGCGCGGGTTCTCCGATCGGAGGCTTGCCGCGCTCCTTGGCAGCAACGAGACGGCCGTGCGCGCGTTCCGGAACACCCACGCGATCCATCCCGTCTACAAGCGGGTCGATTCCTGCGCCGCGGAGTTCGCGTCGACGACCGCTTACATGTATTCGACCTATGAGCAGGAGTGCGAGGCCCTCGTCGAGGATCGCGACAAGGTCATCGTGCTCGGCAGCGGCCCCAACCGTATCGGCCAGGGCATCGAGTTCGATTACTGCTGCGTCCACGCCTCCATGGCGCTGCGCGAGAATGGCTATCAGACCATCATGGTCAACTGTAATCCGGAGACCGTGTCCACGGACTACGATATCTCCGACAGGCTGTATTTCGAGCCCCTGACGCTCGAGGACGTGCTCGAGATCGCGCGGCTCGAGCGGCCGAAGGGCGTGATCGTGCAGTACGGGGGCCAGACGCCCTTGAAGCTCGCGCGCGGACTGAGCGCCAACGGCGTGCCTATTGTCGGAACGAGTCCCGCTTCCATAGACCTGGCCGAGGATCGGCAGCGCTTCCAAAGCCTGATCACGGACCTGGGCCTGCTGCAGCCACCCAATCGCATCGCGCATAATGCCGTCGATGCGGTGGCGCTGGCGGAAGAGACCGGATATCCGCTCGTCGTGCGCCCCTCCTACGTGCTGGGCGGCCGCGCGATGGAGATCTGCCACAACAGGGATGATCTCGAGATCTATATGCGGATCGCGGTCCGGGTGTCCGAGGACAGCCCCATTCTGCTCGATCGATTTCTGAGCGATGCGGTGGAGGTGGATGTCGACGCGGTCTCCGACGGCGAGCGCGTGGTGATCGGCGGGATCATGGAACATATCGAGGAGGCGGGCGTCCATTCGGGCGACTCGGCCTGTTCGCTGCCGCCTTTTGGCCTTTCGGAGGCGATGCAGGACGAATTGCGCCGGCAGACGGTGGTGCTGGCGAAGGCCCTGGACGTGGTGGGCCTCATGAATGTGCAGTTCGCGATCAAGGACCAGGACGTCTACGTGCTCGAGGTGAATCCGCGCGCGTCCCGCACGATACCGTATGTCTCGAAGGCGACGGCGCGGCCGCTTGCCAAGATCGCGGCGCGCGTGATGATGGGATATTCGCTTGAGAGTCAGGGCGTGGTCTCCGAGGTGATGCCTGCCTACTGTTCGGTGAAGGAGGCCGTGTTCCCGTTCATAAAGTTCCCGGGAGTGGATACCGTTCTCGGGCCCGAGATGAAATCGACGGGCGAAGTGATGGGGATCGGCAGGAGCTTCGGCGAGGCCTTCGCGAAATCGCAGATCGCGGCCGGCGCCGCGATTCCGGGAGGAGGCCGGCTTTTCATAAGCGTGCGCGATCGCGATCGGGGGCCTGCCGTGTCGATCGCGCGTTACTTCGCCGATCACGGGTTCGAGCTCTTGGCCACGCGCGGGACGGCGGCCGCGCTCGAGGCGGCAGGGCTCAAGGTGCGAGCGGTCAATAAGGTGTCCGAGGGCCGTCCGCATGTGGTGGATATGATCAAGAACGACGAGATCGACATCATCGTCAATACCGTCGCCGACAAACAAAGCATGGCGGACTCTTATCTGATTCGTCGTGAGGCGTTGCAGCATAAGGTAACGAACTATACGACGCTGGCCGCGGCGCGCGCGGCATGCGAGGCGCACGGGAACATGCAGGAGTTCGAGGTGCGGTGTTTGCAGGACTTGCATAAGGAGATTGCCCATGATTAAGGTTCCTCTCACGGTAAGCGGCGCCGAGAAGCTGAAGCAGGAGCTGCATCGCCTGAAGACCGTGGAGCGGCCGCGCATCATACAAGCGATCGCGGAGGCGCGGGCGCATGGCGATCTGTCGGAAAACGCCGAGTATCATGCCGCCAAGGAACAGCAGAGTTTCATCGAAGGGCGGATCAGCGAGGTCGAGGCCAAGCTCGGCAACGCCCAGGTCATCGATCCCTTGACCGTGAACGCGGGCGGGCGGGTCGTGTTCGGCGCGACCGTGGATCTGTTCGAGGAGGAGGGGCAGCGCGAGGTGACCTATCAGATCGTCGGCGATGACGAGGCCGACATCCAGGAGGGGAAGATCTCGATCAGCTCACCCATAGCGCGCGCCTTGATCGGCAAGGAAGGCGGGGAGGTCGTGGAGGTCCGCGTCCCGGACGGCACCCGCCAGTATGAAATCCTGGGCGTCCGCTACGTCTGAGGGGCCGTCACGCGCGCGGGGCCTCGCGCGGGTGGCCGCCACGCTTTGGATGGGCAGCCTCTGGACCGTGGCCTGCGTGGTCCCGCTCTTGTTCTGGCGGCTCCCGCAGGCGCTTGCGGGCGCGCTTGCGGGCGACCTGTTCGTGGGCGGCCAGGGCCTCGGCCTCGTTCTGGGCGGGGTCGTCGCCCGGGCGGTGTCCCCGGGGCGCTATCGGCGCCTGGCCCAGATCGCCTGGGCGCTCGACGGGGTGTTCGTGCTCGCCATCCTGCCGGTCATGGCCTATCTGCGTCGCGCCCCGCACTTCGGTCCCAAGAGCCCGGCATGGGGCCCTTTCATGGCCCTGCACGGCGTTTCCACCACGATCTACCTGATCGAGGGCATCCTGGGTCTCGTGGTCGTGGCCCGCGCCCTCTAGGCCCGAGAACCAGGACCATGGCCCGCAACCGCTGGATGGACGAGCATTTTGCCGATCCCTATGTGAAGCGCGCCCAGGCGGAGGGCTATCGTTCGCGGGCGGCCTACAAGCTCATGGAGATCGATGCCCGGGATCGCCTCATACGCGCCGACAGCATCATTGCCGACCTGGGCGCCGCCCCCGGGGGCTTCTCCCAGTATGCGGCTCGTAGACTCGGGCCCGCCGGCCGCCTGGTGGCGGTCGACATCCTGCCCATGGATCCCCTGCCGGGCGTGACGTTCATCCAGGGCGATTTCACGGAGCCTGAATGCTACGCGCAGGTCCTGTCGGCCCTTGGGGACCGCGTGGACCTTGTAATTTCCGATATGGCCCCCAATATGAGCGGTGTGGGCGCATCCGACCAGGCCCGGGCCGTTGGGCTCGCCGAGATCGCCATCGATTTTGCCGTCTCGTGCTTGACCGCGGACGGTAGTTGTCTTATTAAGGTCTTTCAGGGTGCCGGATTTACGGAGCTTTTGGCCGACATGCGGCGCCGCTTCCAACGGGTGGCCACGCGCAAACCGCCGGCGTCGCGCCCCCGTAGCCCCGAGGTCTACCTCCTCGGTACCGGGTTACGGCCTGTTGTGTCGGGACCGGAGTCGTAGGAGAATGGCGGCAGGCGCGTCTTTTGGGGCGCACGAGGTCACACCTTGAATAATCTCGCAAAAAATCTGCTGTTGTGGCTCATTATCGCCATCGTTCTGATGTCGGTCTTCAACAGCTTCGGTAACCACCACCCGGCGGTCCGGTCCATTCCGTTTTCGCGGTTCATCAATCACGTGAAGCAGGGGCAGGTGGGTCGTGTGGTCATCAAGGGTCACGAGATCACGGGTATCACCAAGACGGGCCAGCGCTTCCAGACCTATACGCCGACCGACTCCGGATTGATCGATCAGCTGCTGAATAATGGCGTGAGCGTCGATGCCAAGCCGCCTGCACAGCAGTCTCTGCTTCTTCAGATATTCATCAACTGGTTCCCCTTGCTCTTGTTCGTCGGGGTCTGGATCTTCTTCATGCGCCAGATGCAAGGCGGCGGGGGTGGTCGCAGCGCGATGAGCTTCGGAAAGAGCAAGGCGCGCATGCTGACCGAAGACACCAACAAGGTGACCTTCGAAGATGTCGCTGGCGTCGAGGAGGCCAAGGAAGAGGTCAAGGAGCTGGTCGAGTTCCTGCGTGACCCGACGAAGTTCCAGAAGCTCGGCGGACGCATTCCCCGTGGCGTGCTCATGACCGGCAGCCCCGGCACCGGCAAGACGCTGCTCGCCAAGGCGATCGCGGGCGAGGCGAAGGTGCCGTTCTTCTCGATCTCCGGTTCGGATTTCGTGGAGATGTTCGTGGGTGTCGGCGCCTCGCGCGTCCGCGACATGTTCGACCAGGCCAAGAAGCACGCGCCCTGCATCATTTTCATCGACGAGATCGATGCCGTCGGGCGTCAGCGCGGCGCCGGCCTCGGCGGCGGCCATGACGAGCGCGAACAGACGCTGAACCAACTGCTCGTGGAGATGGATGGGTTCGAGGGCAGTGAGGGCGTGATCGTGATCGCGGCGACCAACCGGCCCGATGTCCTGGACCCGGCCCTTCTGCGGCCCGGCCGCTTCGATCGGCAGGTATTCGTGCCGCTCCCGGACATCCGTGGCCGCGAACAGATCATCCGCATCCACATGCGCAAGGTGCCGGTCTCGGATGACGTCGTTCCGAGCATCCTCGCGCGCGGCACGCCCGGGTTCTCCGGCGCCGATCTCGCCAACCTCGTCAACGAGGCGGCCCTGTTTGCGGCGCGCGCCAACAAGCGCCTGGTCGAAATGCAGGACTTCGAGCTTGCCAAGGACAAGATCGTCATGGGCGCCGAGCGCCGCTCCATCGTGATGCCCGAAAAGGAGCGGGTCAACACCGCTTACCACGAATCGGGCCACGCCGTGGTGGCGCGGCTTTTGCCCAACACCGATCCCGTGCATAAGGTGACGATCATCCCGCGTGGGCGCGCGCTCGGCGTGACGATGCAGTTGCCGACCGAGGATCGCTATAGCCATGATCGGGAGTACCTCCTGTCGACCATCGCCGTGCTCATGGCGGGCCGCATCGCGGAGGAGGTGTTCATGCATCAGATGACCACCGGGGCGGCCAACGATTTCGAGCGGGCGACCGAGCTTGCCCGCAATATGGTGAGCCGCTGGGGCATGAGCGATCGGCTGGGTACGCGCGTGTATGGCGAGAACCAGAGCGAGGTCTTCCTGGGGCGCGATGTGACGACACACAAGAACCTGAGCGATGCCACAGCCCAGCTCGTGGATGCCGAGATACGCCGGATCATCGACGAGCAGTACACCCGCGCGCGGCGCGTCATCGAGACCAACAAGGACAAGGTGGAGACGATGGCCGGCATGCTCCTCGAGTGGGAGACGCTCGACACCGATCAGATCAATGACATCATGGAAGGCCGTAAGCCGCGGCCGCCTTACGGCTACAATGACCCGACTCCGGGCGGCGACAGCAGCGAGCCCAAGGCCGCGGACCGGGCGCGCGTGAAGCCGCGCATGGATACCCCGGCAGGGGAATCCCGGTAGTCTCGCGATGACCGAGGCGCATAAGGCCGCGGCGTCCTGGCTGCGGCCCGATGGCCGGGTCGCCATCATGGGTATCTTGAACGTGACCCCCGATTCATTTTCGGACGGGGGTCTTTTTTTGGCCCGCGATAAGGCGCTGGCGCATGTCGAGGCCCTGGTCGGGGCAGGCGCCGACATCATCGATGTCGGCGGCGAGTCGACCCGCCCCGGGGCCGCCCCCGTGAGTCCCGAAGAGGAGTGCGAGCGCGTGATCCCGATCATCGAGGCGCTGCGCGGCCGGCTTTCGGTGCCGCTCTCGGTGGATACCTCGGAGCCTTTGGTCATGACCGAGGCGGTGGCCGCCGGGGCTTCCCTGATCAACGATGTCCGCGCCTTGACGCGCCCCGGGGCCCTGGCCGCGGTGGCCGCGCTCGGCGTGCCGGTTTGTCTGATGCATGAGCCGGGCGGATCGGCCATGATGGGGGCGCGTAGCGTTGCGGGCGACATCGTGGGCGAAGTGAGATCCTATCTCGCCTGGCGCCTGGACGCGGCGCGCGCGGCCGGGATCCCCGAGGATCGCATCATCGTCGATCCAGGTTTCGGCTTCGGCAAGGACCTGGCCGCGAACCGCGGCCTGCTGCGGCGCTTGCCGGAGATCGTGGCGCTCGCCCCGGTGCTGATCGGCGTATCGCGCAAAAGGATGACGGGCGAGCCCTGGGGCTTGCCGGTGGGCGGACGACTCCAGACGAGCATCGCGCTGGCGCTGGCGGCCATCCAGGGGGGCGCTAAAGTGGTCCGTGTGCATGATGTGCGCGAGACGCGAGAAGCGGTGCGCGCGTGGGAATGGGTATTCGAACCTAAGGAGCGGGTAGCGTGAAACGTCAGTATTTTGGCACGGACGGGATGCGGGGACGCGTCGGCGAGGAGCCCATCACGCCGGAGACCGTCTTGAAGTTGGGCTGGGCGGCCGGGCGGGTGCTCCTCGCGAAAGGCGACGATCGCGGTAGCGTGTTGATTGGAAAGGACACGCGGATCTCGGGCTACCTGCTCGAGTCCGCCCTCGAGGCGGGGTTCTCGGCGGCCGGCGCGGACATACGCCTGATAGGGCCCATGCCCACCCCCGGCATCGCTTATCTCACGCGCACCGCGCGCGCCCAGGCGGGGATCGTCATCAGCGCCTCGCACAATCCCTACGAAGACAACGGCATAAAGTTCTTTTCGTCGCTCGGGACCAAGCTGCCCGATGAGGTGGAATGCGCCATAGAGGCCATGATGCGCAAGCCCATGCGCACGGTGCCGTCGGCCGAACTCGGAAAGGTACGCCGCTTCCCGGACGCGGCCGGGCGCTATATCGAGTTTTGCAAGAGCACCTTCCCTTATCGTCTCGGGCTCGAGGGCCTGAAGATCGTGGTCGACTGTGCCCACGGCGCCGCCTATCAGATCGCTCCCCATGTCTTCGGTGAGCTCGGGGCGGAGATCGTGGCGATCGGCAATACGCCGGACGGTTTCAATATCAACCGCGCCTGCGGATCGACCTGCCCGGAGACGCTGCGCCAGGCGGTCCTGGCGGAGCATGCCGACCTCGGTATCGCCCTGGATGGCGACGGTGACCGCGTGATCATGGTCGATCGGTGCGGCAACCTGATCGATGGCGACCGCATCCTGTACATCATCGCCGTCCACCGCAAGCGCTCGGGTGGCCGGGTGCCGGGCGTGGCCGGCACCCTCATGAGCAATGTCGGTCTTGAGCAGGCCCTGAAGCGCCTGGACATCCCCTTCAGCCGGGCCGCGGTGGGCGACCGCTACGTGATGGCCATGTTGGCGGAACAGGGCTGGGATCTGGGTGGCGAGGCCTCCGGGCATGTGATCTGTCTCGACAAGAGCACCACGGGCGATGGTGTCATCGCCGCCTTGCAGGTCCTCGCGGCCATGCGCGAATCCGAGCGCAGCCTCGCGGAATTGGCCGAGGGGATGCCGGTCTATCCGCAGACGCTCGTGAACGTGAGCTTGAATCGCGGGGTCTCGGCGCGCGAGGTGGTGCGCGCCCCCGAGGTCGTCGCCGTCCTCCGCGAGGCCGAGCGCCTCTTGGGGAAAGACGGCCGGGTGGTTCTGCGGCCCTCCGGGACCGAGCCCGTCGTGCGCGTCATGGTCGAGGCCCCCGAGGCGCAGACCGTCGCCGACCTCACTGAGCAGATCGCGGCGGTGGTCGCCAAGGCCGCAGCCGGTGCCGCTGTCGCCTGACGCGGCACCCCCGCGCGGCAGGAAACGAGAGCCGGATTTTTCCGGGCCCGAAAATTGCTTTCCACCGGGCTTGCCGGTAACATCTGCGCGCGTTTCAGAAGAACATGGGGGGGCCATGCGGCAGCCGTTGGTGATGGGTAACTGGAAGATGAATGGCCGCCGCTCCACGGTCGAGACCTTGCTGAAGGGCGTCATCGCCGAGATCAGCGGCCTGTCGGGTGTCGAGATCGCCGTGTGTCCCCCGTATCCGTACCTGGGTCTCGTGATCGAGAGGCTGGCCGCGAACGAGGCCGTGGCGTGCGGGGCGCAGGATGTGAGCGCCTATGCGGACGGGGCCTACACGGGAGATGTGTCGGCCGGCATGGCGCGCGACGTGGGTTGCCGATTTGCTATCATAGGCCATTCGGAGCGTCGTACCCTGTTCGGGGAGAGCGATACCGTGGTGGCGCAGAAGTTCGCGCGCGCGCTCGCGGCTGATCTCACGCCCGTGCTGTGCGTGGGCGAGACGGCGGCCGAGCGCGACGCGGGGCGGACCCAGGAGGTCGTTCTGCGGCAGCTCTCGGCGGTCTTCAGGGAGTGCGGGAGCGGCGCGTTCGAGCGCGCGGTGGTCGCCTACGAGCCGGTGTGGGCGATCGGCACGGGACGCGCGGCGAGCCCCGACGAGGCGCAAAGCGTTCACCGCTATATCCGGGATGTGATCGCGCAGCAGAGCGCGCAGGCGGCGGGCCGGCTGCGCATATTGTATGGCGGCAGCGTCAAGGCGCAGAATGCGCGCGAGCTGTTCGGACAGGACGACATAGACGGTGGCCTGATCGGCGGCGCATCGCTCGTCGCCGCCGACTTCGTCGGCATTTGTCGGGCGGCATGCATCGGTTGAGAAGGGCGTCATGACGGTTTTCTTGGTGGTCTTACAGGTTTTGGTCGCGCTCGCGCTGATCGGCGTCGTGCTCCTGCAGCACGGCAAGGGGGCCGACATGGGCGCGTCCTTCGGCGGCGGATCGTCGCAGACCTTGTTTGGGGCGCGGGGCTCGGCGACATTCCTGAGTCGCGTGACCGCCGTGCTTGCGACCTTGTTTTTCGTTACGAGTCTGGGGCTTGCCTATCTCTCGGCGCACCCGCGTTCCTTGCGGAGTGTGACGGAGGTCGTGAAGCCCGCGGCGCCGGCTGCACCGGCACCGCAATCCCCGTCCACCGTCCCGGGCATACCGGGTCACAAGGCCCCTTAGAGCGGGGTCCTGGGAAGGGCGGGATAGCGTCGAGTTCGCCGAAGTGGTGGAATTGGTAGACACGCCGTCTTGAGGGGGCGGTGGCGCAAGCTGTGCGGGTTCGAGTCCCGCCTTCGGCACCAGATTTTCCTCCGGCCGACCTCTCTCGGGGTGGGCTAACCGCTTGAAAATAGAACAAACTATAAGGCGCGCCGTCGCTTGACTTGCGCGCGCAGGGGTGTCTAGACTAACCAACCCGGCGGCTTTCGGCCACGCCCGAGGTCCATCTCGAGGAAAGCGGATGTTACAAAATTACCTGCCTATCCTGATTTTCATAGGCGTCGGCATCGTGGTCGGCGTCCTACCGATGGTTCTAGGCCGCCTTCTCGCTCCTTACCGTCCCGATTCCGCCAAGCTCTCGCCCTACGAATGCGGCTTCGAAGCCTTCGAAGATTCGCGCATGAAGTTCGATGTGCGTTATTACCTCGTCGCCATCCTGTTCATCGTGTTCGATTTGGAAATCGCCTTTTTGTTCCCCTGGGCCGTGGCCCTGAAACAGATCGGGCGCCCCGGATTTCTGGCCATGGTCCTGTTTCTCGGAATTCTGATCGTGGGATTTGTCTATGAGTGGATGAAAGGGGCGCTCGAGTGGGAGTAGAAGGCATTCTCGACAAGGGGTGGCTCGTCACGTCCGCGGACAAGGTGATCAATTGGACGCGGACCGGGTCGCTTTGGCCCATGACCTTCGGGCTTGCCTGCTGTGCTGTCGAGATGATGCACGCCGGCGCCGCCCGCTATGATCTGGACCGCTTCGGGGTGGTGTTTCGGCCCAGTCCCCGGCAATCGGATGTGATGATCGTGGCGGGCACCCTGGTCAACAAGATGGCCCCGGCCCTGCGCAAGGTCTATGACCAGATGGCGGAGCCGCGCTGGGTTATCTCGATGGGGTCCTGCGCCAATGGGGGCGGTTACTATCACTATTCATATTCCGTGGTGCGCGGCTGCGACCGGATCGTGCCGGTGGATGTCTATGTTCCCGGGTGTCCGCCCACGGCCGAAGCCCTGCTCTACGGAATCATCCAGCTTCAAAACAAAATTCGGCGCACGAACACGATCGCGCGCTGAACCAGACACAAGGCTCCCTTAAGTCATGACCACGCAAGAGGCCCTCCTCGACTACGCCCAAAAATCCTTGGGCGACGCACTTGCCTCCGTGAAGGTGGAGCACGGTGAGGTGACGTTCGTCGTGCCGCGCGGGAAGTGGCTGTCCACTTGCCGCACTTTGCGCGACGAGCCCGCGTTTCGTTTCGAGCAGCTTATCGATCTTTGCGGCGTCGATTATCTGACTTATGGGGAAAGCGAGCGGCGCGAGCCGCGCTTTGCGGTCGTGGCGCATCTCCTGTCGCTTACCCACAACCGGCGCCTCAGGGTGCGGGCGTTCCTCGATGACGAGCACCCGTCGATCGCGTCCTTGACGGAGGTTTGGAATTCGGCCGATTGGTATGAGCGCGAGGCCTTCGACCTGTTCGGTTTCATCTTCGAGGGTCACAAGGACCTGCGGCGCCTGTTGACGGACTACGGGTTCGTGGGCCACCCGTTCCGCAAGGATTTCCCGATCTCGGGGCGTGTCGAGGTGCGCTACGACCCCGACAAGCGGCGCGTGGTGTACGAGCCTGTCAGCATAGAACCGCGCGTGCTCGTCCCGCGCGTGATCCGAGAGGAGGGCTACGGTGGCAGAGATTCGTAATTACACGATGAACTTCGGGCCGCAGCATCCCTCGGCCCACGGCGTCCTGCGACTCGTCCTCGAACTCGATGGCGAGGTCATCGAGCGCGCGGACCCGCACATCGGACTTCTGCATCGCGCGACCGAGAAGCTCGCCGAGACCAAGCCCTACAACCAGTCCATACCCTACATGGACCGGCTCGACTACGTCTCCATGATGGCCAACGAGCATGCCTACGTCATGGCCTTGGAGAAGCTCCTGAAGATCAAGGTGCCGATCCGCGCGCAGTATATCCGCGTGATGTTCGACGAGTTGACGCGGATATTGAACCATCTTCTCTGGCTTGGGGCGCACGCGCTCGATATCGGCGCGATGACGGTCTTCCTGTATGCCTTCCGCGAGCGCGAAGATCTGATGGACGCCTACGAGGCGGTGTCGGGGGCGCGCATGCATGCCACCTATTACAGGGTGGGCGGGGTCTACCGGGATCTGCCGGACAGCATGCCGCACTATAGCGTGTCGCGCTGGCACGACGAGCGGGACGTCGAGCGCATGAACGCCAATCGCGGCGGCAGTCTGCTCGATTTCCTCGCGGATTTCTGCAGGCGATTCCCGGGTTATGTGGACGACTACGAGACGCTGCTCACCGATAACCGCATCTGGAAGCAAAGGACCGTCGGCATTGGCGTCGTAAGTCCGGAGCGCGCACTGCAGCTGGGCTTCACCGGCCCCATGCTGAGAGGGTCGGGGGTCGAGTGGGATCTGCGCAAGAAGCAGCCCTACGAGGTGTACGACGAGCTCGATTTCGACATACCGGTCGGGGTTCACGGCGATTGTTATGATCGCTACCTCGTGCGTGTCGAGGAGATGCGCCAGTCCAACCGGATCGTGGCGCAATGCATCGACTGGCTGCGCAAGAACCCGGGTCCGGTGATCGCCCAGGACCACAAGGTGGTGCCTCCCTCGCGCGAAGAGATGAAAGGCGACATGGAGGCCTTGATCCACCACTTCAAGCTGTTTACCGAGGGCTATTCGGTGCCCGAGGGCGAGGCCTACGCGGCCGTCGAGCATCCCAAGGGCGAGTTTGGCATCTACCTCGTGTCGGACGGCGCGAACAAGCCGTTTCGCGTGAAGATCCGGGCCCCCGGTTTTGCCCATCTGGCGGCCTTGGATGAGATGAGCCGCGGTCATATGATCGCCGATGTCGTGGCCATCATCGGGACCCAGGACATCGTTTTCGGCGAAGTTGACAGGTGAGCGCATGTTGACGAAGGAGTCGCGCGCAAAGATCGATCAGGAGATCGCCAAGTACCCTCCGGAGCACAAGCAGTCGGCCGTCATGGCGGCGCTGCACATCGCCCAGGACGAGCACGGGTGGCTTAGCGTCTCGCTCATGGATCACATCGCCGAGCTGCTGGGGATGCGGCCGATCCAGGTCTACGAGGTGGCGAGCTTCTATAGCATGTATGATCTGGAGCCGGTGGGGCGCCACAAGGTCAGCGTCTGCACGAACATCTCCTGCCTCTTGCGCGGCAGCGACGATATCGTCGCGCATTTGAGGAAACGGCTCGGGATCGGATTCAATGAGACGACGCCCGATGGACGCTTCACGCTGAAAGAGGTGGAGTGTCTGGCGGCCTGCGGGGGCGCGCCCATGTTTCAGATCGGCAAGACCTACTACGAGAATCTGACGCCCGACCGCATCGATGAGATTCTGGCGGGCCTGGAGTAACCATGGCGAACGAGGTCTGTTTCCGTAACCTGCATCGCGAGCGCCCGTGGACGCTCGACGTCTACGAAAGCGATGGCGGCTACCAGGCATGGCGGCGCATCCTGAGCGAGAGGACGCCGCCGGACGAGATCGTGAACGAGGTCAAGAAGTCGGTCCTGCGCGGCCGCGGGGGCGCGGGATTTCCGACCGGCCTCAAGTGGAGCTTCATGCCGCGCAATGCGCCCGGCCAGAAATACATCGTCTGCAATTCCGACGAGGGTGAGCCCGGGACCTTCAAGGACCGCGACATCCTGCGCTACAACCCCCACGCCCTGATCGAAGGCATGGCCATCGCCGGCTACACCATCGGCGCGACCATGGGCTACAACTACGTGCGCGGCGAGTTCCACGAACCGATCGCGCGGTTCGAAGAGGCCCTCGACGAGGCGCGGGCCGCGGGCTATCTCGGAAAGAACATCCTGGGCTCGGGGATCGATTTCGAGCTGCACGTCCATAGGGGCGGCGGCGCCTATATCTGCGGCGAGGAGACCGCCCTGCTGGAATCGCTCGAGGGCAAGAAGGGCCAGCCGCGCTTCAAGCCGCCGTTTCCCGCGAGCTACGGTCTCTACGGGCGCCCCACCACGATCAATAATACCGAGACCCTGGCGTCGATCCCGGCGATCATGCGCCACGGCGGCCAATGGTTTCTCGAGATCGGCAGGCCCAACAACGGCGGCCCCAAGATCTTCTCCGTGTCGGGGCACGTCAATCGGCCCGGGAATTACGAGGTGCCGCTCGGGACGCCCTTTGCCGAGCTGCTCGAGATGGCGGGCGGCGTGTGGCGGGGCCGCAAGCTGAAGGCGGTGATCCCCGGCGGCTCCTCGGTCCCGGTCGTGCGCGGCGACATCATGATGGGCGTGACCATGGATTACGATTCCCTGTCCAAGGCCGGCAGCATGCTGGGCGCGGGCTCGGTGATCGTCATGGATGACACGACCTGCATGGTGCGCGCTCTCGAACGCATCTCGCACTTCTATTACGAAGAGTCGTGTGGCCAGTGCACCCCGTGCCGGGAAGGCACAGGCTGGCTCGCGCGGGTTCTGCACCGCATCGAACATGGCGGGGGCCGGATGCAGGACCTCGACCTCCTGACGGATATGGCGAAGAAGATCGAGGGGCGGACCATCTGCGCCCTGGGGGACGCGGCCGCGCTGCCGGTCGTAAGCTTCTTGAAGAACTTCCGGGAAGAATTCGAGGCCCACATTTACCACGGCCATTGTCCGATGGCGGCGGCAGCGTGAAGGCTCGGGAGGCGATGATGCTGCACATCGAGATCGACGGCAAAAGGCTCGCCGTGGAAGAGGGCGCCATGGTCATCGAGGCGGCTGAGGCGGCGGGGATCTACATCCCGCGCTTTTGTTATCACAAGCACCTGTCGGTCGCCGCCAACTGCCGCATGTGTCTCGTGGACGTCGAGCGCGTCGCGAAGCCCGTGCCGGCCTGCGCCACGCCCGTGACCGAGGGCATGAAGGTATCGACGCGCTCGGAGAAGACCCGGACCGCGCAGAAGGGGGTGATGGAGTTCCTGCTCATAAACCACCCCCTCGATTGCCCCATCTGTGATCAGGGCGGGGAGTGCGATCTGCAGGACCTGGCGGTGGGGTATGGGCGCGACGTCTCGCGGTTCACCGAGGCCAAGCGCATCGTCAAGGATCAGGACATAGGCCCCTTGATCTCGACCGAGATGACGCGCTGCATCCATTGCACGCGCTGCGTCCGGTTCGGCCAGGAGATCGGCGGCATCATGGAACTCGGCGCGACCGGCCGCGGCGAGCATATGCGCATCGGCACCTATGTCGAGGCCACCGTGGACTCGGAGCTTTCGGGGAACATGATCGATCTCTGCCCGGTGGGCGCCCTGACCTCGAAGCCGTTCCGCTACACGGCCCGCGCCTGGGAACTCGTCGCCAAGCCCTCGGTGAGCCCGCACGATTGCGTAGGCACCAACATCCTGGTCGAGACGCGCCGCAACAAAGTGATGCGTGTACTGCCGCGCGAGAACGACGCGCTGAACGAGACCTGGATCTCGGACCGCGACCGCTTCAGCTACACGGCGCTGGACGCCGAGAGCCGTCTTTCGGTCCCGCTCGTCAAAGTCGGCGACAGCTGGCACGAGGTCGATTGGGACGTGGCGATCGAGAAGGCCGCCCGCGGACTTCGTGACGTGGTGGCACAGGATGGCCCGGAGGCGCTCGCCGGACTGTGCTCCGCGCAGGCGACCGTCGAGGAAGGCTATCTCCTGCAGCGCCTCCTGCGCGGCCTTGGATCCGACAACGTCGACCACAGGCTTCGCGAGCTCGATTTCCGCGGCGACGCGGGCGCCCCCTCCTATCCCGCGCTCGGGCTCGACATCGCCGAACTCGAGCGCCTGGATGCCGCCATCCTCATCGGCACCAACATCCGCAAGGAACAGCCATTGCTGGCCCATAGGCTGCGCAAGGCCTTCCTCGATGGCGCCAAGATAGCGGCCATAAATCCCATGGATTTCGCCTTCACCTTCGATCTCGCGGCCACGACCGTCGTCGCTCCGAGCCTGCTCCCGGAGGCGGTCGGCAGGCTGCTTGTCGCGGTGGCGACCTGCACCGGGACGGCTTTGCCGCCCCCGGTGGCGGCGTGGACGAAAGGCCTCGTTGCGGGCCCGGCCGAGACCGAGACTGCGGCGTGGTTGTGCGTGGCCGAGCGCCCGGCGATCCTGCTCGGCGCGCTTGCCGACGCCCATCCGCAGGCGGCCGTGCTGCGCGCCCTGGCGACCACCCTGGGCGAGATGACCGGCGCCACCGTGGGTCGCCTGCCGCCCGGCAATTCCGCCGGTCTCTGGCTTGCGGGCGCGGTCCCGCATCGCGGCGCGCTTGGGGCGCCACGCTTAAAGCCCGGGCGTCCGGCGCGGGCCATGTGGGAGGGCGGTCAGAAGGGCTTTCTGCTGGTCGACGCCGAGCCCGTGATCGACAGCGTGGACGGCGGCCGCGCGCAGGCCGCCTTGCGCGCGGCCCGTTTCGTGGTGGCCCTGTCGGCGTTCCGTTCCGAGGCGCTCGATTACGCGCAGGTCATCCTGCCCATGGCGCCGTTTGCCGAGACCGACGGATCGTTCGTGAATGCCGAGGGGCGCTGGCAGGCGTTCGAGGCGGCGGTGACGCCGCGCGGCGAGGCGCGTCCGGGCTGGAAGATCCTGCGGGTCCTGGCCGAGAAATGCGGCGTATCGGGGCTCGCCTACGATTCCACGGCAGCCATCCGGGAGGCGATCGGCGACGTGCGGGGGGCCCCTACCTTCGGCGAGTCGATCGCCCTCGACGGCCGCGCGCTCCGCGAGGAGGGCCTGGAGCG
>JAKAXT010000125.1 GCA_021816425.1 Pseudomonadota bacterium | reverse complement strand
TCCGATCTTGGCGCGCGCCACGAGTTCCTTGCCGGTGCCGCTCTCGCCCTGTACGAGGACGGGAAGATCGGAGAGCGCGACGCGGTCGAGAGAACCGAAGACGCCGGCAAGCCCGGTCCCCTCGCCGATGATGGCGGCCTTCTTGTCGGCCTGCAGCCGCGATCGCAGGGTCTGGACCTCGCGCTTCAACTGCCGCCGCTCGAGGATGGAGCTGATACGCAAAAGCAGCTCCTGGGTCTCCACAGGCTTCATGAGGTAGTCATCGACCCCGACGCGCATGGCCTCGACCGCCGAAGGCACGCTCGCATAGGCGGTGACGATGAGGACGCCGATGTTGCTCTGCAGGGCGCGCACCCCTTGGGCCACCTTGAGGCCATCGTCCTCATGGGCGAGCTTCAGGTCCGTCACCACCATGTCGAAGCTCTTGGCCGCCGCCTGCCCGAGCGCAGCCTCCACCGAACTTGCGCATGACACCGCATACCCGGCGCGCTCCAGGGTGCGCGCCAGGATCTTCAGGAGCGCAAGTTCATCGTCCACCAGCAGTATGTCGGTCACGGCCTTCCTCTCGCATGATGGCAAATACGACCAGGGCGCCAGGGGACAGATTGGTGATGGTGACCCAGCCCCCATGGGCATTGGCGATACGTCGCACCAAGGCAAGACCGAGCCCGGTACCCTCGGCCTTGGTGGTGTAAAACGGCGCAAAGAGCCGCTCCGCGCTCCCCTGTATGCCGGACCCCGTGTCCGTCACCTTAATATAGACCCAATCTTCCTCCGCCGCGGTCGCCACCGTAATGGTTCCCGGATTCGCCATGGCCTCCGCGCTATTTAACAACAGATTCCAGACGACCTGGCGGATTTGATCAGCGTCAAACGAGACGGGGCCCAACTCCCCGGAAAGCTCCAATCGAAATGTATGGTGGTGGTCCCGATTGAGCGTCAAATCGTACATCTCCACCACCTGGGCTACGACCGCGTTCAGATCCCCCTCCTCGCGCAGGGTCTCCGCCGGCCGCGTCCATTTCAGGAAATTCTGAAGTACGGCATTCAGGCGGCGCGACTCGTCACGCACGAGCGCCACGAACTCGTGGCGCTCGCTGTCCGAGGCCCCCTTGTCATCCACGATGAGCTCGACGCCGCTTACGATGCTTGCCAGGGGATTGCGGATCTCGTGCACGATAGCCGCCGCGGTCTCGGTCAGGCACGCCAGCCGCTCCGATTCGGCCTGCTTGCGGCGCTCGATATCGGCCTGCCGGCGGGCGCGCGCGAGCCGCGCGAGCATGGCGTTGAAGGCCTCGCTCAGGACCCCCACTTCATTATGGCGCCGGACCCGCACCTGTCGCTCCCCCTCGTCATTGCCGCCCAGCTGCTGGACGTCGCGCATGAGGCCCTCGAGATCTGAGGTCAAATGACGCGACAGCAGCCAGCCCGCCCCACCCCCTAGGATCAAGGCCACCAGCGTCAGCAGCAGGCCTGTGTCACGCGCCGCCGCCATCTGCCGCAACACGCCCGCCCGCGACAGGCTCAGGGTGACGAGGCCCACCGAATAGCGGCCCACGCGGATGGTATGGCGGACCGTGAGCCATCGGCGCCGCAGATGCGCGGGCCCACGCCGTTCCAGCACGACCCTTTGGGCATTGGTGATGCGCACGCGCCTCACCCCGGACTTATGGAGCGCGTAGCGCACGATCTCCTGGAGCGTCCCGAGGTTCTCGGTCAGCACGGCGTTGCGTGAGGCGATCGCCACCATGCGCGCGAGGCTCTCGGCGTTCTTGTGGAGGACCCGGTCCATGGTCCGCTCCTGTCCCTGGACCACGATGACCACGAGCGTCAGCATCAAGATGAGATGCACGAGCGTGATCGAGGCGACGACCTTGAAGCGAAACGTCTGGTAGTAACGCAGGGGCTTCATGGCTTGGGGGGCGCCGCGCAGGGGTTCAGGACACGCGGGATATTCGCGTATTCGCGGGGGCTCGCGACGGCAAACCCCGCCGGTATGCGCATACGCCGCAGGATCGCGCGCCCGGCGGCGCTGTGCGTAAGCCCCGTAAGCGCCTTCTGCAGCGCCTTGACCGTCGAAGGCGCCATATCGTCACGGACCGCGATCGGCATTTCCGGCCCCGGGGGCGTGTGCGCCACGATGCGCACCCGCGCGCGTATCGCGGGCGGCTCCTGATCGAGCGACCACGGCCATGTCCCGCCCAGGTCCACGAGGCCACGCGCCACCGCCAGGATGACCGAGTCCTGGCTGCGCAGATAGACGGGCCGCATCTCGGTGTCCACGATCACGCCGCGCGCGTGCAGATACTCCTTCACCATCAAGGTGGCGGCAAAGGCATCCGGATCGGGAAATGCGATCGAGCGGCCCGCAAGGTTCCGCGGGTTCAGGGGCCCGATGTGTCGTCCCCGGCGCGTGATCAGAAGCCCGATGAAGGGCACGCCCTTGATGCGCGCCACCGCACGATAGCCATGCAGCTGCCGATACAAATAGGGGTTCAGGAAGAGCACGTCATAGCGCCCCCTCTTGGCCCGCGCCATGAACCTCTGGAAATCGGGGGCGGTCGCGAACACGATCGGACGATGCACGGCCTTCGCCAGACGCGCGCACAAAGGGATGAAGAGCCGCGCCAGGGCCACCGGGCTTTGCAAAGGCAGGACCCCGAAGCGCAGCGGTTGCGTGCCCGCAAAGGCCCCGACGGGCCCCCCCAGGAGACCCAGCACGATGCACCAAGCCCGAAGCGCTCGACCCATGCGGGGCATCTTACACCCGCGGCCTTCGAACACGACCGGGACCGTCACTCGTGACACCCATAGCGCCTACAATCGGACCACGTCCCCGTGTCGGGCGTGAGGGGGACTTCCGCACCCCCCATGAATGCGCCCTGCCGGGCGCACCAAAAAAAGGGGGGAGGATCGCTCCTCCCCCAGTCCAACAACTCTAGGAGAACCCGTGTCAGGCCCTGCCCTTAATGGAGCAGGCGCGCGCCGAACGGCACGCTCAGCATGACGCTCACGGCATTGTCCGCCGGCGCCAGGCTGTGGTTGTACGTCGTATGGTCGAACTCCACGTAATAGCGCACTCCCTCGCGCGCCAGATAGACCCCGATCAGGCTGTCCTGATTGAGACTCACCGAAGTCGGGCCGCCGAACGCCGGACCGTGATTATAGGTTACGGGGACGGGGGGGCGCCAGTCACAGTGGTCGTCGAGAAGCTTACCGGATCGAGGTTCTCCGTGTTATAAGCGCTGTACCGGAAGACCCCCATGAACTTCTTCACAGGATGGAAGCCGGCGGCGGCGAACCAGCCGCGGGCCGCGCCATTGCCTTGCGCGGCCGGCTGCCCGTTATCGGCATGCTGATACTCATACCACAGCCACAGCGGGTCCTTGATGTAATTCCCATACCGTACGTCGATCGCGTACTTGTTCTCATGGTAGCTTTCGCCCGGAAACACTCCCGCGCCACCCGCGATGACCTGCCGCCCCGCCTCATAGCTCCCGGCGATCCCCAGGGGGCCGAAGTCCACGCCGCCATGCACGAAGGCCTGATCCGGGTGACCCATGCTGCTCTGGGTCTGGGACAGGCCCGTGCCGTTGAAATAACCCACCGCATAGTCGACAGCCATCGATCCGTGGACGAACTGATTGAAGGCCATCACCCCCATCTCGCGACCGGCGTTGAAGAGGCCGTTAGGCGTCGGTCCCGCGATCGCGTTGGGCGCGGGAGTAGCGGCGAAGTCGTTGAAGTCGATGTTATAGGTGGCGGGCGAATAATTGATCCATGGCAACACGCCGGCCGCGGTCAACCCCTCCTCGGCGAAGGGCACCATCATCTGGCCCACCTCGACATGGACGCCCGGGATGTAGTTCAAGGTGACGTTGCCGTCCAGGACATGCGCGCGCCCGAACACGCCATTGTTCGGGTTCGTCGGGTTGTTGCCGAATTCCGCCAGAAAGAAATAATCGATGTTGGGGCCTATGGACCCGCGGATACCCGGACGCAGACGATAGAACTTGAACTGGCTGTTACCCGTCACGTTGGCGGTAGCTGGCGGTCCGGACTGGATATACGAATACCCGGGCTGCACGACGCCAAAGAGCATCATCGTCGGCTTTTGTTGCGGTTTTTCCGTGCCATAGACCATGGTCCAGGCCGGCATGGGCTTCTCGTTCATCGAGGGCAGCATTCCCGCGAACGCGACCGCCGAGGTCGTCAGCATCGCCCCTGCCCCCAAGGCCCTTGCCCACCAGGCCTGCTTCTTATTCGGCTTCTTCATTACGTCTCCTCCAGTTTCTTTATGGTTATTGCCAGATCACCACTCAAGAAATCTTCAGTCGCCTACCTCCCTCAAGAACCCTTCGATGCCCCGCAGGCGTTGGCCATCGACCCCTTCTTCGCGCCGGGCGCCTGATGTCCCCCGCTCCCCGCCGTACCGCCCGTCGATCCCGAGGTCGCGCCGCTCGCGGGCGCCGCACTCGTCGTGGTCCCCCCGGAGGCGCCCGGAGTCGCGGCCTTGTGATGGCATGCCGTGAGCGTCATCAGGGTTGCCGCCATTACCGTGGATACGAGCAGTCGTCTGGCGCGCGCGTTCATGAATGCCCTCCGTGCCTGCAATTCAGGCTATAATTATATTGTCGATTTCTTATTGTTATAGATTTATAATGAGTCCATTATCGCCGTCGATTCCCGTTCCATCGATTCCACACACCCGGAATCGTGCACAGGCCTCGTTTTCTCATGTTCAGCTTGTACAACAAGTAATTGATGAGCGCAACCTCATTTGTCAAAGTTCCGGTGCGAGGCCCCGACGCCCCGCCCCTCGGGATGCGCGTCCCCGTCCTGGAACGTCATGTGGGCGCGCCGCGACACGCGATGTCCGGACCCCGGCGGCGCGGTCACGCGCGCACGGGGCCGCGCGTGCGCGCCTTTTCCCGGTGCCCGCCCGGCGCGATGGGGGCCGAGGACCGCCGTCTTTTCGAAAAAC
The DNA here is from genome assembly GCA_021816425.1 of Pseudomonadota bacterium. Classification (GTDB taxonomy): domain Bacteria; phylum Pseudomonadota; class Gammaproteobacteria; order Acidiferrobacterales; family Acidiferrobacteraceae; genus Acidiferrobacter. The sequence goes on along the minus strand of JAKAXT010000125.1, from coordinate 669 downwards.
CTCGGCGAGCACACGCGCCTTTGCCTAATCGACGAAACCGACGGAGATCGGATCGCGATGGTGGTAGGCCCACTGGGTCATCGACCCATCGTAGAGACGGACGTTTTTGTAGCCCAGCTCCTGAGTGGCCACGAACCAGCCTATGCTCGCCCAGTGTCCGGTGTTGCAGTAAGTCACCACCGGGGCCTTGTGGTTCTCGGGAAGGCCCGCCAACCGCGCCAGGGCCTCGAGCTTGGCCTTGGGCAACAGATTGCCATTGGGTCCGACCATCCACGTGACGGGATAGGGGACGGCGCCCGGGATGTGCCCGTATCGCGCCACGAACGGGGCCTTGGTCAGACCGACGATCTGATGCATCGGCCGATTGTCGACCAGCACCACGTGGGTATGAAGATCGGCGCGCACCTGCTGCAAGGTCGCGTAGATCCGCGGTTGATAGTGGGCCACGAAATTGCCGTGCGCGCGGCGCGCGCTCTTCGTCAAGGCCCCGTGACTCTTCTGCCAGCCCTCGAAGCCGCCATTCAGGAGCGCCTCGCTGTTGTGGCCGAGGACCTTCAGGGTCCAGAAGGCCCGGGCCTCGCCCCCCAGGCCGAGGCCCATCGGCGTGGCGATGTCGTTGTAGACGACCACCTCGGAGTTGTTGTTGACGCCCACCGACCGGAGATAGGC
>JAKAXT010000020.1 GCA_021816425.1 Pseudomonadota bacterium | reverse complement strand
CCGAAAAGCGCCCCAAAATGGTAGCCCGGATGGATTACAAGGGGGCCTGACACGCCTAACTGATTGATTTTATGGTGCCGGTGAGACGAATCGAACGCCCGACCTACTGATTACGAATCAGTTGCTCTACCGACTGAGCTACACCGGCTTGGTGGCCCGCTACTATAACCGTTGGGCCAGGGAAAATGAAGGCTTCAGGTGGCCGTCTCGGCCGCGCGGCGCAGCCGCACGATCACCTCCACCCCCTCTACCTCCGTCCCCTGGGGCAGGGGCGGAAGACCGTCGACCGACATCGTGTGTTCCTCGATGTCAAAGAGCTCCCCGGTCTCGACGTTATAGAAGTGGTGGTGGGGCACCGTGTTCGAGTCGTAGACGACCCGGTTTGGGTCGATCACGACCTCACGAATGAGGCCCTTTTCGGCGAATACTCCGAGGGTGTTATAGACCGTGGCCTTGGAGACATGCGACCCGTCGCGGTTCACGAGGCGAAAGACGTCCTCGGCCGCCATGTGTATCCGCCGATACAAGAGGAGCCGCGCGATATCGACGCGCTGCGCCGTGGGATTGATCCCGCGGTCGCGCAAGAGATCGGCCAGCTCCTGGCTCGTGTGGTCCTGAAAGGCTCTCACAGACCTATTTTAGCATAGGGGCGTCGCGTGCGTCCTCCAATGCCCGGTCGAGACCGTAAGGGGCCGGATCGAGGGTCCCGTCCCGCGCCAGGACCAGATCGGCCACGAGCCGGGCTGAGGCGGGCGCAAGCACGATCCCGTTGCGGAAGTGCCCGGTACTTGCGAAGAGCCCCCGGATCTCCGGATGCTCCCCCATGAAGGGGACCCCCTCCGGGGACGAGGGCCGCAGGCCTGCCCATTGGTGGGTGACCGGGTACGCGGCGAGCTCGGGCAAAATGCCGTGGGCGGCGGCGATCAGGTCATCCCGCGCCGCCTCGGTCGTCTCCTTCACGAAACCCACGCTCTCCATGGTGCTGCCGACGAGGACCGCCCCGTCACGCCGTGGCACCAGATAGCGGGCGCCCTTCAGGATCATGGGCTTCAGAAACCCCGGCGGCGTCTGGATGACGATCATCTGCCCCCGCATGGGCCGCACCGGCAAGGCGAGCCCGTAACGCTCGAGAAGCGCGCGGGTCCAGGCCCCGCCGCACACCACGACCCGGGAGGCCGCCACCGTCTCCCCGTTCACCGAAAGCCCCGTGAGGCGTTCGCGCTCGCGGGCGAGGCCCTCGACCGTGGCCCCTTCATGGATCACCACCTTGAGCGCGCGAAGCTCGGCCTCCAGGGCGCGCAGGAGGCGCGGGCTGCGCACATGGGCCACGGACGGCATCCACAGGCCCGCACCGTCGCCACCGCGATCGGGGCAGACCTCGCCCAGACTCCTGGGCTCGAGCGGTATCTCGAAGCGGTCGGCCCAGCGCTGCGCCTCGACCCTTTCGTCCTCGCCCAGGCGCATGAGGCCCGAGCCCGTCCACTCCGGGTCTATGCCGGTGGAGCGCGCCAAAGACTCGCAGAGGGCCGGATAGGCCTCCATGCTCGGCTTGGCGAGGTACATGACGGGATCCGGGTAACGCCACGGATGCAGGGGCGACAATATGCCGCCGGCCGCCCACGAGGCCTCGCGCCCGAGGCGCTGCTGCTCGAACAGCCGGACTTCATGGCCGGCCCGGGCCAGCTCACGGGCGGTCAAGAGGCCTATGACGCCGCCCCCCACGACAACGATAGGATGGGTTCGCACGGATACATTCTCACATGTCAGCCCCCGCCAGAAGGCAGCGGGGGGATGGGGCTTTGGACCTTACCTTGACAAAGGTCCCCGGTCTTACGAACGGCGCACGGCGACCCGCTTCAGGGCCTTGGGGAGCGAGAAGACCACGGTCTCGGCGGGCCCCTCCTCTTCCCGCACCAGGCGCGCGCCCCACTCGCCTAGGCGGCGTATGACGGCTTGCACGGCGTGTTCGGGGGTCGAGGCGCCCGCCGTGATGCCCACGGCCGCGCTTTGCGTAAACCAGGCGCGCTCCAGACCCTCGGCCCCCTCCACGAGATGGGCCGGCACGCCCATGCCTTCGGCGAGCTCGCGCAGGCGATTGGCGTTGGAGCTGTGCCCGGAGCCCACGACCACCACGACATCGCAGTGGCGGGCCAGCGCGCGCACCGCGTCTTGGCGGTTCTGGGTCGCATAGCAGATATCGTCGGTGCGCGGGCCGCGGGCCTGCGGGAAGCGTGCGCGCAGCGCCTCTATGAGACGCGCCGTGTCCTCGACGGAGAGGGTCGTCTGCGTCACATAGGCGACGCGCCCCGGATCCTTCACCGGCACCCTGACGAGATCGTCCTCGGTTTCGATCAGATAGACCCCGTCGCTGACCTGCCCCAGGGTCCCTTCGACCTCCGGATGTCCGGCGTGCCCTATCAGGAGGCACTCGTAGCCGGCCTGCCGCCAGCGGACGACCTCCTTGTGGACCTTGGAGACCAGGGGGCAGGTGGCATCGAACACCGTGAGCGCGCGCTCACGCGCCTCCTCAGTCACGGCGCGGGCCACGCCATGGGCGCTGAACACCACGGGCGCGCCCGCCGGCACGCCCGCCAAATCCTCCACGAAGACGGCGCCCTGGGCCCGCAAATTCTCGACGACAGTCTTGTTGTGGACCACCTCGTGCCGCACATACACGGGCGCCCCGAACTCCTCGAGCGCGCGCTCGACCGTCGCTATGGCCCGCTCCACACCCGCGCAGAAGCCTCGTGGGTTTGCGACATAAATCCTCATACTCGACCCTCGGGCGGCTCAGCTGTCCCCGACCGCTACGATATCGACATCGAATACCAGATCGTGACCGGCCAAGGGATGACTGAAGTCAACCTCGACACCGGCCTCCGCCACCGCCACCACCTGACCCATGGCCTCGCGGCCATCAGGCAATGTAAAGCTAAACGCCATGCCCGGGATAAGATCAACGTCCGCCGGAAAATCTCCGCGCGGCAGGATCTCGCGGGCATTGTCCTCCTTCTCGCCATAGGCGTCCGCGGCGGCCACGAAGAAGCGCCCGTGCTCACCCGCGGCGAGCCCCACGAGGCAGCGCTCGAGGCCCTCGGGCAGATCGCCGCGCCCTACGACCACCTCCCACGGCGCCTCGTGCGGCTCAGTGCCCTCGACACGGGTCCCATCGGCGAGCGTCAAGCGGAATCGCAGCGCCACGCGGGAACCCTTGCCTATCCGCGCCACCCGCCGCTATCCCTTTTCCGCCGCGCCGCGCCGCAAGCGCCACGCGTCGACACCCAGAAGCGCCGCCCCGACTGTGATCGCGCTATCGGCCAGGTTGAAGGTGTACCAGTGCCAGGCGCCGATGTGGAAATCGATGAAGTCCACGACCTCGCCCAGCCGCACGCGATCGGCAAGATTGCCGGCCGCGCCCCCCAGGATCAGCATCAGCGCGATCGCCGTCAGCCGGTCGCGGCGGCCGCCGCGGGCGAGGAAGACGATGATGGCGGTCACTATGGCGACGGCCACGGCGATGAAAAAGGCGTTCTGCCAGCCGTCGGCATTGCTCAGGAAACCGAAGGCCGCGCCGCGATTATAGACGAGCACGAGATTCAGGAAGCTCGTGAGATGCACGGGCGCCTGCGCCAGATGCCGCACCGCCAGGACCTTGGTCCACTGATCAAGCGCGAACACGGCCACCGCAATCAGGAGATAGCCGAGCACCTAGGCGTACCTCCGGGCCTTCCCGACACCGCTCAGGACGTCGTGGCAGCGCCCGCAAAGCTCGGGATGGCCGGCGAACGATCCGACCTCCGCCCTATGGTGCCAACAGCGCGCGCACTTGGCGTGGGACGAGGGCGCGACGACCACAAAGAGGTCGCCCCGCTCGGTCGCGACCGCCTCCTTCGGGCGCGCCTCGAGCGCGTGCAGCCGCGCCTCCGAGGTGATGAAGACGTAGCGCAGCTCCGCTGCGAAGTCGGCGAGACGCGCGTGGAGGTCGGGCCCGACGTAGAGGTCGAGCTCGGCATCGAGCGAGGAGCCGACCGCGCCACTCACCCGCAGCCGCTCGAGCTCCGGTCCCACCGCTTGGCGCAGTTCGAGGAGCTGCGACCAGAAGGCGAGGTCGTCGGCGGCCGTGGCCGGGACCTCGACGTCGTGCCAGGTATTCAAGAAGACGCTCTCGGCGCGCGTGCCCGGCACGTACTGCCAGACCTCCTCGGCCGTGAAACTCAAGATAGGCGCCAGGTGGCGGACGAAGACCTGCAGCATGTGCCATAGCACGGTCTGCGCGGAGCGGCGTTCCCGGCTGTCCGCAGGCGAGGTGTAGAGCCTGTCCTTCAGGACATCGAGATAGAACGCGCCGAGATCGACGACACAGAAATGATGCAGTCGCTGATAGACGATATGGAACTGGAAGTCCTCGTAGGCCTCGCGCACCGAACGGTCGAACTCCGCGGTGCGGGCGAGCGCCGCCCGATCAAGCACCAAGAGATCGTCGAGCGCCACGATATCCGTGTCGGGATTGAAGCCCGCGAGATTCGCGAGCAGATAGCGCGCGGTGTTCCTGAGCCTGCGATAGGCCTCGGTGACGCGCTTCAGGATCTCGGGCGACAGCGACATCTCGGCGCGGGTGTCGGTCGCCGCGATCCAGAGCCGCAGGACATCGGCCCCCAGGGACTTCGTGATCTCCTGGGGCTCTATGCCGTTGCCCTTGGACTTGGCCATCTTCTGGCCCTGGGCGTCGACCGTGAAGCCGTGGGTGAGGACCGCCTTGTAGGGGGCCTTGCCGGAATCGGCGACCGAGGTCAGAAGCGACGACTGGAACCAGCCGCGATGCTGGTCCGAGCCCTCGAGATACAGGTCCGCGGGGCGGGCCAGTTCGGGACGCACGGCCAGCACGCAGGCATGCGTCGAGCCCGAGTCGAACCATACATCCAGCACGTCACGCACCGCCTCGTAGTCCTCCGCCTCGGGGCCGAGCCAGTCGGATACCGGCCGCTCGAACCATCCGTCGACGCCCTCACCCTCGATGACGCGCGCCACCTCCTCCATGAGGGCATCGGTGCGCGGGTGCAGCTCGCCTGTCGTCTTGTGCAGGAAAAACGGGATGGGCACGCCCCATGCGCGCTGGCGCGAGATGCACCAGTCGGGCCGTCCGGCGACCATCTGCGCGATGCGCTGCTCCCCCCAGGAAGGCATCCAGCGCACCTGCGCTATCGCCGCCAGGGCATCGCGCCTCAGGCCCGCCTCCTCGAGCGATATGAACCACTGGGCGGTCGCCCGGAAGATGATCGGAGTCTTGTGGCGCCAGCAGTGCGGATAGCTGTGGGTGATGGTCTCCATGGCCCAGAGCGCCTCGCGCTCGCGCAACACATCGACCAGGCGCCGCGCGCCCTCGGCGACCGAAAGCCCCTCCACGAAGGGCGTGCCCGGCAGGAAGCGCCCATCGCCGCCGACCGGCCCTTCGACCGGCAGGCTCTCGCCGCCTGTGCGCGCGTAGGCGCGGGCCGCCTGGTAATCCTCTTCGCCATGGGCGGGGGCTATGTGCACGAGCCCCGTGCCGGCCTCGGTGGTGACGTGCGCGCCCGCGATCACGGGCACCACGCGGTCGAGGAAGGGATGGGAGAGCCCGAGACCGGTGAGCGAGCGCCCGCGCACGGTGACGTCCGTCGCGGCATCGGCAAGCCCGTAGCGCGCGGCGACCGCCGCGGCGAGATCATCCGCCACCAGCCAGTGGCCGCCGTCCCGGCGCATCAGCCGATAGACGATGTCGTCATGCACCGCCACCGCGCGGTTGGCGGGCAGCGTCCAGGGCGTGGTGGTCCATATGGGCAGCCATACGGACCCCGGGCGCGCCCGGACCCCCAGGCGCCGCCAGAAATCCGCCGCGTCGATTACGGCAAACGGCACGTCGACGGCGAGCGAGCGGTGGTCGGCGTAGTCGACCTCGGCCTCGGCCAGGGCCGACCGGCAGTCGATACACCAGTGCACGGGCTTTTCGCTGCGATAGACATGTCCGCGCGCGCGGATGCGGGCAAGCTCGCGCACGATGCCCGCCTCGATCGCGTAGTCCATGGTGAGATAGGGGTGCGCGAAATCCCCGAGCACGCCCAGGCGAATGAAGTCGTCCCTTTGGGCCGCGACCTGGCGGGCGGCATAGTCGCGGCAGGCCGCGCGGAAGGCGCGCGCATCGACGTCGCGGCCGCACCGCCCGATGGTCTTCTCCACGGCCAGTTCGATCGGCAGCCCATGGCAATCCCAGCCCGGAACGTAGGGCGCGTCGAAGCCGGCAAAGCCTTTCGCCTTGACGATGATGTCCTTCAGGACCTTGTTCACCGCATGCCCGAGATGGATGGTCCCGTTCGCGTAGGGGGGGCCGTCGTGCAGGACGTAGCGCGGGCGACCGGCATGGAAGGCGCGCAGACGCTCGTAGAGGCCGAGCCGCTCCCAGGCCTTCACCTGCTCGGGTTCGCGCGCAGGCAAACCGCCGCGCATCGGAAAGTCCGTATGCGGCAGATTGAGCGTGTTCTTGTAGTCCGCCGTCATGATCCCACTATTCCCCGTTTGGCAAAGAAGCCTTGCGCCGACATCCGGTCCTGATCGATCTGCACCGCGAGTGCTGCGAGCGACGGGAACCTGCGCTCCTCGCGCAGCCGCTCGAGGAAGCGCACATCCAGGCGTCGCCCGTAGAGATCGCCCGCGAAATCGAGCAGATGGACTTCGAGCAATACCCGTCCCCCACCGACCGTCGGACGCCGCCCGGCATTGGCGACGCCCCTGTATTGGCGCCCATCATCGCTGCGTACCGCGACGGCGAACACCCCGGTCAAAGGCGGCGGATCGGGCATGGCGATATTGGCCGTGGGGAAACCCATCAGCCGTCCGCGCGCATCTCCCCTGACCACACGCCCCCGCAGTCCGTAGGGCTCCCCGATCAGCTGCTCGGCCTCACGCATGTCGCCGCGCGCGAGCGCCTCCCGCACGCGCGTGCTGCTCACCCTTTGCCCGGTCTCGGTGAAGGTGGCGGTCGACTCGACGAAGAAGCCGTGGCGCCGCCCCGCGTCTCTCAGCAAGGCGAAATCGCCGAGCCGCCCGGCCCCGAAGCGGAAGTCGTCTCCGATGACGAGCCCGCGCACGCGCAAGGCCCCCACCACCATGGTCTCCACGAAATCGGCAGCCGAAAGATCCGCGAGCCGCTCGTCGAAGCGCAGCACCATCACGAAATCGACGCCCGCATCGCGGAACGCCCGAAGCTTCGCCGACAAGCGCATGAGCCGGGGGCGCGCCGTGCCGCGCGCAAAATACTCCTGCGGCTGCGGCTCGAACAGCATGAGGAGCGAGGGCGCGCCGCACTCCCGGGCGCGCGCCCTCAGGAGCCCGACCAGCTGCCGGTGACCCTGATGAAAGCCGTCGAAATTCCCAATGGTGGCGACCGCCCCGCGATGATGGGGATGGACGTTGTACAGCCCCCGAATACACTCCATACCGGCGCTAACCGAAAGCGAAAAAGCTTAAACTATCGCGAAGATCGGGTCCAGGCAGACCGCGCACGAAAGGCCCGCGCACGACCCTGGGCGCCTGCGCGTCATACGCAAAGGCCCGACTCACGCCCATCCGCCGGGGCGACTGCTCAGCAGGCCCAATCCGGGTCCAACTCCTCGATCACCTCGCGCAAGGGGCGGCGCGTGGCGTAATCCTCGCAATAACTGTGGTAATAGGCGAGACGCAATTCCGGGAAACGCCAGCAGAGATAGCCATCGCCCGTGTCGAAATCCACGAGCCAGAGGCCCTTCACGACCACGCCCAGGCGCGTCATCTTGCCCACCCAGCGCTTCACGACGCACGCGTAATCCTCCTCGACCTCGTAGAGCGCGCCGCTTCCCGGGGGAAGCGTCGACAGCAAACGGCGCAAAGGCTCGAGCTCCCGGTAGGCGCCGTAGGTGATACGCCGCACCAAAGGAAAGAGTTCCTGGGCCTCCGCGAGGGTAAAGACGCGAGAGTCCCCGGGTGACCCGATCTGCCAAATCGCCGCTGTCATACGTCGTCCGCACCTATCGACCGCAACCGTAACGCCCCGGGACGAACCCCCAAAACCCACATCACTGTAGCATAGACGGCAAGTCCCGCCGCAATCCACGCGCCCAACATCGCGGCCCGCATGACGCCCGAGGCCGCCTCGAAGACCTGCGGGGCGCGGGCGGCGAATCCGAGCACCCCGCCCATGACGGCGCTCGCCGAACCGACCTGGACCCAGAGCCGCGCCCACCCGGGCCCCGGGCGATAGATCTGCCCGCGCCGCAGGCCGCGATAGAGGAGCCAAGCGTTCAGTATGCCCGACAGGGAGGTCGCAAGCGCGAGCCCCGCGTGCTTCAACGGCCAGATCAGGGCCAGATTGAAACCCATGTTGGCGATGAGCGCGATCACCCCGATCTTGACCGGGGTACGGGTGTCCTGCCTTGCGTAATATCCGGGCGCCAGGACCTTGATGAGGACGAAGGCCGGGAGCCCGACGGCGAAGGCCACGAGCGCGCGGCCGGTCATGGCCGCATCGAAGGCGTTGAACGCGCCGTAGCGATACAAGGTGAAGATCATCGGCATGGCGAGCACGATCAGGGCCACCGCCGCCGGGATGGCGATGACGACCACCCAGCGCAAGGCCCAGTCCAGGGTATCCGCGAAGTCCTCCACCGAGGCCTTGGCGTGCTTGGCGGAGAGGTGGGGAAGGATCACCGTGCCCAGGGCCACGCCGAATATCCCCAAGGGAAATTCGAGCAGGCGATTGGCGAAATAGAGCCACGAGACGCTGCCCGTGGCGAGAAACGAGGCGAGCATGGTGTCGACGACGAGATTGATCTGGGCGATGGAGGAACCGAAGATGCCCGGCACCATGAGCCGAAAGACGCGCCGCACGCCCGGATGGAGGAACGAGTAGCGAAAGCGCGGCAGGAAGCCCGCCCGGTGCAGAAACGGGATCTGAAAAAGGAGCTGCAGGACGCCGCCCACGAAGACCCCCCAGGCGACCGTGACCGCCGGGCTTGCGGTGCCGGGCGCGACCACCCCGGCCGCGACGATCAGGCTCAGGTTCAGGATCACGGGAGTGAAGGCCGCGGCGGCGAAGCGCCCCCGGGTATTAAGGATCCCGGCGGCCATGGCCACGAGCGAGATGAAGAAGAGGTACGGGAAGGTGATGCGCAGGAGCCGCACCGCCAGATGGTATTTGGCGGGTTCGGCGAGAAAGCCTGGCGCCAGCACCCAGATGATGACAGGCGCCGCCAGCACCCCGATCGCCGCCACCACCAAGAGGACCAGGGCGAAGCTTCCGGCCATGTGGTCGATGAAGTCGCGCGCCTCCGCGTCCCGGTCCCGGTCCCGGTCGTCCTTATTGAGATGGGCGGCGAGCACCGGCACGAAGGCCTGCGAGAACGCCCCTTCGCCGAACACCCTGCGCAGAAAGCTCGGAATCCGGAAGGCCACGAAGAAGGCATCGGCCAGGGCCGTAGTCCCGAGCAGGCGCGCAAGCAGGATGTCGCGCACGAAGCCCGTGATGCGCGAGACGAGCGTCATGCCTCCGGTAGCGAAAAGCGAACGAATGAGGCGGTTGGCCACCCTTTTCTCCTCCAAGGATCCTGGGCGCGCCCAGGGCGCGCAAAGCCCGCGAGTATAGCGCCGCCCGCCGCCCCCACAAGCCCGCCGCCGGAGGCGCCAGAGCCCCCGCGGCCCAGGCCCCGCGCGCCGGACGCGAAGCCCCGGGCCGCCCCCCGCCGCGGCCGCATTGACAAGCCCCCGGGGGCGCGGCATAGTGTGCCGCTTTTCATCCCCCTCTTCCCAGGAGCAGGCTTTTGGCGAACACAGTTCAGGCAAAGAAACGGGCACGGCAGGCCGAGATCCACAGGCAGCGTAACGTGGCGTTCCGCTCGCAGATGCGCACCGCGATCAAGAAGGTCCTGAAGGCGGCGCAAGACAAGGATACCGCAGGCGGCCAGGTCGCGTTTCGCGAGGCGAGCTCGGTGATCGACCGCGGCATCTCCCGCGGCCTCGTGCACCGCAATACCGCCGCCCGCTACAAGAGCCGTCTGAACGCCCGCCTGCACCGCGCAAGCGTCGGCTGACAGGAACCGGCCCCGATCGCGGGCCGGCTCAGACGAGCACGAGGTTATCCCGATGGATGACCTCGGGCTCGCCTTGATATCCCAAAACCTGCTCGATCTCCTCGCTCGGCCGCCCTATGATGAGGCGCAGTTCCGTGGCCGCATAATTGACGAGTCCGCGCGCCACCTCGCGCCCGTCGGGACCCACGCACGCCACCATCTCGCCGCGCACGAAACTCCCCTCGACGCCGCGCACCCCGACCGGTAACAGGCTCTTGCCGCCATCGCGCAAGACGCGCGCGGCCCCGTCGTCGACCATGAGACGGCCACAGACCGTAAGGCGCGCCGCAAGCCAGCGCTTGCGCGCGGCAAGCCGCGTGGTCGTCGGGTACAGATAGGTCCCGAGGGCCTCGCCCGCGAGCACCCTTGCCAGCACATCGGGCTCGCGCCCGCCCACGATCACGGTGGCCGCCCCCGAGCGCGCCGCCTTCTGTGCCGCGGTGAGCTTGGTGCGCATGCCGCCGCGGCCGAGCTCGCCCGGGTTCCCGGCCATGGCCATGTAGGTCGGGTCGCCGGCCGGCGCCACCGAGACCAGACGCGCGCCGGGATTGGTGCGCGGGTCCTCCTCGTAGAGACCCGATTGGTCGGTGAGGATGATGAGCACGTCGGCCTCGATCAGGTTGGCCACGAGCGCCGCCAGGGTGTCGTTGTCGCCGAAGCGGATCTCCTCGGTCGCCACCGTGTCGTTCTCGTTGATGATCGGCACCACGCCCAGGGCGAGCAGCGCGCGCAGGGCGCTGCGGGCATTCAGATAGCGCTTGCGGTCGGCCAGGTCGTCGTGCGTCAGCAGGACTTGCGCGGCATGGCGGCCGTGGCGCGAAAACGCCGTCTCGTAGGCCTCGATGAGCCCCATCTGACCGAGCGCCGCCAGGGCCTGCAGTTCATGGAGGGCGCGCGGGCGCTTCTTCACCCCCAGGCGCTGCATGCCGCAGGCCACCGCCCCCGACGACACCAGCACCACATCGCGCCCCTGCGCGCGCAGTCGGGCGAGCTGTGCCACCCAGCCCTCGAGGGCCGCCCGGTCGAGTCCGGCGCCGTGATTCGTGAGGAGACTGCTGCCGATCTTCACCACCAGCCGCCGGACCGATGCGAGGTCGCTACGCATCACCGGACTCCGCATCCGCCTCGACGGCCTCCGGACTCGGCGCCAGGGGTCCCAGGGCCTCCAGGCGCTGCATGAGCCGGCCCATGAGCGCCGAACACCCGAGACCCTTGATGGCCGACACCGCCGCGAAGGGGCCTTCCCAGCCCAGCGCCGCGCGCAAGGCCTCGATGCGGCCGGCGCGCTCCGCCTCGGGCCATAGGTCGATCTTGTTGAAGACGAGCCATCGCTCCTTCACGCCAAGGTCGTCATGGAAGAGCCGCAACTCCTCCTCGATGACACGCACGTCCGCGGCCACGTCCGCCCCGGGATCGAGGGGTGCCACGTCGATGAGATGCAGGAGCAGGCGCGTACGGGAGAGATGCCGCAGGAACTGCGTACCGAGCCCCGCGCCCTCGTGGGCGCCTTCGATGAGTCCCGGGATATCGGCGATCACGAAGCTGCGGTGGCGCTCCACGGTCACGACCCCGAGTTCGGGATGCAAGGTCGTGAACGGGTAGTCGGCGACCTTGGGTCGCGCCTCGGAGACCGCCCGCAGAAAGGTCGACTTGCCGGCGTTCGGCAGGCCCACGAGACCCACGTCGGCCAGCACCTGGAGTTCGAGGAAGAGTTCGCGCGCCTCGCCCGGGGCGCCGGGGATGGTACGGCGCGGGGCGCGGTTGGTGCTGCTTTTGAAGCGCGTGTTGCCGACCCCGCCGCGGCCGCCTTGGGCGACGCAGAGTCGCGCGCCATCGCGCGTGAGATCGCCCAGCAGCTCGCCCGTCTCGCTATCGCGCACGAGCGTGCCGATGGGGACCGCGACCACGAGATCGGGGCCGTTGCGGCCCGAGCGCTGGCGCCCGGCCCCGCCCTCGCCGTTTCGGGCACGAAACTGTCTGGTGTAGCGGAAATCCGCCAGGGTATTCAGGCCGCTGCGGGCCTCGAAGTAGATGCTGCCTCCGGCCCCGCCGTCCCCGCCATCGGGTCCTCCGCGCGGCACGAACTTCTCGCGGCGGAAGCTCAAGGCCCCATTGCCCCCATCGCCCGCGTGGACATGGACGGTGGCCTCATCGACGAACTTCATGTATCCCTCCCCGAAGACGCCGGGGCCGCGGCGGTGAAGTCCTTAAGGAGCCGAGTCGACGCTGACCGTCTTGCGACGCTGCGGCCCCTTGACCTCGAACACCACATGCCCCTCGGCGCAGGCGAACAAGGTGTCGTCCTTGCCGATGCGGACGTTGCGGCCGGGGTAGAAGCGCGTACCGCGCTGACGGACGATGATATTGCCGGGGATGACCTTCTGACCCCCGAAACGCTTGATGCCCAGGCGCTTCGATTCGGAGTCGCGACCGTTGCGGGAACTACCGCCTGCCTTCTTGTGTGCCATGACCGCTCCTTACGCCTGCGCCGACTGTTCGCTCTTGCCCGCAATGGCCAAGATCTTCAATTCCGTGTAGTTCTGGCGGTGACCGGCGTGCTTGCGGTAATGCTTGCGCCGACGGGTCTTGAAGATGCGGATCTTCTCGCCGCGGCCATGGCCCTCGACGCGCGCGGTGACCGTCTCCGACAAGGCCGGGGCGCCGACGCGCACGTCCGCGCCATCCGCGATCAAAAGGACCTTGCCCAAGGTGACGTCCTGACCCACCTCGACAGGCAGCGTCTCGACCCGTACGGTCTCGCCCACCGCCACCCGATATTGTTTACCGCCCGTCTCGATCACCGCGTACATGCGTTCAATAACTCCCCAACCGACTCTGTTCTCGAAGGACCAGCCGGCAGAGGCCGGGCGATCCCGTTAAAAGCGGCGATTCTAGTGGCTTTGGGGCAAGGGGTCAATGCACCCGCCCCGCGGGCGACCGGAATGGCGGTAGCCGCCGGTCGGTCGCTTGACAGCGGATATCGTTCCGGCAGAGCATGACGACGCCTTATTGGTAGGGGAGTCCATGTCCACGCCTGTGCCTGTCGGCCGTCCGGCCTTTGACCTCGATGACATCCACGCGCTCATAAAAAACGAGAGCGTGGCCATGGATCGCGAGATCACGAAACGGCTCGACTCGGAGATCGTACTGATCAACCAGCTCGGGCGCTACATCATCCAAAGCGGGGGCAAGCGCCTGCGCCCGGCGGTACTCCTGCTTGCCGCCAAGGCCTTCGGCTACGAGGGCGCGGACCATGTCACGCTCGCCACGGTGATCGAATTCATCCACACGGCGACCCTCTTGCATGACGACGTCGTGGACGGCTCGGCCATGCGCCGGGGGCGGGCGAGCGCCAATGCGGTATTCGGCAACGAGGCCAGCGTGCTCGTGGGTGACTTCCTCTACTCGCGGGCCTTCGAGATGATGGTGGAGGTCAAGAGCCTGCGGGTCATGGAGATCCTGGCCCGCGCGACGAACACCATAGCCGAGGGCGAGGTCATGCAGCTCATCAACTGCAACGACCCGGATGTCGAGGAGGCGCAGTATCTGGCGGTCATCCGCAGCAAGACCGCGAAGCTTTTCGAGGCCGCCGCCGAGCTCGGCGCGGTCTTGGGCCGGAAGCCGGCGATGGAACCGGTGTTGGCCGCGTACGGCCGCCACCTGGGGACCGCTTTCCAGCTCGTCGACGATGCCCTGGATTACGGCCGCCACAACGAGCGGCTCGGCAAAAACATCGGTGACGACCTGGCGGAGGGCAAGACCACCCTGCCGCTCATCCACGTCCTGCGCACGGGCTCGGAGACCGAGCGGGCGCTCGTGCGCTCCGCCATCGAACAGGGCGGGCTCGAGCGCATCGACGGCGTCGTGGCCGCCATTGAATCCACCCAGGCGATCGCGTACACTTGCGCGCGGGCCGAGGGCGAGGCCGATATGGCACGGGCGGCTCTCCAACCTTTGCCTGACTCCCCGTATAAGCAAGCGTTGTTGGATCTGGCCCATTTCTCCGTTCATAGGGACCATTGAAGGCCCTGAACGGCATGTCGACGGGGTGTAGCTCAGCCTGGTAGAGCACTAGCTTCGGGAGCTAGGGGCCGGAGGTTCGAATCCTCTCACCCCGACCAATTTTAGAGAGCGTTGCCAATTCGTGAAGCTCCTGGTCGATCTTCTGGTGGCGTGGGCCCTTTGGTTTCTGGTCCGCCGCCTGTTCCGTCCGCAACCCCCTTTGCGTAACGTATCGCGACCGGCACCCGCGCGCCGACGCGTGCGCGCCGCGGGCGACATGGTGGCCTGCGCCCATTGCGGCCTTTATGTTCCTCGCTCCGAAAGCGTCCCGGGGGCCCATGACACGGCCTTTTGCTGCCGCGAGCACAAAGAGGCCGCGGCTCGGCAGTGAGACTTTGCTATAGTGGCGAAACTGTGCTAATTCAAAGCACATGAGCGCTACCCATAATGCCCTGGATCTGGCCGCGGACGGCGTGGAGACGCCGTTGCTCGTGCGCGAACAAAACTGGCTGCTCCTCAGCTACTTCAACGGCTACCGCCTGGCGCTCGCGCTGCTCGCCTGCATCGCCGGATTTTGGGCGGGCTCCCTGGCGCCGTTTGCGAGCACCGACCCCCGGCTGTTCCTCGTAGTCGCCCTCCTCTACGCGGCCGTCTATCTGGTCGCCATCGATACCACGCGCCGCAGGCTCGGGGATTTCGAGACCCAGGCCGCGGTCCTTGCCTTCTGCGACGTGGTGGCGCTCATTTTGCTGATGCACGCAAGCGGCGGGCTCGCGAGCGGCACGGGCATCCTGCTTCTCGTGTCGACCGCCGGCACGAGCTTCCTGCTGAACCGGCGCATGACCATATTTTTCGCGGCGCTCACGACCATAGGCGTGCTCCTGGAGCGGGCGTGGCCCTACCTCACGGGCTCACAGAGCGGGCTGCCGACGAGCTACTCGCAGGTCGGCCTCTTCGGCCTCGTGCTGTTTGCGACCGCAAGCCTCGCCCACATGGTCGCCGACCGGCTCCGCCATACCGAGGCGCTGGCCGAGAAGCAGGAGATGAACATCCTGCATCTGGGGCGCCTGAACGAACAGATCGTGCAGCACCTCCAGTCGGGGGTGCTCGTGATCGGGTCCGCCGGCCAGATCCAGCTCGCCAACAGGACCGCCCAGATCTATCTTGGCCTGACGCCCGCCCCCGCCCAGCCGCCGCTTCAGACCGCCGCCCCGGCGCTCTACGAGCAGTGGAACGGGCAGCGCCGCGGCAAGGGGGGCGGGCGCCGGCTGTTTTTGTCCCCGACGGGTTACTCGCTTTTGCCGCGATTCAAGGCCCTGGGGCGCGACGAGGCGGCCGGCACGCTCATCTTCCTCGAAGACACCGCCATCGTGAAGCAGCAGGCGCAGCAGCTGAAGATGGCGGGGCTTGCCCGGCTCACGGCCGGCATCGCCCATGAGATCCGCAATCCCCTGAGCGCGATCACGCACGCCGCGCAATTGCTGACCGAGACCCCGGATCTGGGGAGCGAGCCACGCAGTCTCGCGGCCATCATCGACGATCAGGGGCGGCGCATGAACACCATCGTCGAGAACGTTTTGCAGCTCGGGCGGCGTGACCGCATCAACGCCACGCGTTTCCCGCTCCATACCTGGCTGTCCGACACGCTGCCGGCCGTGGCCACCGCGCTCAATATCCCCGTGAAGGCGCTGAACCTCGTGATCGAACTGGCGCAGACGGTGTGCTTCGACGCCGACCACCTGTTCCAGATCATCAACAATCTCTGTCACAACTCGGTGAAGCACAGCCCCCCGTACAAGGACGCGCCGATCGTCAAGCTCCTGGTCGGCGTCGACGGCGAGGGCCATAGCGTGCTCGACGTCATCGACTGGGGCGAAGGCATCAAGGAGGCGGTGGCCGATCGCATCTTCGATCCGTTCTTCACGACCACGGCCCGCGGCACGGGGCTTGGCCTCTACATCGGGCGCGAACTCGCCGAGGCCAACGGGGCGCGACTCGAATACCGGCCGACCCCCACGGGCTGCCAGTTCCGCCTGACCTTCGGGCGACTCAACGACTGCACGGACGCCGCCTTCACGTCATGAGCCTACCTCAAGTCCTCATCATCGACGATGAAGCGGACATCCGCGCGCTCCTGGAATTGACGCTCGGGCGCATGAATATCGAGACACGCTCCGCCGGGGACGTGGCGTCGGCGTTCGCCTTGCTCGAGGAATACCGCTTCGACCTCTGCCTCACGGACATGCGCCTGCCGGATGGCGACGGCCTCGACATCGTCCGCCACATCGAAGAGCATTACCGCGGCCTCCCGGTGGCGGTCATCACGGCCCACGGCAGCATGGAGACCGCCATCGCCGCCTTGAAGGGCGGGGCCTTCGACTTCGTGTGCAAGCCCCTGAACATCAACGAGCTGCGCGCGCTCGTGCGCAGCGCCCTGAACCTGTCGAAACAGGCGCCGAGCGACGGCGCGAACGCCGCCGCCAAGCTCCTCGGCGACTCCCAGGCCATGAAGGGCGTGCGCGCCCTCATCGAACGGCTGGCGCGCGGCCAGGCCCCGGTCTACATAACCGGCGAGTCGGGCACCGGCAAAGAGCTCGCGGCGCGCCTCATCCACGACCTGGGACCGCGCGCCGGCCGGCCGTTCGTGGCCGTGAACTGCGGGGCCATCCCCGAGCAGCTTATGGAGAGCGAATTCTTCGGTCATAAGAAAGGGAGCTTCACGGGCGCCTTCGGCGACAAGGACGGGCTGTTCAAGACCGCAAGCGGCGGCACCCTGTTCCTGGACGAGGTGGGCGACCTGCCGGTACCCATGCAGGTCAAGCTCCTGCGCGCCATCCAGGAGAAGGCCGTGCGGCCGGTCGGCAGCCAGCAGGAGGTGGCGGTCGATGTGCGCATCCTGTCGGCCACGCACAAGAACCTCCATGAGCTCGTGCGCACGGGCGCCTTCCGCCAGGACCTCTATTACCGCCTGAACGTCATAGAGCTCGTCATCCCGCCCCTGCGGGAACGCGCCGAGGACATCCCGACGCTGGCCGCGCACCTGGCCACCAAGCTCTCCACGGGGCACCCGCTGCCGCTCACGCCCCAGGCCCTGGCGACCCTCAAGAAATACGGCTTCCCGGGCAACGTCCGCGAACTCGAGAACATCATGGAGCGGGCGCTCACGTTATGCGAAGGCGACGAGATCGATGTCGCCGATCTGCACCTACCGGGCCAGGCGAGCCTTCACCTGGTCGAGGAGCCGGTGGAAGGGCCGGCGCCCTTCGAGACCCCGAGCTACACGGGCGAGCAGTCCCTGGACGAGCATCTGGCGCAGGTCGAGCGCGCCGCCATCGAAAAGGCCTTGCGCGATACGCATCAGAACAAGACCGCCGCCGCCCGCGAACTGGGCATCACTTTCCGGGCGCTGCGCTACAAGCTCGAAAAACTCGGTATCGAATAGGCCCCGGTCACGCAAGGAACCGGGGGCCCGTGAACGACCCCGCCCGCGTGGGCGCCAGCGGCATGCGGGAAACCGTCGCCGTCTGTGAAAGGGCCCGATGGCGGGCACTGCCGAGCCCGCGGGCATCGGTCGGCGCGCCCCATGCAGGTCGGTTTGTCGGTGCCACATAGCGGCCCGCACCCGGCCCTCCGGGGTTTTCCAAAGCCGGAGGAAGCGATCGCGCGTCTCGATAATGGCCGGGGTCGGCGCGCTGTCTGCGGGCGGATCGAAGGCCGCGGCGCGCGACGCCCGGCGGCATCGCGCGGCCTCCGGCCTTTTATCCGCCGTGGGTCACCACCGCCCCGAGCTCGAAGATCGGCATATACATGGCGACGACCAGGGTGCCGACGACGATACCCAGTACGACCATGATGAGCGGCTCCATGAGGGTCGACATGCGCGCCACGGTCTCGCTCACCTCCCCCTCATAGAAGTCCGCGACCTTCTCGGCCATGACCTCGAAGGCGACCGCCACTTCGCCGATCGCGAGCATGTGCACGGCCATCGCCGGGAACACCGCGGTCTCCTTCAAGGAATCCGTGATGAACCCGCCCTCCAGGACCCGCTCCCGGGCGGCGTTCACCGCGCGCTCCACGATGACGTTGTTGGAGATCCGCGACAAGGTCTCCAGGGCCTCGTTGATCGGGACGCCGGCGGCCTGCATGGTGCCGAGCGTGCGCATGAAGCGGGCCACCGATCCCTTCAGGATGATGTCGCCCATGATCGGGAGCTTGAGCGAGACGCGGTCCACCTGGGTCCGAAAGCCGAGACTCTTGCGGTAGGCCATGATGAACGCCCAGACGGCGGCGATGGGCGCAAAGACCACGATATACCAGTGCCCGCGCATCCAGTTCGAGATCGTGATGACGGCCTGGGTGAGCGCCGGCAGGGTCGCGCCGAAGCTGTCGAAGAGATGGGCGAACACCGGGATCACGAAGATCATGAGGATCGCCGTGACGAGCAGCATCACGGTAATGATGGACGCCGGATAAATCATCGCCGAGCGGATCTTCTTTTGCAGGGCCAGGGTCTTCTCGCGATAGTCGGCGAGCCGCAAAAGGATGGTGTCCAGGATACCGCCCTGATCACCGGCGGCGAGCAGGGAGACGAACAATCGATTGAAGTACTTCGGATAGCGATTGAAGGCATCGGCGATGCGCTCGCCATCCTTGATCGGCGTGAGGATGCCTTCGAGCATGGCCTTCATGCCCCTGCTGTCGCTTGCCGTCGCCAACAGCTCGAAGGCCTGCACCATGGGGACGCCGGCGTTGATCATGGTCGAAAGCTGCCGGATCATGACCACGATTTGGGCCTCCTTGATCCCGCCCGCCCCCCCGCCGAACAGGGGCTTGGGCTTCTTCTTGACCGATACGACCTCGAGACCACGCTTGCGCAGGGTGACGCGCACGATGGCCGCCGACGCGGCCTCCATCTCGCCCTTCTGGGGCGCCCCCTTGGCATCCCCGCGGGCCCGCGCCTGCCATTGGAAGACCATGACCTTGGGTCCAGCCTTTTTCTTGGCCGGCCGGGCTTCGCCGCCCGCCTTCACTGCTGTCGCCATAATGCCTTCCTCGTTGTCGCCCGGACCGGGCGTCGTGCAGGCGCCATGCGCAAAGGCCCGCCCGACCCGGTCGGGCGGCGCCTCCGGCGCGGGGCGATTACGCCCTCATTGGAACTTACCGTAGACGGTTCAAGGCCGCACGGCAAGGCCCGGGACCGCCGCACCCGCGTCGGCGGACGCCCGGGCGCCCCGCGGGCGACGGGGCCCGACGAGCCGTGGCGGCGTGCGGGATGCCGGTTCAGGGGCGATCTTGTGCGCCTTGCGTTTTTCGGGTCCACTAACGGCATGGCGACCGCCCGAGGCGGCGCGAGCGAACACCATCACCGGGATACCGTGGACCCATGCTCTTCATAGAACCTTTTGCGGGCGTAGCGCCCGTCGTGCGCTTCATACGCGAGGCGCACAGGCGCCTCGACATCAACACCTACCTCCTCACCGATCGCGTGATCCTCCGTGCCGTGCATGCGGCCGTGCGCCACGGGGTGCGGGTACGCATCATCATCGCCCGCCATCCCTATGGCCGCCGGCCCCGCGGCGAGATGGCGCGCCTGCGCGCGACCGGGGCCCAGGTCCACTACGCCCCGCGGCGCTTCTCCCGCCGCTACGTATTCGACCACGCCAAGTACATGGTTTCCGGCGACCATGGCGAGATCGGCACCGCGAACATGACCTGGTCGGCCTTCCACAAGAACCGCGAGTCCCTCTGGACCGGCCATGACCCGCGCATCGCCCGGGCCCTGCGCACGGTCTTCCAGGCCGACTGGTCGCAGCGACATGCGGGCCACGCCCCGCGCGAGACCCTGATCCTTTCCCCCGGCGCGACCGCAGGTGTCGTGCGCGCGCTGCGGATGCCGGGCCGCGTGTGCATAGAATCCGAGGAGCTCGGGCGGGACCGGCGGGTGCTCGCGGCCTTGCGCGCCAAGGGGCGCGCCGCCGATCTGCTGCTGCCTTCGCGCCTGAACCGCTATGACCGGAGGGTCGCGCGCGATGTCGCCTCCTTTGGCGTCCATGTCCGCTTCCTGCGCCATCCCTATATCCACGCCAAGCTGATCGCAGGCCCCGGCAGCGCCTTCATAGGCTCGGAGAACCTGAGTCCATCGAGCCTCGATCGCAATCGCGAGGTGGGCCTCATTCTGCATGGCGACGATGCGCGGACGCTGTTCGTTCAGTGCCGACGCGACTTCAGGCGCGGCGCAAGACGGTGAAGCGGAGGCTTTACGGTTCCGCGGCCACCTGAATCAAGCCGCTCCGGACCCTCCCGAACGGCCGGGTCCCTGGGGACGACGAGGCGTGGAAAGCGTGGGGCGCGGCCTTGCTACGCCGGACGGAGGGGCGGCGACTGGTCGCGAAACATACGGCAGGCCGTCACCGCCGTTCCTGGAGGGGCCGTTGTGTGAGGTTGGGCAGCAGGCGGCCCCTCTTTCCCTGGGCGGCGCTCACCGCGAGCGGGTGCCCGCGGTGAGCGCACCAGAAAGGCGGCCGTGACCCGCGCCCTGGAGGAGTTCGTTGCGCGCCCTTTGCCGCCGCCGGGGCGTCCCGCTCGGCACGATCGGTGCGCCGCCCGCCCCCCTTGCATCCGCTACGATCCGACCTCGGCTTCACGCGCGCCGCTTGCCATTGCCCACTCGAGGTCCGGGGCGCAGCGCACGAAAAGCACCCGCGCGCCGGCCCTTTGCGCGTCAGGCCCCGCCGTGGCGCGCGGCGGCGGCCGCAAGGACCGTCGTGAGCCACTGATTGCTGAGCCGCTCGGAGAGGCGATTCTGTCCCTGGCGGGCGGCAAGGTTGTCGAGATCCACCCAGGCGAGAGGCTGATCCTGCTCGGCACACGAGAACACGGCGC
Organism: Pseudomonadota bacterium; assembly: GCA_021816425.1. Lineage (GTDB taxonomy): Bacteria > Pseudomonadota > Gammaproteobacteria > Acidiferrobacterales > Acidiferrobacteraceae > Acidiferrobacter. Next base: position 5,882 of record JAKAXT010000020.1, on the reverse strand, counting down.
GCGTACGCAGCCCCGTGGCGGGATCGATCTGCCACTGCAGGCATTGGGCGCAGACCCCCTTCATCATGCACTGCATGGGACTGCCGACGGTCGCTATGGCCTTCACGTCGGGCTTGAAGAGCGGCTGCAAGACGCCCTTCAGGGCCCCCTGGAAGGCCTTCAGGAGACCCGTAGACCCCATGACCAGGAGGCGGTCGACCGACCCCAGGGGGATGGCGTCGGCGGGCAGATCGAGCCCGCCCTCGGCGTACTGCCTGAGCAAGGCCACCATGTCCGTGGCCTCCACCGACCGGTCCTGCGGACGCCGCGCCTCGATGCGCGGGCCTTGCGCCGTGCACCACACGATCTGATCGGCGGCCTCCTCAAGCCCGCCCTGGTTATCGAGCTCGGAGGCCCGGGCGAAGGCCGCCACGTAGACGACGCGGTTGCCGGCGGCGCGCAGGGCGGGCCCTATGTCGAGCATCACGGCCGCTCCCCAGCGCCCCGCCACCACCAGGATGGTCTGGCCCGAGGGGATGTCGGTCGGAGCCCCCGTGGGGCCCATGAGAATGAGCGGGTCGCCGACCTTGAGCGCGCCCGCGACACGCGCGCCCGCCCCCCACTGGAGGACCATGAGCCGCACGCGGTCGTCCTCGACGCCGGTCCCGCTCACCGTGATCACGGGCACCTGCAATCGGGTATGGGCGACCACCGTACTGCGCGACTCGAAGGTCTGGAGCCGGAAGAACTGACCGGGCCTGAAGTTGCGGGCCGCCATCGGCGCCTTGATCCAGATCTCCGCCACTGCCGGATTGGACTTGTCGATCGCCACCACGTGCGGCTCGAAGAGCTCGCGCATGCGCGCCAGGAAGGCGGTTGCCGACTCGGCGCTCGCGGGCCTCTTCGTGGCGCCCAGGACCGCCATCACCTGCGGGAACGCGATCTTGCCCGAGGCCACGGCCTTCACCACGCTGCCGTGGAAGGCGGCATGGGTGTCGCCCAGGAAGCTCACCCGATAGCCATCGTGTTCATAGGAGGTAAAGGGGCCGGTCTCGGGGGCCTTGCAGTGCGGCGCCACCTGCACGGCCTGCAGATGATCCCCGTGGGCGACATGGCCCTCGAAATGGTTGCCGTCGAGCAGGAAGGTGCCCGGGTATTCGCGCTCATAGATGGTGTTGGGGACGGTCCCCGCCGCCACGAGCACGGTACGCGCCGGCAACCTCACCTCTTGATCGCTCCCCACCCAGCGGCCTTCCACCTCGCGCATGCGCCGCAGGATGAGCGTCTGGACATGGCCGTGGGCGTCCAGGTCCGCGCGTAGCGGGTCCAGGCCCTCGGCGTAATAGAGCCCTTCCTGCAAGGCCTTGATCAACTCCTCGTGGTTACGCGTATAGGCCGGCGAATTGTTCATGCCTTTACGATAGGCGAGCGTTACGCCGCCCCACGACCGCAAAAGCGGTATGAAATTCGGCGCCTCGCCCGCCGCCTGGGCGCGCTCGCGCTCGGCGCGCACCGCCCGGCCGTGGGCCAGGAACTCATCCAGGATGGCCTCGTCCTCGGGCGGCAGGCCCTTGCGGATCGCCTCGATCCCCGACTCCTCGACCATGACCTCGTAGCGCGCCAGGATCTTCGTGACCTGCTTTATGTAGTAGGTCTGGACCTCGGTCGCGGTATCGACCGCCGTGAGTCCCCCGCCTATGACGACCGCCGGGAGCCGCACCTGCAGATTGGCGAGGCTCGTCTCCTTGCCGGCGCCCGTGAGCTGCAGGGCCATCAGGAAATCGCTCGCCTGGCGCATGCCCCGCGCGAGGCTGTTCGTCATGGGGACGACGCGCGGCAGACCCGCGCCGGTGGCGATACAGATATGATCGAAACCGAGCTCCCAGGCATCCTCGACCCGGATGGTCCCGCCGAAACGCACGCCGCCCGTGACACGCATCCGCGGCCGACGCGCGAGGCTCAGATAGATGAGCTTCAGGAAATTCTTGTCCCAGCGGACCGTGATGCCGTACTCGGCCACGCCGCCGAACCCGAGCAGGATGCGCTCGTCCAGGTCCTCGGCGAGCTCCCTCCACGAAAACACCGGACCCGCCACGATCGCCTCGGGCAGGGGCTCGATCTTCAGGCCATCGATGCCAAGCACGGCGCAACCGGCGCGGCTCAGATAGTGGGCCACGGTGAAGCCCGCCGGACCCATGCCCGCGACCAGGACCTTGCGGCCATTGTCGGCGCCCGGCAGATAATCGTGCTGCAAGAGGGGATTCCAGCGCAGCAGGAGGTCATAGATCTCGACGCCCCATGGCAGGTCGAGGACGTCGGTCAGCACGCGCGTCTCGATCTGCGGGATATTGACCGGGTCCTGCTTCTGATAGATGCAGCCCTTCATGCAGTCGTTACAGATGCGATGCCCGGTGGCCGGCACCATGGGGTTATCGATCATGACCATCGCGAGCGCCGCGACGTTCAGGCCGTCGCGCCGCAGGAGGTTCATCTCGGAGATCTTCTCCTCGAGCGGACAACCGGTGAGCGTGACGCCCAGGGGGTCGACCTTGAGGCCGAGCTCCGGGACCCCCTTCTTCTCCGGGAAGCCCTTGGAACAGAAGTCGCCGTCGTGGTCGTGACAATAGAGACAGTAGTGCGTCTCGCTCTGCACGTGGCGCGCGTCCATGCGCAGATCGGTCAAATGAAAGCCGTCGCGCCGACGGAACCCCGACTGCGGGCCCTCGGCCATTTCCACCCCGTAACGCTCGACGCGATTGACGGGCACGAGATGGGCATGGTCGACGCGCTCGGGCAGCACGAAGCTCGCCCAGTCCGCGAATTGTGCGCGGATGTCGCCGTCGTTCAGCACCATGGCGCACCACTGCGTCAGTCGCGCCACCTCGGCCTCATGGGCCTTCTCGTCGGAAAGCCACTCTTCGCCTAGCCGGGCGATGGCCCACTCGCGGTCGGACGTCGGCAGACCGCGCCGACGCGCCTCATCGTCGAGCCACGCGTCGAGGTCCGCGAAGCTCTGCGGAAAATCGCCCCGATAACGTCGGGCGCGGCGCTGCACGAACTGCTTCTTGAACTGCATGACGCCGTCGTGGCTCACCGTCCCCTCGTGGAGGGCCGCGACGGCCGCCTCGATCCCGAAGAGCTCGGCCAGGAAACTTTCGACGTGTGGCGCCACGGCCAGAAGGAAGGTGCTGCGGGCGAGCAGGCTCTCGGGGTCGCGCCCGGCCCGGAAGGCGCGCAGCTGCGCGGCCAGATCCGCATCGCGTGCGGTCAGGTGGTCCAGAAACTCGCCGTCCAGGCGCTTCAGGCCCTCAAGCGGAAAAAGGTCCTCGTACCGCCACCCGCGGGCCAGACGCAGCGTGGGCGAAGCGGTTTCCTGTTTTTTCTCATCGACTGACATGATTCGGCCCCGAAATGGCTGTGCAACGCGCGCGCAAGCGCCTGATCGAGCGCACAGGGGGCGCCTGCCCCCTGCCCGGCTCCGCTATTCTATTATCGGCCGCGTCCCTGCGTCTTGATCTGATCGCGACTGCGCCGCCGACACCCCGTAAGATAACCCGAAACGCCACGCGCGTCACAAAACGCGGGCCGCTAGCGCGACCGGGCCCGGGGGGCCGCGTGGGCCCCGCCAAGAGCGCGGGCCGGCCACGCCGCGGGGAGACATCCAGGCGCCCGACCGGTACTATTGAGGGTCGTGGCCTAGGCCCGATCCGCGCCACAAGGGCGTGAACCGACCGCCCGCTCATCATGACGGATACCCCCATGTTACGGCTCCTGGAAGTCCGGCTCCCCTTGGATCACGACGAGGATGCGGTGCGCGACGCGATTTGCCACGCCTTGCGCATCCCCGCCTCCGAGCTCCTGTCCTACACCGTCGCGCGGCGGGGCTACGATGCGCGTCGGCCGGATCGCATCGCGCTCATCTATACGCTCGACGTGACGGTGCGCGACGGTGCGCGGCTCCTCGCGCGCCATCGCCCAAACCCGCACGTCATCCCGCGCCCCGATACCCGCTACGAGCCGCCTTTCCACACGACGGACCCGCCGCATCCGCGGCCCGTGGTCGTGGGCTTCGGGCCCGCGGGACTCTTCGCGGGGCTCGCGCTCGCGCAGATGGGCCTGCGCCCCATCATCCTCGAGCGCGGCAAGCCTGTGCGCGAGCGCACCCAGGACACCTTCGCCCTCTGGCGCCGCAAGGTCCTGAACCCGGAGTCCAACGTCCAGTTCGGCGAAGGCGGCGCGGGCACATTTTCCGATGGCAAGCTGCACAGCCAGATCAGCGACCCGCATCACTACGGGCGCAAGGTCCTGGAGGAGTTCGTCCGGGCCGGCGCGCCGCCGGAGATCCTCACCATAAGCAAGCCCCACATCGGCACCTTCCGCCTGGTGGGCATCATCGAACGCATGCGCGCGACCATAGAAGAGCTCGGGGGGAGCGTGCATTTCGAGAGCCGCGTGGTCGACATCGACCGCTCCGGGGGCGCCGTCCAGGGGCTTACGCTTGCCGACGGCCGCACCCTCGAGGCCCGCCATGTCGTCCTTGCCATAGGCCATAGCGCGCGCGACACCTTCGCCATGTTGCGCGACCGCGGGGTGTTCCTCGAACCCAAGCCCTTCTCGGTCGGCTTTCGCATCGAACACCCGCAGTCGCTCATCGATCGCTGCCGCTTCGGGCGCCACGCGGGCCACCCCCTGCTCGGCGCCGCCGACTACAAGCTCGCCCATCACGCATCCAACGGCCGCTCGGTCTATAGCTTCTGCATGTGCCCGGGCGGCACGGTCGTGGCCGCCGCCTCGGAGCCCGGGCGGGTGGTCACCAACGGCATGAGTCAGTACTCGCGCAACGAGCGCAACGCCAACAGCGCCCTCGTGGTGGGCGTGACGCCAGCGGACTTTCCGGGGGACGACGTCCTGGCCGGGGTCGCCTTCCAACGCCAGTGGGAGGAGCGCGCCTTCGCCCTGGGCGGCAACAGCTACGAGGCGCCCGCCCAGCGCCTGGGGGACTTCCTGGCCGCCCGCGCAAGCTCCGGGCCGGGCGAGGTGATCCCCTCCTACCAGCCCGGGGTACGCTGGGGCGACCTGAGCGGGGCCCTGCCCGCCTACGCCATCGACGCCCTGCGCGAGGCCCTGCCCGCGTTCGCGCGCAAGATCGCGGGCTTCGCGCTGCCCGATGCGGTCCTGACCGGGGTCGAGACCCGCACCTCGGCGCCGATCCGCATCACCCGCGACGAGGACCGGCAGAGCCGCAATACCCGGGGCCTGTACCCCACAGGCGAGGGAGCGGGCTACGCCGGTGGCATCCTGTCGGCGGCGGTCGACGGCATCAAGACCGCGGAGGCGGTCGCTCGATCCCTGGCGGCCGGCCGGCCTACGGCCTGATCACGGCCCCGAGACACAAGCGCCGTGTCGCCCGCATTCAGCGCGCGCCCGCCGCCGTCCGCCAGGACAGGGCCCACCAGGCCCGCCAGGCCTTGGCGGCCGATCCGCGCCATGAGCTTGTTCGAGGCCCTCAGGGGCCGGAATGACCGCCGGGGCGAAACCGAAACGAGATGCGCGCGGACACCGGGTGCGCAACGGGGCGGCAGCCAGGTCAGGGCTCAATAAAGCCGTCCCGGCCTCCGCCCGGGGCCAGACGGAGACCCGTCTCCAGGATAAGGCGCGACGGCGGGGGGATCTGGCGATCACCGTACCCGCCGCTTACGCCCCGCGGGAATGCGCCCGCTGTGGGCATGTTCACCAAGACAACCGGGTCTCGCAGGCCGCGTTTGTCTGTCGGCGCTGCGGGCCTAAAGACCATGCCGATCACAACGCCGCCCGGGTCCTGGCCTGGCGCGGCGTGCGCGCGGTGCTCGATGGCCCTTATGGGCCGCCGACCCCCAAGCGGTGTCGGATCGCACGAACCGGGG
>JAKAXT010000124.1 GCA_021816425.1 Pseudomonadota bacterium | reverse complement strand
CCTTGCGCCTTCAGGGCGCTCAGGAATATCTGATACGCGGCCTTCAACGACACCGGGGAGGCCGAAACGATGGTGACCTTCCCCTGCACCCGCGGGTCGATCAGAAAATTCTTGCCGGTGAGTTCGGCGACCGTGCGGATCACGGCGCGGATATTTGCATTGTCGAAATTGAACAGCATCTGTCCCGGAGGAACCTTATGGGAGGTGCTTACGACGGCAGAGCCCCCCGCCGCCACGGCCGGCGCCGCCCCGGCGCTCAACACCGGATGCGATGCGGGACTGGACGCGACGGGCGTATGCGCGCCCACGACCGGGTGATCCCTCAACGCGACGGCGGCCTTGTCGTCTCCGAACGCCGGGTACCGCGCACTTCCGAAAACCAGCGTTAGAAGCAACCCCGCACATAAGCGACTACGCGCCCGCTCACCCATCGGCATCCTGTCCTTAGAAAGGGTATCCACACCACGAACCGACTCATGGGCCTTGCATCTTGTACGTGAAGGCCTTCATGTGCCCACCGCGCGCTACATCCACTGTAACGTCACCGCTTTTCGCCCCGGCCATATAGGCGCCGACCGCGGCGCCCAGGGAATTCACGGGCCGCCCGTTTATTTCCTCGATAATGTCACCCTTGCGTAAGCCGAGGCTCGCAAAGGCCTGCCCCGGGGCCTGCTTCACGAGCACGCCACCCGAGGGGCCTGGCGTAAGCCATGATTTCAGGGTTGCGTTCGATAGGCCGCCAAACGCCGCCACCACCGACGGTTCGATGGGCACCGTGACGGGATGATCGATACCCGCGTCGGGTCGGCGGACCGGCGCCGGAGACGGAGGCGGCGTCTGCGCCGGCACGGCCGACGACGACCCCGCACCGGCGGCGCTCGGCGGGTATAACAGGAGACTCTCGAGCCGCCCGTGTTGCTTCAGGATCGCCCGATCGGGAGCGACCGCCGCCAGAACCACGCCCGAGGAGATGGTCGCGCCGACGATGTAAGGGCGAACGCCCTTTCCGGGCTTTCCGATCAACGCGACGCCGGGCTTACCGGCCACAAGGCCCGACAGGGTCAGCGCAAGGTGACTCACCGGGATCGCGGCCAGCGTCGTTGACGTCGGCCGCCCGAACAGATGGCTTCTCAACAGGACCGACAGCGGCGCCTGCCCGGCATGCGTCGCGGCGAGCTGTGGCGCCGCCGACCGCACCGGGGGCGATAATGCGCCCCATGTCCAGCTCGCCAGCAGGGCGGCCACCGCAACCGCCGCCCCGACGTTGATCACCCGTGCCGTGCGCGGCTTGGATGATGCCGCAAGCAGCCGCCCGCCGAGAGCCTGCCAAGACATCCCGCTCCGTTCCCATTGCTCTATCCGCATCGGCGCATTATAACCGTCCGCCATGCGCGCCCCCATCCTGGTTTTCGAGGCCCCCGGCCGAGCTCATCCGCCCAACCGCTTTTCCCGCGCGCCTCTGCGATGTTTAGGGGCTTGCCCGCGCTCGGATAAAAGGTCCTAAAGACCCGGCCGATGGCGGCCCCACGTGACGGTCAAAGCCAAGCGTGCGCGGAAAAGGCGCGTCGGGCCTCGGTCGAAAGCTCATCCTTGAATCGCACCAGATGCATGCCGATATCCGGAGCCATGCGCATGAACACCTGGCCCAGCGTCCGCGGCTTTCGTGGGACGACGAGACTGAATCCCGTCGCAAACCTTCTAAGACCGTGGAAAGCTACAGCGCGATACGGCCTACGGCCGAGCCACGCATTGGACCAAAGAGCCGGAGGGGCCGCGTTCGAGGTAAGCACGATACGGTCCGCTCCATTGCCAACACCGGCAGCAATGTGGCCCCTGGTCCAAAAACCCGAGGCCAACGCCACTCCGATCAGACCCGCCGTCGCGAAGGCCCCGAAAGTCCAGGTGAGGCCGTGGCGAGAAGACCAAAGAACACTGCTTTCCGGTTCCGCGTGCCCCCCGAGGCATCGCGACAGCCGTCTAGTTGTTTTCATGTCTCTCTCCTTATGCGCTGCGTGCAGAACCATCCTACCGCACTCTTGAGCCCGCATAAGTCGGACCTAAGTAGGATAAACGCAGCCGCCCCAAAAAAGGGGGTTGCGATCATGACAGATGAGCCCCGTTAATTCAAGGAACCGGCGGACACCGTTGCGGACACGGACCCTGTCGTCATCGGCGCGCCCGGTCGCTGGATGTCCTCGCGGAAACCGAAATACGGGCGCGCGGGCGCCCCATGATGGCTTTTCGGCGCGGCCCCCCAGTCTTTCGGAACCCTAAAAAAACCGCGTGCAGGACCGCCATATGATCGGCACATATATCCGACATCATCGCATCATCGTCGCGTCACGAAAGGCCGCGGCGGCCCCGAGCGTCATGGCGGGCCCGATCGGAGCTTCCTTGGCGCCCCCTACTTAGCAACCCGAAGAACCCCCTTCGGCGCAATGCGTGGACGTCGGTCCGTGATTTCGCGTCGGTCGGGAACCGCTGGATCCGCCGCCACACGGCGTCGGAGACGGCGCGTTCCTCCTGGTCGCGTGGGGCCCCGGGTCCATCCGTCTCGTCGATAGGCCTCCAATGCGCGTCGGGACCGGCGGCTCGCGGGTCGTCTCGCCGGTACTTGGGCGCCGAATCGAAGCGTCGCCCGAGGGCCCAACGCGATTTGCGTATCGCCTCACCGCTTTTTTCGTCCGCCGCTCACCGATAAAGGCCCGGAGGGAAAGCGTACGATGCGTCACGATGCGTCCACTTACGCGCCCGCCCCGATCGAGACGGACCGCGCCGCGCGACGGCAGCGGTCAATATCGTCGACGCCAAAACCCGCGTTTCGCCGGGGCATCGGGGGGCTTGAAGAACCCCTGTTTCGAGGGGGCCGCCGCGGATCGCGCCTAAACCTTCGGCCCGCCTTCGTTCCGAAGGGCCTCCTCGGTGCTCTTCATGTCGGCGGCAAGCCACGGCGTCGGGCGGGCCAGATCGCCATTCCGGTCTCTTTCCGTCATGCGCCACGTCGTCTTCGGCGATCATAGGTGCGGGGATGTTTCGACTCGAGCGCCGCTCGGGCCCGGTCTCGAAAACGCAATCGCCGATCGCCGCGCCGGACCTCGCGGCGGCCGGCAGGCGCGACGAGCCCGCCACCGGGGGCCGCCGAGACGCCATCGTCCTGGCCCATTACGACATCCTTGGAACTATGGCTGGGGCCGCGGACTACCGGCCTCGCGCGGTCGTCACCCAGGCGCCTCGCCCCGCAAACGAGGCGATCAGGACGGCGCCCGCGCGAGGACGGGTCCGGAAGATAGCCGGGGACCCGGGACCCCGGTGGGCCCCATGACAGCGTGTAGGCGCAATCCCCGGCCCGCGGACGCGGTCCCATGTTCGCCGGACACGCTTTAGGGTAAGCCCTTGTTTACGGGGGTCCCACTCGCTTATCGTAAGATGCGCATGGCCCTACGACGCCTTGCGTGCGCAGGCGTCGTGTGCCGACATCGTGGCGGGGACCCAAGCCCAGCCCCCGGACGATCGCGTTCGGGACCCGCCCTTTCGCGCGCTTTCGCGTCCCCAAGCCCGGGGCGCGATGCATCGTCCGGCCCGGGATGGCCGTTCCCGGACAGGGCTTCGGCCGGGGCCAGGCCAGAATGGGCGGCAACAGCGAAATCAAAGGCGCGTCGCCGTGCAAACGCGGCCCGGCATCTCGAGGACGAGTCTACGAATCCCGGAACGACGAGGGCAGGCTCGGCCACCACGTTTACGCGGCCCCTTTCGGAATTGATCGGGGATTTTCCTGGCGATCCGACCTTTTGGTCCACCGAATGCAGAGGCCGGGGGACGAGCGCGAAAGACGCAAGGAACAAAAAACAGGAGGGATGATGACGATCAAAGCCAAAGGATATGCGACACATTCGGCAACCGGGCCGCTGCGGCCCTTCACGTTCGAGCGCCGTGAGCCCCGGGCACAGGACATCGTGATCGAGATCCAGTTTTGCGGTATCTGTCATTCGGATATCCATTCAGCGCGCAACGAATGGGGGCGGACGTCCTACCCCTTCGTGCCCGGGCACGAGATCATCGGCCGCGTGAAGGCGATCGGCCGGGACGTAAAGGGCTTCAAGGTGGGCGAGCTCGCGGGCGTAGGCTGCCTCGTCGACAGCTGCCGCACCTGTCCATCATGCGGCGCCGGCCTCGAGCAATATTGCGACAACGGCTTCACCGGCACCTACGGCAGCGAAGACAAGATCGGGGGCACGCCCCACCCTTCGACCTTCGGCGGTTACGCCGACACGATCACAGTCGACGAACGCTTCGTCCTGCATGTGCCGGACAATCTCGATCCGGCGGCGGCCGCGCCCCTGCTGTGCGCCGGCATCACGACCTACTCGCCGCTCAAACACTGGAAGGCCGGACCCGGCCAGAAGGTCGGCATCGTAGGCCTAGGCGGCCTCGGCCACATGGGGGTTAAATTCGCGCACGCCATGGGCGCCCATGTCGTGATGATCACCACGTCGCCCGAAAAGGGCCGCGACGCCAAAAAACTCGGCGCCGACGAAGTCCTGCTCTCCACGGACTCGGACGCCATGCACAAGGCGCACGGCAGCTTCGACCTGCTGCTGAACACCATACCCGTGGGTCACGACGTAGACCCCTACATGGCGCTTCTTAAACGCGATGCGACCATGGTCATCGTCGGTTCGATCGAGCCCTTGAAACGGGTCGACGGGATTCCTCTGATCTTCCGGCGACGTTCGCTTGCGGGATCGCTCATAGGCGGCCTGCCGGAGACCCAGGAGATGCTCGATTTTTGCGGGGAACACAACATCGTCTGCGACATCGAGCGAATCGCCATCAAGGACGTGAACGAGGCCTATGACCGGACGGTCAAAGGCGACGTCAAGTACCGTTTCGTCATAGACATGGCGACCCTCGGGTCGTAACGGGAGGATTGGGATGATTCTCACAACCGCAGGATCGCAGCCATCGCAGAAAGGGCCCGCGAAGTGGTTCACAGGGACCGTACGCATCGACCCCATACATTCGCCGGCCGGGCCGTCGCGCGTCGGCGCAGCCAGCGTGACGTTCGAACCCGGGGCGCGATCCCATTGGCACTCCCACCCGCTTGGACAATTGCTGATCGTCACCGCGGGCCGCGGCTGGACGCAATGCTGGGGCGAGGCGAAAGCGGAGATACGCGCGGGGGACGTCATCTGGTGTCCGCCGGGCCATAAACATTGGCATGGCGGGACGCCCGACACGGCACTGACGCACATTGCCATCCAGGAGGCCCTGGACGGCCGAATGATCGATTGGATGGAGGCCGTCACGGACGAACAGTACCGGGGCTAGGAAGGCGCGGGCACCGGCGCACGCGCCACCGGAGGCGCCCTTCGGGCCCGGGGCTTCGGCCCATGGCCGGCCCGTCATGCCCCGTGCGTCTGCCCGTCGCGGCGGAATGCGTTCGGCGGCCCGCCGCGGGCGGCGCTTGCGCGCTCGAAGAGATCGACGGTGTGCGCCGTCCGGCGGCGGAGATCGAGCCGTGTCACCCGCTCATACAGGCGTGCCCGGCGCTCGCCACCTGGCGTGCCGATCATTTCATCCACCGCTTTGTGGAATGCCTACGTCCTGCGCCATCAATAGCCTCTGGATCTGCCCGCTCGCAAGCGAAGGTCGCATCCCGCGCAAACCAGGGCGCCTCGATTTCCAAGGCCGCCCGTCCTCATCAGGTTCCCCGGCGGTGTTCACTCCGTGATCGATACCCGCCCGGAATTCAACAGAGGCCTAAAAGATGTAAACGAAAGGTGCAGGGGAGGTGCGCTGGAGGTCCACGGAGCCTTCGGGGCGGATCAATAGATCGGAA
>JAKAXT010000019.1 GCA_021816425.1 Pseudomonadota bacterium | reverse complement strand
CATGTCACCCGTCCACCCTCGAAGAGTGAATGATAGCATGGGCGAAGGTGCGTCTCCGGGACCCGGGGGGCCGGCCCCCCGGGTCCGCGCCGGCGGGACGAGGCCCTGTGCGGATGGGCGACGACGGGGACGGCCAGGGGGCTGGGCCCAGGCCCCTCCTCAGTGCAGGAAGCGCTGCCAGCGCGGGACGAAGGCGAGCTCGGGCGTCCCGCTATTGCCCCCGAAATTGGTCGCGCCCGAGACGCCCGGCGCGTAATTGATCGTGAGATTACCGTTGATCTTGTTGGCCGAACCTGTGGTGCCGCCGACCTCGGAACTGCTCACGCCGTTGGCGTTCATGGTGTCCACCATGCCTGTGATGGTGCCCGTACCGATGGCGGTCAGCGACTCGGAGGCGGCGAGCACGCCGGTGAGATCGCTCGAGCCGTCCAAGGTCACCTCGCCACCGGTCAGGATGCGGGTGGTGGCGCTGCCGCTCGGACAGGCCGCGCCGGCACCGGTGGTGCTGCCGTTGACCGTGCACTCATAGCCCGTCACGGTACCGCTCGGCTGGATCGCGGTACTGGGGTCGGTCTCGGTGGTGTCGTTTATCGCCGGGATGGCGGTCGAGGCCGTGCCGTTGTCGAACACCACGCCCGGTCCCGTATAAGGATAGGCGACCTTCCCCCCGCTGAGCACGACGACGTTGGCGACCGAACCCGACCCCTCGCCGTTGTTGGCGGTGGTCTGACCGTTGGGGCAGACATTCGTCGGTATGTTCGTCTGGTTGCAGACGTTCGGCATCTGCCCGTAGGCGACGATGTCGTTGTTGGTCTCGACCGTGATGTTGCCTGTGGCGATGACGCTCGCGTAGCCCGGCGTCGGCGTTCCGTTACGCGGCGCGTCGCCTATGGTCTTCGCGGCCACGTCCAGGTCGCCATAGAAAAACAGGACCCCGGGCGTGGGCGTCCCGGTGATCTGCCAGTACCCGTTGTGCGCCGTAGGAGGCTTGATGCAGCCCGCCCCGCCGCCCACGCACAGGGAGAACGAGGTCGACGGGAAGGACGACAGCAGGGTCGTGCCGGGCGGCGTGAGACCGGGGTCGCTCTGGAACGTCACCTGGGCGGCGCCGCTTGCGTTCACCGAAAACACCGCGTTGGCCTCGCTCGCCAGGGTATAGGCGTCTATCGAGGGGACGATGATGGTGCCGACCGGGACGTTCGAGGTACAGGTCGCGCCCTCCGTGCACCCGGTGATGGTCCCGGTCGCTTCGGCCGCGCCTTTCAGCGTGGCGTCGCCGCCCAGGGTGAAGTTTCCCGTGACCGCGAGCGTGGCGTTGCCGGTATCGGTCGTCACGTGCCCGAGGAAGGTGTTGTTGCCCGCGAGTATGTCCGCGAAGGGGTTGTTGGGTGGCAGGCTGGTATAGATCGTGGCGGCATGGACGTAAGCGCGGATCTCGGCCGCGCCTGTGGCCGTCCGGCCGGTCGCGTCGACCTCGATATTGCCGTTGGTCGCGAAGGTGTTGCTGACGATCACGGCCTGCACGGACCCCGGTCCGGAGGCCTGGTTGAAGAGCACCGTGCCCGCCGGCAGGGCAGTCGCATTCAAGGCGGCGGTGTTCCCGTTTGGACAGACGCCGTAGAACGACCCGCAAAACAGCTCGTTGAAGTACTCGGACGAAGCGGTCAGGGCATCCTCGGCCAGGGCGCGCGCCTGCGTGCGCGCGCTGGCCGTATCCTGAGACTTGCCGCTCGCCGCCATGTGGCTGTAGGCCCCGTAGAGGCTTGCCGCGAGCGCCGCGCCGATGGCCAGGATCATGATGAGCGTTGACACGCCGCGCTGTTTGCTGGGAGACGTAGACATGGCGACAGCCCTCCTCATCAGGGCAGATTGCGCAGACAGACCGATACCGGGGCCTGGTCTGCCTGGTGGGCGAAGAAGCCCCCGGTCAGGGTCTTGGCGATCGACAAATTCAGGCTCGCGACGGGGTGCAGCACGGGATTGCCCGCGATCTGCGAGCCGCGCAGATCGCAGTTTTGCGCCGCGGTCACCGTGATCGGGGCGGTGGCGCCGGCGGCAACGCTCGGCAAGAGGGTCACGGTGTCCCAGTTCGTGGCGGTGTTCATGGCCGCCGGCGTGCAAGCGCCCCCGGGCACCTCTTCGAAGTACACGAGCCGCTCGTTCCCGGCGGTGCTGTTGGCGCTTGGCACGACCTGCACCCCGGCGCAGGCCGCGGTGCCCGTGGTGACGGGCACGACCCAGTCCCAGAAAAGCCCGTCGCCCTGGACGGCCCCGCTCGAAGGCAGGGCGACGGTGGCATTGTGGCCGGGGCCCGTGCCGGTCACGAGGATGACATCGGTGTTCAGCTGCGGCGTGGCCACGCCATAGCCGGCATTGGCCATGTTCATGACGTTGAAGTCGTAGTTCACGGCCTCGTTCAGCGTCTGCTGGCCCACCACCCCCTGATCGACGAGCGAGCGCGACACGGGGACGTAAAGGATCATGGCGGCCAATACGAGCAGCGCGCCCACGGCCATGGCGACGATGAGCTCGACCAGGGAGAAGCCTTTACTGTTCGACCGTGACACTGCGCGCGACTCCAAATGTCGTCCAGTGGGCGACCGCCGTGACCTGCTGGACTATGACTGTGACCGCCGGGTTCGGGGTCGGCGGGGCAACCAGGATCTGCGCGGGCACGCAGGTGACGGCGATCGAGAAGGTGAGGCCGGCGGCCGTGGTGGCCGGTACGGTTCTCCCGCAAAGGGTGCCGGGCGGATAGGCGTGAAGCTGCTCGAGGGTGGTATTCAAGACGTCCTGGCGCTGGCTGTCGAAGACGTTGTTGTCGACGGCATGATGGAGCCCGAGCCCGACGCCGACGGCGATCAGCAGGAAGATCACGAGCGACACCAAGACCTCGATCAAGGTGAATCCTTTAGAAGACATAGCTTTTGCTCGCCGCAGCGCCTCCCGAGACGCTCGCCTGGAAGGTCCACTGCCCGTTGACCGCGGCCGGCCAATAGCAGGCGTTGGCCTGCGCGCTCGCGGGCGTGGTGGCCGCGAGCAGGGGCTGACCCAGGGGACCGAAGGCAAGACAGGTGAGCGGTTTCTTGTTGATGGTGAGGTGGACGTTCGTGGGGATGACGCTCACGCGCACCTGCACGGGGCCCGCCGCGGGATTGGTGTTGCCGGCGCATCCGCCCTGGCTGCCGGTGCAGACATAGAGGTATTGCTTGCCGCCGAGCGTCACGACCTCCAGGGACCAGTTGCGATAGGGGGTCGTGGACGATGGCGGGCTCGTCAAGGCGTCGGCCATGGTGGTCTGCAAGGCGGTGCGCACGCGCGCCTGGGCCACGTTGACGTTGTTCGTCCCAAGCCAGGACAGGAGACCAAGAAAGCCCGCGCCCGTCATGATGACGATGATGGCGAGCACCACCACGAGCTCGACCAGCGTGAGCCCGCGCGCGGTGCGGGATCCCGGGGAAGAACGCTCTAGGCCCATGTCACCACCCCATCACCAGCGTCCCGTTCGGGAGCTTTTCACAGCGGTCGTTCTGGCTGTCGAGATAGAAGATTTCGCCGGCCGGCAGGCCGGAGTTCGCGTTCGGCGTCGCCGTGAGATCGTAGCTCGGCCCGGCGGGGGCCGCGACGTTGCAGACGCCCAGGTCGGGATTCTGGATCGCGTAGGTGAAGAGCGGGTTTGGGTTGTTGCCCGGATTCCAGCCCGGGATCGCGTTCGGCGTGAGCGACGGGTTGCTCGCCGGGTAGAGATTGTTGTTTTGGTAATACCGCTCCATGAGCGTGGACAGCAGCACGAGATTGTTCTCGCCGCGTCCGATCTTGGCGTCCTTGACGTAGCTCGAATAGACCGGGATCGCGATCATGGTGATGATGGCCAGGATGGCGACGACGATCATCACCTCGATGAGGGTGAATCCTGGCGCCGTTTTCCGCTTTCCAGTCAGTAGTCTTTCGGTCATAGCCGCACCCATAAACCTTGTGGTCCCGCGTTCGAGGCGCCGCGAGGCGCGCTGGAGAATTGAGTGAGTATAGTCGATGGCGGCCGCAAGTGTGGTACGGATGAGTCCGTTGGGCGGCTTATCCGGGGGGCCGATCGGGGGGCGCGGGGGGCCGCCCGGAGGTAGGCAAGCGCGCCCGGGCACCCTATACTGGAAGCGTGGACGCCCCGATATCCCCCCATGCGCTGGTCGCGCCTGTCCAAGCCGCGCTCGAGAGAATCCTGGTCGGCAAGGCCCGGACGGTGAAGCTCGCCTTTTGCTGCGCGCTCGCGGGCGGCCATCTGCTGCTGGAGGATGTCCCGGGTGTCGGCAAGACGACGCTGGCTTACGGCCTTACCGCCGTGCTCGGGCTCGAGTTCAAGCGCCTGCAGTTCACGGCCGACCTGTTGCCGGCCGATGTGGTCGGGGTCTCGATATTCGATCCGGAGCAGCGCGGCTTCCATTTTCATAAGGGCCCGGTCTTCACCCAGTTATTGCTGGCCGATGAAATCAATCGCGCCACGCCCAAGACCCAGAGCGCGCTGCTCGAGGCCCTGGCCGAAGGTCAGGTGACGGTGGACGGGGTGCGCCACGCGCTGCCGCAACCCTTCTTCGTGGTGGCGACCCAGAATCCGCACCACCAGATCGGCACTTTTCCCCTGCCCGAGTCGCAACTGGATCGCTTTCTGATGCGCTTGACGATCGGCTTCCCGGATCGCGCCGCGGAGCGCGAGATCCTGACCGGCGGGGACCGTCAGGCCATGGCCCGCGAGCAGGCCCCGTTGCTTGCGCCGGCCGACCTCCTGGCCCTGCGCGCCAAGGCGCGGGGGATCCGCTGCTCGGAGGCCCTGCTGGATTACATCCAGGACCTGCTCGCGGCAAGCCGCGCGCGCCCCGATTGGGGTGGCGGTTTTTCGCCCAGGGCGGGTCTTGCCCTGCGCGACGCGGCCCGGGCCCATGCCCTCCTTCAAGACCGCGACTACGCCCTGCCGGAGGACGTGCAGGCGGTGGCGGTGGCGGTCCTCGCCCACAGGCTCCCGGTCGGCGACCCGGCGCGCGACGTGGAGCGGCTCCTCGAGGTCGTGGCGGTCCCATGAGCCGGCCCGCCCAGACCCTCGGGCGCCGCTCCATCTATCTCATCCCGACGCGCGAAGGCCTGTGGTTCGGCGCCATCGTCTTCGTCCTGTTGCTCGCCGCCGTGAATTACGGCAACGGGCTTGCCTACGCCGTCACCTTTCTGTTGGCGGCCTTCGCCACCCTGTCGTCGGCGATAGGCCAGCGCAACCTGCTCGGGCTCGTCGTCCACGAGGGCCTGCCGCGCGCGGCCTTCGCGGGGTCAGCGGTGGGGTTCCGGGTGATCCTGGCGAACCCGACCGACACGCCGCGGTTTGGGGTGACGCTGGCGGTGCGCAAGGGGCCCTCGGTGACCGTGGATCTCGGGCCGCACGCGCAGCGCACGGTCGAGATCCCCTGGCCGGCGGCGCGCCGCGGGGCCATCCCGGCGCCCCCGCTGCGACTGAGCAGCCGCTACCCGTTCGGCCTGCTGCGCGCATTCTCCCGAGGCATAGCGCTCGAGGATCCGGCGATCGCTTACCCCAATCCGATTCCCTATGCCGCCCTGCCCCCCGGGCAGGCCAGCCGTGACTCCGACAACCAGGCGAGCGCCCTCGGGCCCGAGGGCGGAGGGGATTTCGCGGGGCTCGTCGCCTTCCGCCCGGGAGAGAATCCCCGCCATATCCATTGGAAGGCCGTGGCGGCGGGCAAAGGGTTTTTGGTGAAACGATTCGCCGGCCTCGCCGACCGCGAGATCTGGCTTGCCGTCGATCCCGCCCGGGGCACCGAGGAAGAGCTGCGACGCCTCTGCCGGCAGGCGCTCGATGCCGAGAAAGGCGGATACCGTTATGGGCTCGCCCTGGGCGAGGATCGGGTCCCGGCCGCCGCCGGCACCGCCCACCTCGAACGCTGCCTGAAGGCCCTGGCCTTGCATGGCGAACAAGACCGCTGACACCGCCGGATTCACGCCGCCACCCCTGATCGCGGGACTCATGGCGCTCGCCTGGGTCCCCCTCCTCACCCATCTGCCCTGGTGGACGGTCACGATAGGCGCCGTCTTCGTGGCATGGCGCTATGCGCAAGGCCGTTTCCTGGCGCGGCCCCCGCGGTCTCTGCTGTGGGTGCTGGTGGTGGCGGTCACCTTGCTCGTCTATGGGCGCTTCCACACGCTGGTGGGGGAACACCCGGGGCTCAGCCTGCTTGTCATGCTGCTTGGTCTGAAGTGTCTCGAATCGGAGACGCCGCGCGAAGCCGTCGTGCTCGTGCTCCTTTGCTATGTGGCCCTCCTCGGCGATCTTTTGTTCCAGCCCTCCATGGGCATGGGGGCGTTTGCGCTTGCGTTTCTGATTTTGTCTTTCGTGGCGCTATCGATCATCGCACAGCCGCGCGGGCTTTCCTTCCGGCAGCGCCTGCGCCAGAGCGCCATCGTCATGCTGCAGGCGATCCCGCTTGCGGCGCTCGCTTATGTCGTGTTTCCCCGGATCGCGGGCGGGCTTTGGCACAGCGCCCCGCGGCCGGTCGGACAGACCGGGCTTACGCCGGACCTGCGGCCCGGTTCCCTGAGCGCGCTGCTGTCTTCGCGCGCGGTGGCGATGCGCGTGATCTTTCACGGGCCGCGCCCACCCCGGGACCGGCGTTATTTTCGGGCCTACGTCCTTTCGGTCACCAACGGCCGCGTGTGGCACCCGGGTCCACCGGGCGCCCCCGGTGTCACCAAGGGCCGTCCCTACGCCCCCTACACGGTCCTTTTGAACCCGACCGGCAATCGCGTCCTGCCGGCCTTGGACTGGCCGGCGCGCTCCCCGCAGCGGGGCTTGCTGGAACCGGGCGGCGTGGTGCGGGCGCGCCACGCGGTCCGGCATCTGGTCCGCTACCGGCTTGCCAGCGCAAGCGAGCGCTTTGGCCGGCTCACGCCTGGGCAACGCCGCCAGGAACTGGCCTTGCCATCTGACCTGAACCCGCGCGTGCGGGCGCTTGCCGCGCGGCTCGGCCAAGGCGCGCCCTCCCCCCGCGCTCTCGCGCATCGGGTGCTGGCGTATTTCGTGCGACGCCACTTCGTGTACACGCTGAACCCGCCGGTCATGGGGCGCCATCCGATGTCGCGCTTCCTGTTCCAGGTCCGCGCGGGCTATTGCGAGGACTACGCCGCCGCCTTCGCGACCCTGATGCGGGCCGCGGGGGTGCCGACCCGCGTCGTCGTGGGTTTCTACGGGGGGGAATTCAACCCCGATGGCGGCGACGTCATCGTGCGCAATTACGATGCCCACGCGTGGGATGAGATCTGGGCCCGCGGCCGCTGGCTGCGCGTTGACCCGACCGCGGTCGTGGCGCCAGGGGCGCTGCAGGAGCGGTGGCCGGCGTTCCGGAGGTTTTGGGAGCACGGCGGCGCGCGCCTTGCGGGCGCGCGGCCCTGGTGGAACGCGCTTCGCCATCGTGCGCGGCTTTTTCAGGACGCGGCCACGACCGACTGGGACAACTGGATCGTCGACTATAGCGGTCGCCGCCAGGCCGAGTTGCTGAGAGATCTCGGATGGCGGGATGCGGGTCCCGTCGCCTTGGGCCTCGCCACCATCGCGCTTGCCTTCGTGGCGCTGTCGCTCGTAAAGACGCTCGGCGGGCGGGTGCGGGTTCCGCGGGACGCGGCGCGCGAGACCTATGACCGCTATTGCCGGCGCATGGGGCGGATCGGCGTGCCGCGCCTGAGCGCCGAGGGTCCGGCGGACTACGGGGCGCGGGCCGCACGCGAGAGGCCGGATCTGCGTGACGAGATCGCGATGATCACCCGGGGCTACATGGACGTCCGCTACGGTGGCCGGACCGCCACGCTGCCTGAGCTTAAGCGCCGCGTGAAGCGCTTCAGGCCGCGGCGGCGTCCTCGCCGCGGTCCGGGGGACGGCGGGACCCTGAGCGCCAGAGCCAGGCGATCCCCAGCACCGCCGCGAGCGGCGAGGCGAGCAGGATTCCGAGCTTGCCGGCGGCGCGATCGGGGCCGGACGCGAACGCGAGGCCGTTGACGAAGAGCGCCATCGTGAACCCGATGCCGCTCAGCCACGCGGCGCCCTGCACGTGCCGGAGCGTGACGCCGGTCGGAAGGTGGGCCCAGCGCAGGCGCACGGCGAGCCACGACACCAGGCCCACGCCGGCGAACTTGCCGAGGAGCAGGCCGAGAAACACGCCGGCCAGGACGGGCGTCGCGCGCGTGAGGTCGGCGGGATGGAAGGCGAGCCCGGCGTTGGCGAGGGCGAAGAGCGGCAGGATCACAAACGAGACGTAGGGTGAGAGCCGCCGTTCGAGCCGGTCGCCCACGGGGCGCGGCGCAGCCTCCGCCCCGTGGGCGTGACCACCGGAAGGGAGCGCGGCGGCCAGCACGACGCCCGACAGGGGCGGGTCGATCCCCGCGCGCCACAAGGCAAGCCACAAGGCGCCGCCCAGGACCACAAAAACCGCCGGACCATGGACCGCGCGGCGGTTCATCACGATGAGGGCGACCGTCACGAGCACCGCCCAGAGCAGGGCGGCCGGCCGAAAATGGCTCGTGTAGTAAAACGCGATGACCAGGATCGCGCCGACATCGTCGACGATCGCCAAGGCGAGCAGGAAGATCAGGAGGTTGCGCGGCGCGCGCCGGCCAAGCAAGGCGAGCGCGCCCGCCGCGAACGCGGCGTCCGTGCTCATCGGGACGCCAAAGCCCGCCGCGGCCGGGCCCGTGGGATTCAGGACGTGGTAGATGATCGCCGGGAGCAGCATGCCCCCGAGGGCCGCCGCAAGCGGCAGGAACATGGCCCGCGGGTGGCGCAGGGCGCCATGCAGGAGTTCGCGTTTGAGCGTGAGCCCCACGACCAGGAAGAACACGGTCATGAGGGCCTTGTCGACGAAGCCGTGCGCGGTCAAGGTGAGGCCCGCCAGGGCACGGGGGTCGTGCCAGAAGGCATGGAACGCACGCCCATAGGGTGAGTTGGCGGTTATGAGCGCGGCGAGCGCCGCAAGAAAGAGCAACAGAGGTCCGGCCAGGGCGCGGCGGCCTTTCGGATCGTCGGTGGACGCCACGGCTTCTCCCGGGAGGTTGCAGGTCTCGATTCCGGGGAAGTATATCAGGGGGGACGGCGGACTTCGGCCGTCGCGGCGGGTGATGCGTGGCGCCCCGCGACCGCCCGGGGCCCCCTTACTTTCCTATACAGAAGTCGGAAAAGATGCGCCCGAGCAGCTCGTCGCTCGTCATGCGCCCGGTCACTTCGCCCAAGGCCTCATGCGCGAGGCGCAACTCCTCGGCAACGAGCTCGGCACTGCCCCCTTGCTTGTGGTCCAAGGCCCGCGCGAGCGCTTGTTCCACGCGCTCCAGGGCCGCCACGTGCCGGCGCCGGGCGGTGAAGACGCCCTCCCCGCCGCCGCCCGCCTGGCGCCCGAGGAGACGGGCGCTGACGCCGCGGCGCAATTCGGGGATGCCCGCCCCGCTGGGCGCGCAGACAGCGAAGCCCTCCGCGCACGGCCCCGCCGCCCGCCCGGTCTGGTCGATCTTGGTGTAGACCGTGATCGCCCCAGGCGGCGGGCTGGGCGGGGGCGGCGCGGCGCTTGCCGTGTCGTCGACGAGCCAGAGCACGCAATCCGCCTCGGCGAGCGCCGCCTCGGCGCGTCGTATGCCTTCGCGCTCCACGGGATCGTCGGTGGGCCGCAGACCCGCGCTGTCGATGAGATCCAAAGCAAGCCCCTCCATCACGACGCGCTCGCGCACGAGGTCGCGGGTGGTGCCCGGATAGGGGCTTACGATAGCCGCATCGTGGCCGGCGAGGACGTTCAGGAGCGTGGACTTGCCGGCGTTCGGCGCGCCGGCTATGGCGACGCGGCCGCCTTCCTGGAGGACGCGCCCTTCCCGGCCGCGGCGCATGGCCTCGGCCACGTCCCGGGCGAGGCCGCGGAGACTTTCGGCGAGGGCGGCATCATCCGCGATGTCGAGGCCCTCATCGGGAAAATCGAGGGCGGCTTCGACGTGGGTGCGGAGGCGGACGAGGCGCTCGTCCATGGCCTGCAGGATCTCGGAGAAGGCCCCGCGCAGGGTGTTCATGGCGGCGCGCGCGGCGCTTTCGTGGGCGCTCTCTATGAGATCCGCGACCGCCTCCGCCTGGACGAGATCGATCTTGCCGTTCAGAAAGGCGCGCTCGGTGAATTCCCCGGGTCGCGCGCAGCGCGCGCCCAGGGCGACGATGGCCTTCACGAGCCTGTCCAGGACGACGGGGCTGCCGTGCCCCTGGAGTTCGAGGACGTCCTCGCCCGTGAACGAGCCCGGGGCGGGGAAGAAGAGCGCGACTCCCTGGTCGAGCGCCCTCCCCTGTTCATCCCGAAAGGTGGACAAGGTGGCGATGCGCGGGGCCGGGACCGCGCGCAACACGGCCCGGGCGATGGTAGGCGCGAGGGGGCCCGAGACCCGCACAACCCCTATGCCCCCCATGCCGGGGGGCGTGGCGATGGCGCAGATCGTCTCAGCCGCGTTCAAGTCACCTCAGGCCTTATCCACACGGGCCATGACCCATTGCTGTTGGAGGATGGAAAGAACGTTGTTCGTGACCCAATACAATACGAGGCCCGCGGGGAAAAAGAGGAAGAAGCCCGTGAAGATCACCGGCATCACCATCATCACCTTGCGCTGCGTCGGGTCCATCATGGCCGGGTTCAGCATCTGCTGGGCCAGCATCGATATGCCCATGAGGATGGGCAGCACGAAGTACGGATCGGGGGCGGCCAGGTTGTGGATCCACAGGAGGAAGGGCGCGTCCCTCAAGGCGACGCTGTCGAGCAGCACCCAATACAGGGCTATGAAGACCGGTATCTGGACGATCATCGGGAGACAGCCGCCGAGCGGGTTCATCTTCTCGGTCTTGTAGAGCTCCATCATGGCCTGCTGGAGGGCGGCCTTGTCGGTGCCGTGACGCTCCTTCAAGGCCGCCATCCGCGGTTGCAGCTTGCGCATCTTGGCCATGGACTTGAAGCTCGCGGCCGAGAGCGGGAAGAAGATGACCTTGATCAGGACCGTGAGCAGGATGATCGATATGCCCCAGTTCCCGACCACGGCTTCGATATGCGAGAGGACCCAGTAGAGCGGCTGCGCGAGCACCGTGAGCCAGCCGTAATCGACGGTCAGTCCGAGCCCGGGCGCCACCGACTTCAGGAGGGAAGGCTTTTTGGGGCCGAGAAAGAGCCGGGTCGCGAGCACGCCGGTCTGGCCCGGGGCGACCACGAGCGGCCGGGCGGTCTTGTAGCCGACGATGTAACGGGGACCCGCCAGCACGGAGCTGTAAAAGATCGCGGGCGTGCTCGGGGGCGGTATCGCCGCGCCGAGAAAATAGTGTTGCGAGACGGCGACCCAGCCGCCGGTCGCGGCGACGTGGAGCGGATGCTTCGTCATCCGCGGAAAAGGTTCCTTATGGTATTTGTGCTGGGGAGTGTAATAGGAGGCCCCGATATAAATCGGCGCCGAATGGAAGAGATGGCTCTTCGGCGGCGGGCTGTGCAGAAACTGGTTGTACAGATAGACCGTGATCGGCTTGGTGCCGGCGTTATGGACCGCGTAGCGGACCGGCACCGTATAACTGTCGGGCGCGAACGTGTAGGTCTTGAGGACGCTTATGGTGCCTTCATGCCAGCGAAAACGGACGGCGAGCGGTTTGCCGTGAGCGGGGACCGTGTAGTCGCCGCCACGAGTCTCGTAGACGCTCGTGTGGTTGGGGAGGTTCACCTGGCCGAGCAGGCCGTTCTCGTTGGAGAAAACGGTATGGCCCGCGGGCTTCAACAGGGCATAAGGCTGCTTCCCATGACTCTTGTCGGCGAAATACCGATGCAGGGCCAGGTCCGTGATGTCGGCGCCGCCGGCACTCAGGGTGGCGGTGAGCAGACGGGTCTTCACGACCACCGCGGCCGTGGGGGCCTTCGGTGAAGTCGTCTTCGCGACGGCGGGGGCCGACGGCCGGGCCGCTTGCGGCGTCACGGGCGCGGTGGGCGCGGTGGGCGCGGTGGGCGCGGTGGGCGCGGCGACGCCGGGCGCGGCGGGCAGGGCGCTCCCCGCGGGCGCCGGGGGCGGCACCGGAGCGTGCCAGTGTTGCCAGTCCGTCCAGATGAAAAACAGGATGACGGCGAGCAGAGCGTAAAGGACCGGACGATAATTGTTCATGGTCGGGATTTCAGACTACCTCAGCGAGGAACAGGGTCATGCCCGCCGGCGTGCCAGGGGTGGCAGCGGCCGATGCGGCGCAAGGCGAGCCAGGCGCCGCGCAGGGCGCCGTGACGCTCAATGGCCTCGAGCGCGTAGGCGGAACAGCTCGGATAATAGCGACAGCGAGACCCTAGCCAGGGGCTTATGAAATAGCGGTAGCCGCGGATCAGGAGCATCAGGGCTTTGCGCATAGGCGGCATATCTTTTGCGAAAGGGTGGCAAGGGCTTCGGTGAACGCCTTCGACTCGGCGGTCGCGGCGTCGGGATAAGCGATCACGACGAAGTCCAGGGCGCACAGGCGCCCGCGCTCGCGGCGAAAGTATTCCCGCGCCTGGCGCTTGATGCGGTTACGGACCACGGCCTTGCGGGAGACCTTGCGTGATACCGCAAGCCCCAGGCGCGCGTGACCCTCCTCGCTCGGCCGGGCGACGATCCCCAGGAGCGGATGCCGCACCTTCTTGCCGGTCTTGAAAACCTCCTGGTAACGCTCGGGGTCCGTGAGCCGCGCGTGCCGTGGAAAACTTTCGGCGCCCCGAGCCACCGCGCTTTAGGCGCTAAGGCGCGTGCGCCCTTTGGCGCGGCGCGCATTGATGACGGCCCGCCCGCCGGGGGTGCTCATGCGGGCACGAAACCCGTGGGTGCGCTTACGCTTCAAAACGCTCGGCTGGAATGTTCTTTTCATGGCGAACCCTTAATGTCGGTGAGTCTCAAAAGGCCGGAACACTACGAGGTCCACGTCGGTTTGTCAACGGCATGCGAAGCGGGATCCCGGTAAACGGATCTTGTGGATAACTTGGGCTCGCCCTAGACTATCCGGTCTATCCCCCTCCTATCGGGTCTTAGCGCCGTGAGTCAGCCGAGCATTTGGAAGAAGTGTCTGGACCGGCTCGAAGAGGAGCTCTCTGCGCAGCAGTTCAATACCTGGATCCGGCCGCTTCAAGCCGAATGGGAGAAAGATTGCCTGCGGCTCCTGGCGCCGAACCGTTTCGTAACGGAATGGGTGAAGGACCGCTTCGCGGAACGGATAGCCGAATTGGTCGCGCAGTACCGGGGTGGCACGGGCGCCATCAGCGTCATAGTGCAAGTCGGCAGCGCCTCGGCGAAGAACCCGCCGGTCCCCAAGGTCGCGAGTGCCACCGCGCGGCGCGAGGCGCCCCACAGTTCCCGCCTGAACCCGGATTTCACGTTCGAGACGCATATCGAGGGTAAATCGAACCAGCTGGCGCGGGCGGCCGCGAGACAGGTGGGGGAAAACCCCGGGGGAGCGTACAACCCCCTTTTCATATATGGTGGTGTAGGGTTAGGAAAGACTCACTTAATGCAGGCCGCCGGGAATCTTCTGACGACCCACAAGCGTGAGGCGCGGGTGTCCTATGTGCACTCGGAGCGATTCGTGGCCGATATGGTGAAGGCCTTGCAGCATAACGCCATCAACGAATTCAAGAAGTATTACCGGTCGTTGGACGCCTTATTGATCGACGACATCCAGTTCTTCGCGGGTAAGGAACGGTCGCAGGAGGAATTTTTTCACACCTTCAACGCCCTTCTCGAGGGACAGAAGCAGGTCATCATTACGGCCGATCGGTTTCCGAAGGAGTTCGTCGGGGTGGAGGAACGCCTGGTCTCGCGATTCGGATCCGGCTTGACGGTTTCGATCGAACCGCCGGAGCTCGAGACCCGGGTCGCCATTCTTATAAAGAAGGCGCAGCAGGAAGGCCTGCCCTTGCGTGACGAGGTGGCGTTCTTTATCGCCAAACGGGTACGTTCCAATGTGCGTGAGCTGGAAGGCGCGTTGCGGCGTGTCATGGCAAGCGCGAACTTCACCGGGCGGGCGATCGATCTGGCCCTCGCGGCGGAGAGTCTGAAGGACCTCCTCGCCTTCCAGGAGCGCTTGGTCACGATCACGAATATTCAAAAGATCGTGGCCGAATACTTCAAGATCCGGGTTTCGGACCTGAGCGCCAAGAGCCGCTCGAGGCAGATCACGCGCCCGCGGCAGATCGCCATGGCGCTCGCCAAGGAGCTTACACACCATAGCCTCCCCGAGATCGGGAAGGAGTTTGGGGGGCGGGATCACTCCACCGTCATTCATGCCTGTCGCAAGGTAAGCGAGCTCGTGGAGGAGGATCCGAGGATCAAGGAAGATTACGCGAACCTGACGAGGATATTGACGACATAAGCTGTGGATAAAAAAGAATGAAACCGGCCTTTGGGTGGATCGTGGTTTTTATGCACATCTATCCACAAGCTTACCCACAGTAGCGAAGGGGGGTTATACCGGGTTTATCCGGGCTCGACCTGAAGGGAAAAGGCGGGTTTGGAGGGGTTTATTCACAGACTGCGTCGACGTAATAATTACTGCTACTAGGTAAAGATATATAAATTCAAGTTATGGCTAACGTGGGGATAAGAGGACTATATGCGGCTGACGATCGGGCGAGATGAGCTACTGAAGGCCCTGAATGTCGTGGGGAGTGTCGTCGAACGACGTCAGGCAAAACCGATACTCACGCACGTGTTGATCAAGGCGGGTGACGGCGAGGTGGTCCTGACCGGGACGGACCTCGAGATCGAGGTGGTGGCGCGGTGCGCGGCGGAGGTTAAGGAAGGCGGGAGCATTACGGTGCCGGGGCGGAAGTTTCTGGACATCGTGCGGACCTTGCCGGCCGGCAGTTCGTTGCGTTGTGAAATGGACGCGTCGCGGTTCCGGGTCGCGATGGGCCGGAGTCGCTTCCAGTTGGCGACGCTGCCCGTGGAGGATTTCCCGAACCTGATGGACGTGCAGTGGGAAGAGGGCTTGCATGTACCACGGGTGGACCTGAAGAGGATCATCGAGAAGACGCAGTTTTGCATGGCGCAGCAGGATGTCCGCTATTACCTGAACGGGGTCATGTTGGAGTTCGGGGGGCGGGTGTTGCGGGCGGTGGCAGCGGACGGTCACAGGCTGGCCTTGTGCACGGCGGAATTGGCGGAGGAGACCGGCGCGGAACGCCAGGTCATCATCCCGCGGAAGGCCGTGGCGGAAATGGCGAGGTTCCTGGGGAATGAGAGCGCGCCCGTGGAGGTGCGTCTGTCGACCAATCATATTCGGGTCGTTCAGGACGATCTCGTGTTCGTGTCGAAGCTCGTGGATGGCCGCTTCCCGGATTACCACCGGGTGATTCCGCAGAGTGTGAAAGAAGAAGTGGCGCTGCCGCGGGCGAGCGTGTTGGAGATGCTGGGGCGGGTCGGGGTCGTCTCGACGGAAAAGTTTCGGGGGATAAGGCTCAGGTTCAAGGACACGACCCTGGCGGCGAGCGCGACCAATACCGATCGGGATGAGGCTTGGGAGGAGCTGGAGCTGAACGGGCCCGTACCGGAATGGGAGATAGGGTTTAACGTGACCTATCTCGTGGAAGCGATCGGCGCCTTGGAGGGTGAGGAGGTGCTGTTTGGTTGGAACAACAGCGATGGGGGCGCGCGGATCAAGGGGAAAGGGAAGGCGGAGGAACAGGTGTATGTGGTGATGCCGGTGCGCCTCTAGGCGAGCCGGTATGGACCGCGAGGTCCTTGTATGACCATAACGGCGCTCGATCTGACGGACGTTCGCTGCCTGGGGGCGGTGGAGTGGCGGCCCGCGGTTGGGATGAACCTGATCATAGGGGCCAACGGGGCCGGCAAGACGAGCCTGCTGGAGGGTATCGCGCTCGCAGCTACGGGGAAGACCCTGCGATCCGGGAGCGTGAGGGCCGCGGTTGCGCATGGCCGGGAACGTCTCAGCGTACGCCTGGGGTTCGGGGAGGGTCTCGGGGCAGGGAAAGTGCGTTACGAACGCAGCGCCTCGGAAAAGATCTGGATACTCGATGGCGCGCCGGTCAAGTCGGCGGCCGAGGTCTATGAAAGACTGCCCCTGATGGTGTTTAGTCCGGAATCGCATTACGGGATGTTGCAGGACGCGAATGCGCGCCGGGCGGTCGTGTACTGGCTTATGTTCCACGTGGAACCTTTGTTTCTCGATACCTGGCGGCGCTATCAGCGCCTCCTGCGCCAGCGTAACGCCTCCCTGAGGATGCGGGATGCCAACTACCGCGCGTTCGATCCCGGTCTGATTCAAGTGAGTGCCGTGTTGGCGGATATGTGGGGCCGGGCCGCGCAGGCCTTGAAGGGCCCCTTCGCCGAAGTGGTCGAGAGACAGCAGCTGGGCGGGGTGGCGGGAACAGGGCTGCGCCCGGGATGGCAGGGCGACAGCCTGGCGGCCGCCCTGGAGGCCAACAGGGATACGGATGAGCGGTTGGGGTACACGCTCGCCGGCCCGCACCGGGCCGATGTGAGCTTCACGTTGAATGGGCGACCGATCCAGGAGGTCGCCTCCCACGGGCAGCAAAAGGTGTTGATGAGCGCCTGGCGGCTCGCGGTCGTGATGGTCGTGGCTGGAGCCGGCAAACGACCGGTGCTGCTTCTCGACGATCTCGCCGCGGAGCTCGATGCGAGGCGGCGCGCGTCGTTCTTCGAGACCCTGAGCGACCTCGGTCTGCAGACCTTCGTGACAGCGATCGACGAGGTCTCCTTCCCCTCCCCCGCCACAGTGTTCCACGTGGAACATGGTGGTCTCCGCGGGCCTTAAGTCAGACCTTGTGTTAACATGGGTCGATTCAGCAGGAGTCCGTACGCATGGAAACCCGTCCCTCTTACGATCAGGACAGTATTCAGGTCCTCAAAGGCCTGGACGCCGTCCGTAAACGTCCTGGTATGTATATCGGCGATACCGAGGATGGAACGGGCCTTCATCACATGGTCTTCGAGGCCGTCGACAACGCCATCGATGAAGTCCTTGCCGGCTATTGTTCCGAGGTTCGCGTCACCATCCACGCCGACGAGTCGGTCAGCGTCGAGGATAATGGCCGCGGGATCCCCACCGGCGTCATCACTTCCGAGGGGCGGTCGGCAGCGGAAGTCATCATGACGGTCCTCCATGCGGGCGGCAAGTTCGACCAGAACTCCTATAAAGTTTCCGGGGGTCTGCATGGCGTCGGCATCTCCGTCGTCAACGCCCTCTCCGAATTTCTCGACCTCACGATCTATCGTGACGGGCATGAGCACCACCAACGCTACCATATGGGCGAACCCGAAGCCCCGCTCGCCGTCCTCGGCCCCGCGGAACGCACCGGGACCATCGTGCGCTTCAAGCCCAGTCCGACCATCTTCTCGGATTGCACGATGCATTACGACCTCCTTGCCAAACGCCTTCGCGAACTGTCCTTCCTGAATTCCGGGGCACGGATCGTGCTTTTCGACGAAAGGACCGACAAGGAGGACGTCTTCGAGTATCAGGGCGGGATTGCCGCCTTCGTGGTCGACCTCAACCGCAACAAGGACCCCCTCCACGCCCAGGTGATCGCCTTCCAGGCGGAGCGCGACCGGGTCTATGTCGACCTGGCCCTGCAGTGGAACGACTCCTATCAGGAAAACGTCTTCTGTTACACGAACAACATCCCGCAACGAGATGGGGGGACGCATCTGGCGGGCTTCCGTGCGGGACTCACGCGCACGCTGAATCACTACATCGAGGAATCCGGGCTCGCCAAGCGCGCCAAGGTCGCGGTCACGGGCGACGATGCGCGCGAAGGCCTCACCGCCGTCCTCTCCGTCAAGGTCGCGGACCCCAAGTTTTCCTCCCAGACCAAAGACAAGCTGGTCTCCTCGGAGGTTAAAGCAGCCGTCGAGTCGATCATGAACGAGACCTTCGGGTGTTATCTCCAGGAGAACCCCCAGGTCGCTCGCGCCATCGCCGACAAGGTCGTCGAGGCGGCGCGGGCCCGAGAGGCCGCCCGCAAGGCCCGTGAAATGACCCGCCGCAAGGGCGCCCTCGATATCGCGGGCCTCCCCGGGAAGCTCGCCGATTGCCAGGAACGCGATCCGGCCCTCTGCGAACTCTACCTCGTGGAGGGCGACTCGGCGGGCGGTTCGGCGAAGCAGGCGCGCGACCGGCGCTTTCAGGCCATCCTCCCTTTAAAGGGTAAGATCCTGAACGTGGAGCGGGCCCGCTTCGACAAGATGCTCTCCTCCGCGGAGGTCGGTACGCTCATCACCGCTCTAGGTACCGGCATAGGCCGCGAGGACTTCAACGCCGATAAGTTGCGTTACCACCGCATCATCATCATGACGGACGCCGACGTCGACGGCTCGCACATCCGCACGCTCTTGCTCACCTTCTTTTATCGCCAGATGCCCGAATTGCTGGCCCGCGGCCACATCTATATCGCGCAGCCGCCCTTGTACAAGGTCAAACACGGCAAGGTCGAGCGCTATGTCAAAGATGACGCTGAGCTCACCGCGTATCTCGCCCAGAACGCCCTGGACGGCGCAAGCCTCCTCTGTGGAACGGGCGAGCAGGCCTTGGTGGGTGACGCCCTCGCCGAGATATTCAACGCCTACATCAAGGGCGATCTCCATCTCCGCCGTCTCGCGCGCCGTTATGACAAGACCGCGCTGAAGGAGCTCATGTCTATGCCGGCGCTCACCAACGAGATCCTGAAGGACGCGGGTCAGGCGCGCGCCTTCGCCCAGGCCTTGTCGGAGCGTCTCGCGGGCCTGAGAGAGACCACCGTGCGTTATGAGGTGAGCGCGGTCCACAACCCGCAGCTCGACACCCACGAGATCCTCCTCGTGAAAAGCGAGCACGGCGGCGTGCGCACGTCGCACTTCGATGGCGCCTTCGTGCAATCCGCGGAATACCGGGGCCTGCGCGTCTTGGGGGGAAAGCTTTCCGGCCTCATAAAGGAAGGCGGGCTCGTCGAGCGCCAGGGCCGGGCGCAGCCGGTCGCGAATTTCGAGCAGGCCTATGAGTGGCTACTGGCCGAGGCCCGGCGTGGGCACGGAATCCAGCGCTACAAGGGTCTTGGCGAAATGAACCCCGATCAGCTGTGGGAGACCACCATGGACCCCGCCGTCCGCAGGTTGCTCAAGGTGAATGTCGAAGACGGGGTGGCGGCCGATCTCGTCTTCACCACGCTCATGGGTGACCAGGTCGAGCCGCGTCGGGATTTCATCGAACGAAATGCCCTCCAGGTCTCCAATCTCGACATCTAGCCCATGCCCCCGGACGAGGATTACCGGCCCATAGCCTGCGCCATCCAGGACCGCTTCGAGCGCGCGGTGATCACCGGCAGCGCCCTGTCAGTGGAGTGGCGTGAGGGGGATCGGCATATCCAGGGCTGGGTCCGCATCCTCGATCTCGAGACGAGCCAGGGCGCGGAGTATCTCCACTTCCGGGATAGCCGGGGCGGACAACACCGGGTTCGTCTTGACCGCGTCCGTATCCTTGATGAGGCCTATCGCGGCTGACTCGCCGGCGCTCACGCGGCCTTATGAAACCGTAGATCCCGCACCTCGTGGCCGAGCCGAACACCACGGCGCTCGAAGCGGGTGCAGGGCCTCTGTCCCCGCTCCTCGCCCGCCAGGACCAGCGCCGGGACCTCGCGCGCGGCGTCGAGTACGGCCTGCGCGTAGGGTGTCCAATCCGTCGCCATGTGAAAGAGGCCGCCGGGACGCAGAACCCGGACCACCTCCCTCAAAAACCGTTCCTGCACGAGCCTGCGTTTGTGATGGCGGGTCTTGGGCCAGGGGTCCGGGAAGAACACCTGGATGGCCGCGATGCGCCCCTCGCCGACCTTCCCGAGGAGGTCATGGGCATCGGCTTCTATCAGCCTCACGTTTCCGAGCGCCCGCTCCTCTATGCCGCGCAGGACCTTGATGACCCCGGTCCGGTATACCTCGACCCCCACATAATCCCGCCCGGCATCGCTGGCGGCCGATGTAAGTAAAGACTCACCATCTCCAAAACCTATATCCAGAAAGACGTCGCGTGGCCCCTCGCCGAGATGCCCCCACTGCCCTTCCGGCACCCCGAGCCTCTCCCAAAGGCGTTCGCGGGCGGCGAGCGCGGCGCGCCCGAGCGGCCGCTCGCGGCGCGCGAAGCTGCGCACCTCCCGGCGTCCGGCGATGTTCACGTCACGAGGCCCGCAAGGGGCGACGAGGGATCGGCCGCCGTCTTCCTCGGCATGCGCCCGGCGCGATAGGCCTCGCGACCCGCCTCCACGCCTTTGCGCATGGCCTGCGCCATTAACACCGGGTCACGCGCCGCGGCGATGGCCGTGTTCATGAGCACGCCATCGCAGCCGAGCTCCATGGCCACCGCCGCGTCGGAGGCGGTGCCCACGCCCGCATCGACCAGGATCGGCACCCGCGCGTTCTCCACGATGAGGCGGATGTTGAAGGGGTTGCGTATACCGAGCCCCGAGCCTATGGGGGCCGCTAGCGGCATGACCGCAACGCAGCCGATCCCCTCCAGGCGTTTCGCGGCCACCGGATCGTCCGTGGTGTAGACCATGACCTCGAAGCCCTCGGCCACCAATGTCTCGGCGGCCTTGATGGTCTCGACCATGTCGGGAAACAGGCTGCCCTTGTCGCCGATAACCTCCAGCTTCACGAGCCTGTGATCATCCAGGAGTTCGCGCGCGAGCCGGCAGGTGCGGACCGCCTCCTCGGCGGTATAACACCCGGCGGTGTTGGGCAGGATCGTGAAACGATCCGGGGGCAGGACCTCGAGCAGGTTGGGCTCGCCGGGATTTTGCCCGAGGTTCGTGCGCCGAACCGCCACCGTGACGATCTCCGCGCCGCTCGCCACGACCGCGCGCCTCGTCTCCTCCAGGTCCTTGTACTTACCCGTCCCTACCAGCAGGCGCGAGCGAAACGTCCGTCCGCCGAGCCGCCAGGAATCATCACCCGCCTCCGCCATCACCCGCCTCCAATCGCCTGAACTATCTCGACCCGATCCCCATCACGCAGCACGCGCTCCCGATGCCGCGCCCGCGGCACGATCTCCCGATTGATCTCCACCGCGACACGCTTGCCGAGCAGCCCCATCTCGGCGAGCAAGGTTTCGAGGCCCGCGGCCTCGGGGAGGGCGCGCGCGTGTCCGTTGACATAAATCTGTATAGGCAATGGTGCAAATCTCCAGATCGCGGTATATTGTATTGCCTTGCCGTGCGTTCTGCTATGCGGGTGTAGTTCAATGGTAGAACTTCAGCTTCCCAAGCTGATAGCGAGGGTTCGATTCCCTTCACCCGCTCCACCCCATCGTCCCCGCATCGCGACCATGCAGACAGTCGGCAACGGTCCTGATGGAATCGTCCCGAACCAAACCGCCCAGCTCCCCCACCCGGACCCGGACGCGATCGTACACCCGTCCCTGCGCCTCTGGTCTGCGCCGCCGCCGCGGCTTAGACTAGACCCATTCCACTGACAGAGCGGGTTTGTGAAGAAGCGTACGCGTCTCATCGCCATCGCGGCGGGTCTCCTTGTCGTTGTGGTCGCGGCCGCCGTGGCGCTCTTCCCCGGCCTCCTCGCGCTCAACGAGGTGAAGGCCGAGATCGCCCAGACCTTGAGTCAGGCGACCGGGCGGCCGGTCACGATCCACAAGATCGGCATCACCCTCTTTCCCTGGCTCGGCGTCCGCGTGGACGGCGCGACCCTGGGGAACGCCCCGGGCTTCGGCGCGCGCCCCCTCGCGCGCGTCGACCGTGCCGACATCGAGGTCCGCGTCCTGCCCCTGTTCCAGCGCCACATCGTCCTGCGTCGCGTCATCCTCACGGGCCTGCACCTGAACCTCGCCGAGAACAAGGCCGGGACCACGAACTGGGCACAGCTCATCCATCGTCCCGCGGCCAAGCCCCGCTCCCCCGCCGCCGCCCGTGCCGAGGCGCGCGAGGCGCCGGCCTTCGTCCTGCTACGCGCCGCCGGGCTTACCCTGAAGGGCGCGCTCATCCGCTACCGCAATGCTCGGACGGGCGGCAACGACACCTTGTCGGGGCTCACCCTGCGCCTCGGTACGATCGCTCCCGGGAGGCCGGTCGCGGTGAGGCTACGCGGCGTCCTGAAGACCGCGCGCCACCCGGCGCTGCCCTTTCGCCTCTCGGCCGAGGCCGTCTATCAGTCGTCCGCGCTCCGCCTCTCGCCTCTGCATCTCTCGGTCGCGACCCTGAAGGCCCGCGGGCTCGTCGACGTCCGTCGCGCGAGCACGGGCCTGAGCGCGAGCGGTCGGCTCACCATCCCCCCCTTCGCCCCGCGCCCGCTGCTCGCGCTCCTCGGGCTCCATTATCGGCCGCGCGATGCGACCGTCTTGCGGCAGGCTTCGGGTACCCTGGGCTTCCACTGGAGCCCGGCCGCCCTGGACCTGGCCCCGTTGCGCCTCACCCTCGACAAGACCACCCTAACCGGGAGCATCACGCGCACGGCCCGACCGCTTTCGTATAAGGCCGACCTCGCCATCGACCGTTTGCGGCCCATGGCCTATCTGCCGGCGCCATCGACCGCCGCCGCGCCCCGGGCGGCCCCGAAGGGCGCGGCACCCGTCCACGCCCCGTCCTCGGCCTTCAGCGCCCCCGTCGACGCGATGCTCACCTGCGGCCGCCTCCGGATTCACGGCCTCCTGGCGACCAGGCTGCACGCGGTCCTGCACGCCGCCGCCGGGCGCGTGATCCTGAAGCCCCTGACCATGGATCTCTACCAGGGCCGCTTCGCCGGGACGGTCGCGGCCGCGCTCAGCCCACCACCGGCGCGCTGGCGGGTACACGCCCGGCTCGCCCATGTGCAGGTGAGCCAGATCTTGACCGCGCTCCATCTCTTTCCCGAGTTCTCCGGGGCCTTGAACGCCCACGCCCGCCTGCGCGGTTCGGGGACGACGTTCGCCGAGGCCGAGCGCACCGCCACGGGCCGCCTCACCGCGGCGATCCCCAATGGCTCCCTGCGCGGCATCGACCTCGACTTCATCGCCCGGGACCCGAAGGCGCTGGCGGGGGTCCACAAGGCCCATCCCGCCGCCGGTACGACGTTTTCGCAGCTCCATGCGAGCGCCACGGTCGCCCATGGCGTGGTGCACATGAGCACCCTCACCCTCCATACCTCCCGCGCCGTCATCCACGGCCGAGGCGATGTCACGCTCGCTACGAAGACCGTAAACTCGCTTCTCCAGGTCGCCCTGCCGAGCGGGCTCGTCATCCCGGTCCGCGTCAGGGGCACGCCGGGCCACATCCGGCTCGGCGTCTCCTTGAATCGCCTTTTCAGCGACTCCTCCCACAATGGCCTGCGCTCCACCCTGAAGACCCTGGGGGGCGCCCTGAAGCACGCCCTGGGCATCCACTAGCCGTGGACGGCTTCAGCGCCAAGGTCCTTGCCTGGTACCGTGGCCACGGCCGGCACGACCTCCCCTGGCAGGGGGCCGACCCCTACGCGCGGTGGCTTGCCGAGGTCATGCTCCAGCAGACGACCGTGACCGCCGTGGTTCCTTACTACCGGCGCTTCATGAGCGCCTTCCCGTCCGTGCAGGCGCTGGCGCGCGCGTCGCTCGATGACGTGCTCGCCTTGTGGTCCGGGCTTGGCTACTACGCGCGGGCGCGCAACCTCCATGCCGCCGCGCGCCTCCTGGCCATGCGCGATGCCGGAGATTTCCCGCGGACCGCGGACGAGTGGGCGGCCTTGCCCGGTATCGGGGCCTCGACCGCCGCCGCCATCGTCGCCTTCGCGTTCGGCGTCCCGGCGGCCATCCTGGACGCCAACGTCCGGCGTGTCCTGTCCCGCTATCATGGTGTCCGAGGCCCCGATGCGCAGGCCGAGCGCCTCCTCTGGGCCCACGCGCGCGCCCATACGCCGATGCATGACGTGGCCGCCTACACCCAGGCGATCATGGACCTGGGCGCCCTGCTCTGCCGCAAGGCACCGGAGTGCGCCCGCTGCCCGCTTGCCGCCGATTGCGCGTTCGATGGCAAGGACGCGCCGCGCCAAAGGCCACCAAAGCCCGAGCGCGCGGTCTACATGGCGGTCATCGCCGAGCCCGGTCGGGGCGTCCTGCTCGTGCGCCGACCCCCGCGTGGGGTTTGGGGCGGGCTTTGGAGCCTGCCGGAGAGCACCGCGCTCGCCGCCTTGCCCGCGGTCGTCGAGGGCCTGGGCTTCGAGGGCGCCTTGGGCCCGTCCTATCCCGCCGTCCGCCACGTCTTCACGCACTTCAGGCTCTCCATCACCCCCGTGCGGGTGGCCTGTCTTTCGCGCGGACGGGGGTTGGCCGAGGGCTGCGACATGATGTGGTATAAAGGGGGCACACCGGGGCCCGGGATGCCCGCGCCCGTCCGCCGTTTGGTCAACCAGTTTCTGGAGGCGTCATGAGTCGAACCGTTGTGTGCGTGAAACTCAAAAAGGAGGCCGAGGCCCTGGCCTACCCGACCTATCCGGGAGAGCTCGGCAAGCGCATATACGAGAGTGTCTCGAAAGAGGCCTGGACGCTGTGGCTCGGCCACCAGACCATGCTCATCAACGAGTATCGCCTGAGCCCCATGGACCCGAAGGCCCGCAAATTCCTCGAAAAGGAAATGGAGTCCTATTTCTTCGGCGAGGGATCGGCGATACCCGAGGGCTACAAGCCCCCGGGAAGCAAGTAAGCCCGCGCCCGTTCAGGGGCTTTCGGCCAGAGTGCCCGCAAAGAAGTTGCGCGTCATGCGCCAGCCGACCTCGGTGGCGCGCTCCTCGGCGGCCCCGGCCTTGTCCATGAAGGCGTGCCCCACGTCGGGAAACACGCTCAGCGTATAGCGCTTGTTGGCGCGGCTCAGGGTCTCGGCGATGCGCGCGTGCTCATCGGGCGTGATCGACGAGTCCTGGGCCCCGTAGCAGAGCATCACGGGTGATTCCAGGTGCGGGACACCTCCCAGCACCGAGCCCCGCCCGAGCCTGTCCTTGGGGTTGTCTATTCCTCCCCCGTAGAAGCATACCGTCGCGCCGATGTCCCGCGGATGGCGCGTGGCCGCAAGAAACGCGAGCCGACCCCCGTTGCAAAAGCCGATGACCCCGAGCTTGTCCGCCACCACGTCCTTGCGCGTCTTGAAAAAGCCCACCGCGCGCGCAAAGGCGTCCATGATGGCCTCGTCGCCCAGCGACTTCAGTTTTGCCGCCGCCGGTTCAAACCCGGCCCGCGGATCGAAGACCTCGCCGTCATAGAAATCGATCGCGAAAGCGGCGAACCCGAAGCCCGCAAGCTTTTCGCACACGAGACGCATGTGATCGTTGACGCCCCAGATTTCCATGAAAACCATCACAAGCGGCGCGGGCCCGCCCTCGGGTTTCGCGAAGTAGCCGCGCACGCCGGATTCGTGCAAGGTTGCTCCAAAGCGCTTTTCTGCCATATCGACTCCTTATCCGTTGGTGAGATTCGCCGCTTTAGGCCCCGACCGCGCAGCGCGCGAGCTGAGACGTGGTGGGTTCGGCGCAGCAATACCAGGGCTCCGACAGACGCGGAATATGCGGCCCCGCGCCATCGGCGGCAAGCGGCGGCGCCTTGCGCCCCGAAGCCTCGTGCGCCAGGCGCCATAGGCCCGCGAACGCCGAAAGTCGGTCGTGCCCCCCGCCTTCGACGTGCTCCACCCAGGTCTGCAGGCGCGCCTGCAGGGCGTCCACCCGGGGGTCGGGATTCTGCCACGGATACCCGAGGATGGCCTCCGCGAAGGGCTTGAGGCGATCCCGGAAGCCCGGGATCCGCAACAGATACGAGCCTTCCGGGATAAGCAGGCGGATCGCGAGCTGTATGGGGCTTACGCTATTGATGAGACCCAGGTCCCGCACCTGCGTGAGCAGGTCGATATAACCGTCGAGCGTGGTCCATGGGGTGAAGGGGACGAAGGTCGGTGCGATGGCGATCCCCGCCTGGCGCGCCAGGACCACGGCGTGACGGATGTCCTCGCCCGTGTGTCCTTTGTCGAGGAAGCCCAGGACCGTATCGTCGAAGGATTCCGCGGCCGTTGTCATGAACAAACAGCCGTATTCCCGCAGACGGGGCAGCAGGTCCCTGTGCGCGAGGATGTGGGAGATCTTGATCGTGGCGTCGAAGGTTATGTGCGGCCAGCGCTCGTGGAGGGTCTCGAGCAGGCGCAGCGCATGGGTCGGGCCGTTCAGGAAGTCCGGGTCGCCGAACGACAGGTGGGTGGCGCCCTCTTCTATCTGTTGCGCGGCGTCCGCGATCACCAGGTCGCGCGGGATGGCGCGGAAGCGCCCCTCGTACACGGGCACGAGCGGGCAATGGCGACAGAGATATTTGCAGCCCCGCGAGGCCTCGACAAAGCCCACCGTCTTGCGCCCACCGTCCGGCAGTTGCAGGTGCGCATAGCGGGTAAGCGCCGGCAGCCCCTTGCGGTCCGGGACCACGAAGGCCACCTTCGCGCCCTTGTCCGGCTCCTCGCCCCCCGTCAAGGCGACGAGCTCGTCCTCGAATTCCGGTCCCAGCACCACGTCGACGCCCAGGTCCTCCAGGAGCCCACGATTGGGTGGCGCGTAGACCCCGTAACAGACGAGTCGCGCCCGGGCGGCCTTCGCGCGCAGCATCGGCAGGAGGCTCGTCGCGATCCGCGTGGCCGTATGCATACCAAGCGAGATCCCGATGAGATCGAAATCCTCCAGCCCTTCCCGGGGTAGCGAGCCCTGCGCGAGATCGATCAGGACGACCTCGTGGTCGCGGGCGCGCAGGAGCGCTGCGGCATGGGCGAGCGAGAAGGGTTGGCGGCCAAGTTCGTAGGGGCTGATCAGCAGGACTTTCATCCCCCCTATGATACGGGAAAGCCACACCCCTGTCGGCTCCCCCGATCCCCACAAAAGGTCCCTGCGCGCGGCCGGACGGCGCCCCGCCACCCCTTGCGGGGCCGGTATTCGCCGTCCCTGGGCGCGCCGGACCAGACCTCGTCTTGACGCGGCCCCGGGGAGCGGCTTTAATGCGCGCTTCGCCCAGGTAGCTCAGTCGGTAGAGCAGAGGACTGAAAATCCTCGTGTCGGTGGTTCGATTCCGCCCCTGGGCACCAATAAAAACAGCGACTTACGCTACATTCCCCAAGAAACCTAAAAACCCGTGTAAGCACAGTGTAAGCAGTTGGCGTAAAACGAAGGGGTATTTGCTCACGGATCGGTCAGCCCGCGCCGGTACCGCTATGCCC
>JAKAXT010000018.1 GCA_021816425.1 Pseudomonadota bacterium | reverse complement strand
GGCGCCGCCTGAATCCGCGGCCTTCGGAAAAGAGCTTTTCGCGCTCCAGATGCTCGATGATTGGGGGCTGGTGGAGTTTTCCGACTACGCGCCGTTTCTGGGCAAGGCGGGGCTGAAGGCCTTCAGGACGCTCGCAGAAAAGGAGTGGGGAAAGGTCCCGGCGCTCGGTCCGGCAGACAAGGAAGCCGAATCGCCGATCCCGTATTATCGGATCACCTCCATCATGGAGGCGCTCGCCCGCGAGTCTGGCGATACCGACGCCCTGGTCGCCGTAAAAAGCCGCCGCTTATGCTACCCGTACGATTACCTGAAGATTGCCGAGGTGCTGGCCGGGGCCGGCCGCACCGATGAGGCGCTCGCCTGGGCGCAGCGCGGTCGCGCCGCCTTTCCGGATCACCTCGATTCGCGGCTCGTGGATTTTCTGGCCGACGAATACGCGCGCCTCGACCGCCACGAGGAGGCCCTTGCGCTCGTCTGGGACCTGTTCCAAAGGCAGCCCTCGCTCGCGTCCTACAAGCGGCTTGCCGCGATCGCCGAACGCGCCATGGTCTGGGATGTGTGGCGCGCCAAGGCGCTCGCGTGGGTGCGCGAGGATTTTCTGAAGGCGGAAAGACGCGGCCACGAGCGCCGGTTTTGGGTGCGTGGCGGCCATTCGCTGCTCGTGGAAATGTTTCTCTGGGAGGGCGACAGTGAGGCGGCGCTGGCGGAAGCGCGGGCCGGCGGGTGCGCAGAGGAACTGTGGTTTTCGCTCGCCGCCGCGCGGGAAGAGGGCGACCCGGGCTGTGCGGCCGATATCTATCGCAAGCGTCTCGATCGTGTCGTCGATGGCAAGAAAAACTCCGCCTACGATCACGCCGCGGCGCTCGTGGCCAAGATCCAGCACCTGATGCGGCGCGCGAATCAGGAGACGGAGTTTGCGACGTGGCTTCGCTCTGTGCGGGCCACGCATAAGGCCAAGCGAAATTTCATGCAACGGCTGGATAAGGTGGTGGCGCCCGATGGCGAACGGCGGGTTACATGAATCCATCGCGAGGCGCGCCCGCGCGGCTTGCCTCGTTCGAGCCCACGAGCCTGTATCCGTTGGCATTACTGCGCCTGAGACGGGGGCCCGGGCCCACCGGACACGCAGTGGGATCCGGATTGCCTCGGAGGCGAGGCCTGACAGGAGTCGAACCATGCTTAAGACGCGCATTCCCCCGCCCTTGTATATGCTCGCAGCGGCTTACGCCATGGCCAAAACGGACCACTATCTGGCGCTGCCGATCAGTCCGGCCGTTGCAAGCTGGGGATGGTTGCCCGCGCTCTTGGGCGGCGCCCTTTCGGTGTGGGCGGGAGTGACGTTCTGGCGCGCCCACACGACGATCAATCCGCTCGTCCCCTCGAAGGCCAGCCATCTTGTTACGCATGGCCCCTTCCGCTTGACGCGCAACCCCATGTATCTGGGGCTTGCCCTGATGTTGGTCGGGTGGGCGCTGTGGCTCGGTAACGCGGTCGCTTTCCTGGGCGTGCCGTTGTTTGTCCTGGTCGTGACGGTTCTGCAGATCGTTCCAGAGGAACGCGTTTTACGGGACCATTTCGGCGAGGAATACGCGCGCTACAGGCAACGCGTCAATCGCTGGTTCGGCCCCTTGAGGGGCATGACGTCGGCTCGGGGGTCCTGAGGCGGATCGCTGTCGCGCGGGCTCTCGACGGTACGGCCTACGGGACGCTCGCGTCTGCGCCGGCCCGTCGGGCGCTTCGCGTGCGCGCATGTACCGCCTGGCGAGCGGATCGGGGCAGATCGCGTCAAGATGAGGTGGCTTGGCCATGACCCGCAGGCCTGGGTGTGCTCATGGGCATGAGCAGGCGGGCATAGGGAAGGAGAGGACGCTTTTCGAAAAGACGCTAACGGTTTCGGCGCAGGATATGCGGAGCCTTGCGCCGATCCCGGATGACGTGCGGTGGATCGCGATCGCCCCCACGATCGGGAAGGCGTGTAGGGGGCAGGAGCGCAGCATGAAGGGCATCGCGGTCGATGTCGACGGCGGCCGTCCCCGAGGCGGCTCGCGGCATCGGGTGCGGATCGAGCAAATGGGCCGGCAATCGGGAGGCGTCCTGCGGTTCCCCTACCCGCGACCGCGACGGATATCCACGCGCTTCGCCCCTTTCGCCACCAGGAACGCCATCTCCCCGGGGTCGAGGCCGAAAAGGATCGGGTTCGGGAAATCGCCATGCGCGCTTTTGAGGCCCGGGATCCCCGGAGGGCGGACCTCACGTGGCTCGGGGCTTTTGGGCGGCGGCGCGCCCCCGGGGGACACGCCTTAGACGCGGCCGCACCGAAGCCCGCCGCCCCGCCGCCCGCGTGACTCGCCTGCGGGCGGTCTTCCATGTTTGCGGGCCCGTCTCACGGCGCGGAGTGGGCTGCCTTGGCCGGCCGCGATGGAGGCGCGTCGCGACCTAGTCGACGGATCCCGTCTCGGCTTGCGCGGCGAGCCTTGCGCGGCGCTGTTCTTCTTCGCGGCGGGCCGCGTCGATCTCGCGCAGGACCGCGGCGATATCGGGCGCGGTGGATTCGGGATGATAGGTCCCTGTGAGGGGCGTATCCGGCCCCAGGGTGCGCGCCTGATAAAGCGCCCACATCTCGCGCCCGTAGTCGGTCGCCGCGAGTTTCGGGGCAAAGCGCCCGAAGAAGACCGCGAGGTGATCGATGTCGCGCACGAAGAAGGCCGCGGCGCTATTGTTCGCGACCGCGTTCAGGTGTTGGGGCAGGTCGATGATGACAGGACCCGCGCGATCCAAAAGGACGTTGTATTCGGAGAGGTCGCCGTGAACGATGTCGGCGCACAACATGCGCGCGACGTCACGCATGAGGGTCGCGTGGATGGCGGTCGCCTCGTCTTCCGTGAAGAGCAGGTCGGAAAGCCGCGGTGCGGGATCTCCGGCGTCGTCGACGATGAGCTCCATGAGCAGCACCCCATCCACGCAAAGATAGGGTTTGGGGACGCGCACGCCCGCATCGGCGAGCGCGAAGAGGGCGCCGACCTCGGCGTTCTGCCAGACCTCCTCGCGCTCGTGACGCCCGAACCGCGATTTGCTGGCCATGGCGCGGCCACGCCGGCTGCTGCGTACGGCCCGCCCCTCCTGGTAGAGCGCGGCCTGCCGGAAGCCGCGGCTGCGCGCCTCCTTGTAAACCTTGGCGCAGCGCACGCCGTGGGGGGTCGCGACGATAAAAAGGTCGGCCTCCTTGCCGCTGCGCAAGGGTTGAATGACATGGTCGATGAGCCCGTCTTCGAGTAAGGGCACTAAGGTCTTGGGAGTGCGCAAGCGAGATTACCGGACGATGGGGGACGGGGGACAGAAAGGCCGGAGGGCCGGGACGGTTATCATCCGGCTATGCTACACGAGGAGATCGACGGCTGCGATAGAGGGAGACGATATCCGTGGCGAGCCCATGGCTCGGCGCGCGGCCGCGGCAAGGATCGGGCGCAGGATGCGTGACGCGCTGAAGTCCCGACCCTGTTCCTTCCCAAGCCCTTTCCATGTGGCGATAAATTTTGCCAATGGCGGCCCGGCAGGCGTTCGCGCAATCTCCAGGGAGGCCACGCGGTTTTGGTCGGTCGGGCGTGTCATTGAAACGCCCCCGACTTATACTAAGGACGGTCTGCGTGCGCGCCACTGACGTCCGCGACCAGGCGGTGCCACGCGACGCTGCGCGCGTGGAGTCTTCTCGCAGCCAGGAGGTGCCAAACGATGCAGGTGGGTCCCCGAGAGATCACCAACCCCTTCCGTCAGATCCCGCTCGATGTGCCGGATGGAATGAAGCCTAACGAATTTTTCAATAGCACAGAAAACCTCACAGACCTCACCAGCAACAACGGCCTGCTTTGCAATCCGGAAGGCCTGCTCCTCTACCGCAAGGCCCTTGGCCATAGCAACGAGTTCGACACCTCCATCATCTACAACACCTCGCAAAGCATACTTGATCCGCTGGGCCGTCCCGCGCGGCGTACCCAGGTGCCCGATAATGTGAAGAACATCTGGAATCGCATGAACGAGGTCATAATCGCCTACATGCTCGAGCGCTATCCGGATCCCGATCGGGCGCTGGTTCTGTCGGGCGAGGCGAGCCTGGATGCCACCTGGCCGCTCACGTCCCCGGGCGTGCCCAGCATTCGCATGCTCCACAACCATTTCATCGTGTTCGACAAGACGCAGCTGCGGGATGCGCCATTGGCGGATCCCGACAACCCGAACCTCACGGATGGTGGGCAAAACTCGCTTTTCCAGGCCCATATGCGCAAGGTCTATCTCGATTTTTTTGCGGGCCTCGATCTCGAGATACTGAAGACGTGCGAGCACGGCTCCTGCAAGATCGCGCTGACCGGCTATCCGCAGGGGCTGCCGAGCTGGGAGGTCCAGGGAGGCGCGGAATCCCTGAAGAAGGTCCGGTTCTGGAAGGAGTACGACACGATCCTGAAGGGCTTCATAGACTTCTACCGGACCTTCTTTGGGCAGGTATCGACGCGCAACGCGCCGATACCGCGCGACATCTATTTTCCGGCGCTCGTGGAAGACAAACTCCTTTTCAATAACGACTTCCTGAAGACGGCGAAGATGGTGCGCGATCAT
This sequence comes from Pseudomonadota bacterium, assembly GCA_021816425.1. Classification (GTDB taxonomy): domain Bacteria; phylum Pseudomonadota; class Gammaproteobacteria; order Acidiferrobacterales; family Acidiferrobacteraceae; genus Acidiferrobacter. The sequence goes on along the minus strand of JAKAXT010000018.1, from coordinate 22,664 downwards.
TGCATACGGGATGCGCGCTACGCGGCCGCCATCCGCTGGCAGCCGGCTTTCAAGCAGCTCATTTATCGTAACGACACGGGCAAGCTGATCGTGACCATAAGCCAGAACTCGATCGGCAACGCCATCACCGAACTCCTGGGCGTCGTGGTCAAGCGCGTACCGAACGCCGACGCTTATGAGCGCGCGGAGCCCGCCTTGCTCGAAAAGCTCTTTGAGGTGCGCAGGCGGCTCATGGATCTGGATCTCGGTCAGGGGATCGCCACGAAACAGTGGGGGGCGGAGTAGGGGTGCCGGACCTGCGGCCGGGCGGCATCGATGTCGCGCCCGCGCGGAGAGCGGGCCCCGGATCGGTGCAAAGGCGGGGCGAGTGTCCGTCTCCGGGATCGGCGGGGGTTCCGGGGCTCATCGGCGGATGTCGTCCTGGCGCGTCCCGGGGCTCGTCTGCGGCGGGGCGGCGGGGGGTGGAGCGCCGTTTCGTTTTCTTTCGCGAAGGACCCGTCCAGGGCGTTGACAGTCTCGGGGCGGACTGCTACAAAGCCGCCATCGCGGCTAGGCCGCTTATTGGGAGGGCCCGCTACCCGATGGGTAGTAGTAGCCACATAGCCAAGGCCTGAAAGCCGACCCCGCTTCGCACGATGCCGGACCGCGGTCGCCTTGAGGTCAGACCGCGGGTCCGGGAGCCCACCGTAGTCCCGCCCCGCCCCAACCAGAATCGTAGAGAGACGAGGATGCGCTCGCCCACGGGCGTGTGCGACCCTGTTTCGAAGACATTGTAGGGACGCGCTCATGCAGGTGCATGTTCTTCAGGCGTTACGGGCGGCTCTTTTGCGGGCCAGGGCCGCGCAGGCGCGGCAGATCGAGCGGCGGGCCGTGGTGAGGCCTCCTGCCGGCGAGATCGAGGAAATGGCGGTGCCCGAGGCCCTGCTCGTCCGTGTGCAGGACCGGTTGCGCATCGCGCGACTGCGAAACGGCCCCAAGACGCTCGCCAACCGCATCGCGCTCTGGCTCGCGCTGCTTGGCCCCGGCCTTCTCGTGATGTTGGGGGACAACGACGCGGGCGGTGTGATCACGTATTCCCAGACCGGGGCGGTGTTCGGTCTCGGTTTGTTCCTGCCGATCATGATCCCGCTTGGTTTCATGGCCTATTTCGTGCAGGAGATGACCATTCGTCTCGGGGCGGTCACGCGACGCGGGCACGCCGAGTTGATCTGGAAGCGCTACGGCGCCTTTTGGGGCATCTTTTCGATCGTCGACCTCGTGATCGCCAACATCCTCACCCTCATGACCGAGTTCATTGGCGTGCGCGTGGGCGGGGACGTCTTCGGTCTGTCGTACTGGATCACAGTGCCGGTTACGCTCATCTTCGTCGCCTTCGTGCTCGTGTTCCTGCGTTACTGGACCTGGGAGCGCATCGCGCTTTTCATCGCCGCGCTGAACCTCGTATTCGTTCCCTTGGCCTTGCTGTCGCACCCCGACTGGTCGGCCGTGGGGCGCGCGTTCATAGGCGGCAACTGGATGGTGCCAGGGGGCCTGCTATCGGTCGGCTTTCTGGTCCTGTTGTCGGCCAATATCGGCACGACCATAGCGCCCTGGCAGCTGTTCTTTCAGCAGTCATGCATCGTGGACAAGGGTCTGCTCCCCCAGGACATCGCGGCAAGCCGGCGCGATCTGATGTTGGGGGTTGCGGGCATGGTGATCGTGGCGATGGCCATTATCATACTGACCGGCCAGCATCTGCACACGCTTCCCAATGCCCGGCATATGAACGTAAACGGCGTCCTCGCGGCACTGAAGAGCGATGTGGGCGGCTGGGCGATGGACCTCTTCGCGCTCGGCCTCATGGAGGCGGGCCTCATATCGTCTATCGTGATCACGGCGAGCACCGCCTGGGCGGTGGGCGAGGCGCTCAATCTCCCGCGCTCTTTGAACGACGCGCCTCGCAAGGCCTGGGCCTTCTATGCGCCGGCCGTGGTGGGGTCGGCGATCGCCGCGGGCGTCGTCATGCTGCCCCATGTGCCGCTCGGCTTCCTGAATATCACGGTGCAGGTGATCGCCACCATCTTCATGCCGGCGGCCATGCTGTTTCTTCTGATGCTCGTCAATGACGCCGAGCTCATGGGGACGTTCGTCAATAGCCGGCAGCGCAACACGGTGGCCGTCGGGATCATGGTTTTGCTGATCGCGTGCAATGCCCTTTATGGTATCGCCGCCGTCTTCCCCCATGTTTTTGGAGGTGCCCAGTGAAACGCGACCAGAAAGTCGATGCGGCGGAGTTGGCGCGTCTTTTGCGCGAAGAGGGCTGGGACAAGGCCCTGCCCGAGGTGGGCCCGCGTACCCTGAAGGCCTGGCAGCAATGGGTATTCTGGGGGCTGCGTCTCTATATCGTGGTCATGTTGATGGTCGTGATCTGGGCCTTCGCCCACGGGGCGCGCTCCTGAGCGCGGGATCGGGGCCGCTGTTTCGTTCGCGAGGCCGGCCTCCGGGCACGAGGCGCGCATGAGTCCGAGGATCTGAGGCCAGGCCCCGGCCTCAGCCGGGAATCGACTGCGCGAGCCACCAAGCGCCGCCGCCCCACGTACCGACCCACAAGGCCCCGCCGATGGCGCTCCAGAGGGCGAAGGGTCGAAAGCCCATCTCGGCGCTGCCGGCGATGTAGCCCTGGAGCTGGCGTAGGGGCACGATGTAGCGGCCGACCACGACGATCACCGCCCCGTAGCGGCGGAAGAGCTCATGGACGCGATCGACCATGGTCGGTTTCACGCCCACGTACTTCCCGTATCGCAACAGCCCTTTGTGTCCGTAGCGCACCCCGAGCCCATAGGCGATATAGCCTCCGGATACGCAGGCGATCACGGCAAGCGGCAGCACCTCGCCGATCCCGAAGGCGCCCTTGGCGGCGAGAAAGCCGGCGGTGACCACCACGGCCTCCCCCGGTGCGAATATGACGCCCAGGTTCTCCACGAACAGGATCACGACCAGGCCCCAGAGTCCGTAGCGGTGCATGACCGGAGTGGCCACGTGGATGAGATTCGCAAGCGTGGTGAGAAACCAATGACCCATAGAAGCTCGATCCTTTAAGGCGGGTTGAAACGGCGCGCGGCCGAAATCCCAGGCGGGCCGCGGTCAGGGCCGGCCTGTCCTGCGTCGTTGTGATCCGGGTGAGGCCGGGCGGGGGATCGCCGCCGCGCGACGGCCCGTGCCTGTCGGCCCGCGGGGGGCTTGCCGCCTTGCCCCGCTCCCGGAGCGGCCGCCCAAGGCGCGTCCTGCGCCGGGATCCGGTCCGCGCATTATAACGCAGATCGCGCCCCCGCAGGGGGCAAGGGCATCACGCCCGGGCGCGCCGCGGGGCTGATCCCGTCGTCGTTGGCCGTCGGATCCTCCGGACATCCGGGATGCCTCGTTCGGTCTTACCGTCCCGGCGGGGAGCGCGTATGGCCGTCCGGGGTGTGTCGGGAGCGCGTCGTTCACCCCGAACCCCCTCGACGGGCGGTTCGACGCGCCTCCCTGCGCGACGTCCGCGGCGATCTTGGAGGCAGAGGCGCCGGGGGCGCACGCTCGTGCTAGCGGAACACGACCGTGCGGCGCCCATGGATCAGGACCCGGTCATCCAGGTGATAGCCGAGCCCGCGCGCGAGCACGGTCCTCTCGATGTCGCGGCCGTAGCGCACGAGGTCGCCTGGGTCATCGGAGTGGTCCACGCGCACGACGTCCTGTTCGATGATGGGTCCGTCGTCCAGGTCCGAGGTCACGTAGTGGCAGGTCGCCCCCACGAGCTTCACGCCACGCTCGTAGGCCTGGTGGTAGGGCTTGGCGCCCTTGAAGCTCGGCAGAAAGCCGTGATGGATGTTGATGACGCGATTCGGATACCGTCGGCAGAGGCTGTCCGGGAGTATCTGCATGTAGCGTGCGAGGACCATGACATCGCCGTGGGCTTCGTCGAAGAGTTCCCCGATGCGGGCAAAGGCCCCCGCCTTGTCATTTGCCGGGACTGGCAGGTGGTGGAAGGGGATCCCGTGCCATTCGACGAAGCGGCGGTGCGTATCGTGGTTCGAGATGACGCAGGGGATCTCGATATCCCATTCCCGGGCCTGCCAGCGGGCGAGAAGGTCGTAGAGGCAGTGCCCGAGTTGCGAGACCAGGATCACCACGCGCTTCTTGCGGGCGCTGTCGACCAGCTGCCAGTCCATGGCAAATTGCGCGGCGATCGGCGCGATGCGTTCGCGGAAGGCCTCGATACCGAAGGGCAGCGAATCGGCCAGGATCTCCTGGCGCATGAAGAAGCGCCCGGCTTCCGGGTCGGAATGATGATTGGCCTCCGTGATCCAGCCGCCGTGGCCCGCGATGAGGCCACTCACGGCGGCTACGATGCCCACCCGATCGGGGCAGGAGAGCGTCAAGGTGTAGTGGTGGGCCATGGGGGCTCCGGACGGTGACGACAAGGGCCCCATTGTAAACAAGCTGCGGCGGAAGTCGCAGATGCTGTCATGGCGCGGGGCCGCGGGGTCGCCCCGGCCTTGCCTCGCGTTGCGTCCGGACGTGGCGGTGGGTGATGCGGTCCTCAGGCCCGGGGCGGGCGGGAGTTCAAGCCGTGAACGCCTATGGCAAGGCGCGCGAGGGCGGCCAGGGCGAAGGCCGCGCCGGCGGCGCACACCGCGGGCCATCCCGCCTCCTTCCAGGCAAGCGTCCCGGCGAGCGAGCCCATGGCCCCGCCCGCGAAGTAGACGGCCATGTAGATCGCCGTCAGGCGGTTTCTGACCGAGGCCCTGAGGGCATAGAGGCGCGTCTGATTGGAGATGTGGCTACCCTGAACGCCGGCATCGAGGAGGGCGGCGCCCACGGCGACCCCGGGCAGCGAGTCGCCCTGAAGCCAGAGGACCAGGAAGGCGATCCCCGCAAGCAGCAGGAAGGCGCCGTTCACGGCGAGCACCCCGTGCCGCTCGGACAGGCGACCGGACAGCGATGCGGCCAGGGCCCCGGACACGCCTATGAAGCCTGTGATCCCCACCATGCGGCTCGCCTCCCCTGGGAAGAGATGGCCGTAATGAAAAACGAGCGGTGTCCAGAAGTCGCTGAAGGCGGCGAAGCCCATGGCCCCCAGGAAGGCGTGGAGGCGCAGCGCGGGCTCCTTTCGCCAGAGCCCCCTCAGGGACCCCAGCAGGGTGCCGTAGGCGACCGGTTCAGGTGGCAGCTGACGGGGCAGGAGACGGGCCGCGGCGGCGGCACAGAGCGCCATCACGCCGGCGGCGAGCCCATAGATGATCCGCCACCCGAGGAAGGACCCGAAGCCGCTCAAGGCGCGCGAGACGATGATACCGATGAGCAGGCCGCTCATGACAAGGCCGACGGCCCGGCCGCGCCGGTCCGGGGGCGCGAGGGTCGCCGTATACGGGACGAGCAATTGCGGGACCGTGGTCGAGAGGCCCATGAAGAGGCTTGCGGCCAGCAGGATCGTGAAGTCGGGGCTTAACGTCACAAGCGCGAGCGCGAGCGCGATCAGGAGGGTCGTGGCGATGATGAGGCCCTTGCGTTCGTGTCCGTCGCCCAGCGGCACGATGAGGACCAAGCCGGCCGCATAACCCGCCTGGGTCGCGACCGAGACGAGCCCGGCGCGGCCCGCGTCCACATGGAAGCTTCGCGCAATGTCGGCCAGGAGCGGCTGGGCATAGTACAGATTGGCCACGGTCGCCCCGGCCATGAACGCGAGAAAGCCAAGTAAGCCGAAAGACAGGGGCGCGCGGGCGCCTTCAAGGTGGTCGTCGCTGGACATGGGATACCATCGGAAGGGACGCAGGGAGTGTAGAGATTTCCTCGCGGACCGCAACCGGTTCACGGACCCTAAGGCCGCGCGCGACGGGTTTCCTGCGCCGCTTCGGGGCCATCGCCTTGTCACGGCCCGCGCTATTCGCCAGACTCCGAGAAACCTGTTCAAGGAAGGATGCGGCCCCATGCCTAAACCCCCCGCGAAGGTCACGCCCAAGAAGATCGTAAAGCGTGCGGCGCGTAACCGCGGCCCTGTGATCGCGGCGGTGGATCTCGGTTCGAACAGCTTCCATCTCGTGATCGCCACGGTGGAGGATGGCGAACCCGTGGTGGTCGACAAGCTGCGGGAGATGCTGCGTTTCGGGTCGGGGCTCGATCGCAAGCAGCATATCCGGCCCGCGGCGGCGAAGGCGGCGTTGAATTGCCTGAGGCGCTTCGGGCAGCGTCTGGCGCTCTGGCGCCCCGAACTCGTGCGGGTCGTGGGGACCAATACCCTGCGCCAGGCGGTGGGGGCCGAATCCTTTTTGCAAAAGGCCCATATGCGACTGGGGGCGCCCGTGGAAGTCGTGTCGGGCGTGGAAGAGGCGCGGCTCATCTATCGGGGCGTGAGTCCGGGGATCGCGCCTGCGGCCCGGGCGCTCGTCATCGACATAGGCGGAGGCAGCACGGAGCTCATCGTGGGCATCGGTGGCCACGCGGAGATCCTGGAGAGCGTGACCATGGGCTGCGTCACCTTGACGGACCGCTTCCTGGCCGGACACCTGCTTAGCGAGACGCGTTTCGGGCAGGCCGTGGCCTTCGCCCGGCAGAAACTCATACCGCTTCGCGAGCGCTTCCTCGAGGCGCGCTGGGAGCGGGCGGTGGGGTCTTCGGGAACGATACGGGCAGTCGAGGCGGTGACGCGCGAACTCGGGCTTACGACGGGGGTGCTGACGGCATCCGTCCTGGAGGCATTGAGGGAGCGGGTGCTCGGTCAGCGCTATGCCGACCGACTGGTGCTTCCGGGGCTTGCCACCGAGCGCGCGCCGGTCTTCGCCGGGGGGCTTGCCATCCTGATCGCGCTCTTCGAGGTTCTGGAGATCGGCGAGATGGGGGTTGCGAAAGGCGCGTTGCGCGAGGGCGTCCTTCGCGACTTGATCGGCCGCCTGTCGGGCGCGGATGTGCGCAGCGAGGCGGTGGCGCGGCTCGCTGCGCGCTGGCCGGACCCCTATGGTCCCCGGGGGCTCGAGCGCGCCGCCACGCTCTTTGGGGCGGTGGCAGGCCCCTGGCGCCTGTCGCCGGAGGATGGGCGCTTCGTGGAGTGGGCGGTGCGCCTGCACGCCTGCGGGACGGGCATCAATCGCCTGCACTACGAGCGCCACAGCGCCTATATCGTGGCGAACGCCGAGATGGCCGGGGTCGCGCCGCACGAGCAGGCGCTGCTTGCCGCGCTCGTCGGCCTGCACCGGGGCAAATGGACGCAGCCCGCGCTAAGCGCGCTGAAGAAGTCCTTCGGGGATTCGGCCGTGCGTCTGGCCGTGATCGTCCGTATCACGGTGGCGCTGCTGCGCATCGAGACCGCCTTGCCCGTCGCCCGTCGACGCGTCTTGTGGCGCCTTGGGGCGCGGGGGGCCGTGCTCGAGATCCGCGCCCGCCTGCGCACCGGGCCCGTTCGGGATGCCCTTTGGCGCGAGCTCGCCCCGGAGCTCGCCGATATGCAAAAGGGCGGCGTCCGCTTCCTGTTGAATGCCTAGGGCGCGTCTGAACCAACCCCCCGTTTCGACAAGTGCAAGGCCCCGAACCAGGTTTTTGCCAGGGTGGAAAGACAAAACGCGCCGCTTTGCGGCCCGATCGGTCTATGTCTCGTCGTCCGGGGGCTCGGGGGCCTGAGGCCCGAACGCCGGACGGGCTACGCCCGCGAGGGTCGCGGCAGGCGTCGGCGCACGAGGTGGAAACGGGCCGGCGCGCGGGTGACGAAGGGCCGATGGGCGGTCTTCCCGAGACCGCGGCGCGGACCTTGGGCGCAATGGAAGACGCCCTCGATGACGCCGAAGGCGTGCTCGACGCGGCCGCGGATCCGGGACTTGGTGCGGTTACGGGCGCGCCCGGCCTCGCTTACGATGCCCTCGTACCGATAGCGGCGGTCCGTGGGGCCCCGCGCCTTGGGGGCGTGTTGCCGCAGAACCTCGGTCTGGCCCGGATGGGCCGAGCCGCCCCCCGCCCGGGTCTCGTCCCCATGGAGGAGATCGGGCCGGATCGTGGCGTCATGGACATTCGCGGCGGTGGCCACGACCGCATGGAGGACCTTAGGTCTTGCCGTCGACCCCGACGATGGGGGCCTTCATGCCGAAGTACCACGGGTGGCCCTTCCTGGTCTGGCGCATGTCGGGGTCGCGCTGCTTGTCCTTGTTCTTTGTCGATGAGGGCGCATCGACGGTGGTGGCGTCCCTGATCGGGCCCTTCCTGATCTCGACGCCCTGGGATTCCAGATGTCGGTGGACCTCCCGGAAGAGCCTTTGGCCCAGATGGTGCCTCTCGAGCGGAGGGCGGAACTGCAAGAGGGCGGTCTCATCCGGCGCCGGCTCCCGGCCGAGATCGATGCCGACGAAGCGGCACATGGCCTAAGGGTCGTACGAGGCCTCCCCGGCCCCCGGATCCGGGAGGTTGAACCACTGCTGGAGGATAGTGATGCGGCGCCTGCGCTCAAGCCCCACCGGGGGCCGGCCGTTCGCCCTGGGGGTGTTGGGCGCGATCACCGCGCAGAGGTCCTGCCAGGGCGCCACTTTCTCCATGTCCGAGAGGAGTGCTTCCCGACGGGTGGGTTTGCGGTAGGTCTCGAAGGGGCCGGCGGCCAAGATGATCCGGCGCATGCGATCCATCCGTCCGAGCCTGCGCCGTTGTACCACAACGGCTTGTGTATGGGGAGTCAATCAGAGGCGCCCCCGGAGATGCCCGGGCGGTTCTTAGCTGCGGTCGGCGAGTTCCGTGAGAAGCTCGGCCTGCGCGTCGCGCTTACCGGATTTGCGCGGGTGGGGTCTCTGATATTGGCCGTCCGGTTGCAGGATCCAGGCGCCCGCATTGTCCTTCAGGTAGCGCTTCAAGTCGCGCACGACCCGGTCGCGCAGGCGCGGGGACTGGATCGGAAAGGCCACTTCGACGCGCCGGAAGAAGTTGCGCTCCATCCAGTCGGCGCTGGCGAGGTAGACCATGGGCTGGGCGCCGTTTGCGAAATAGTAGACGCGACTATGTTCGAGGAACCGGCCGATCACGGAACGGACCTGGATATTGTCGGAGACGCCGGCGATTCCCGGGCGCAGGCAACAGATGCCGCGGACGATGAGCTGGATGCGCACGCCGTCCATGGAGGCGCGGTAGAGGGCCTGAATGATCTCGGGCTCGGTCAGGGCGTTCATCTTGAGGATGATGCGCGCCGGCCGCCCGGCCGCCGCGTGGGCGCGTTCACGATCGATCAAGGCCAGCATCTGGCTGTGCAGGGTAAACGGGCTCTGCACGAGGCGCTCGAGGGGCGGCCCGCTGCCCAGGCTCGTCAACTGCAAAAAGACGTGGTTCACGTCCTCGCCGATCTCGGGCCGGCATGTGAAGTAGCCGTAGTCGGTATAGGCCTTGGCGGTGCGCAGGTGGTAGTTGCCGGTGCCGAGGTGGACGTAGCGACGCAAAGCGGCCCCCTCGCGACGCACGACGAGCGCCATCTTGGCGTGGGTCTTGAAGCCCACGATGCCATACAGGACGTGGGCCCCCGCCTCCTGAAGCTTGTTGGCGAGCGCGATATTGGCGGCCTCGTCGAAGCGCGCCCGCAGTTCGATCACCACCGTGACTTCCTTGCCCGCCTGGGCCGCCTGCACCAGGGCATCGGCGATGATGGAGTCGGGGCCCGATCGATACATGGTTTGCTTTATGGCAAGCACCAGGGGATCGGCGGCGGCCTGCTGTATGAACTCCACGACCGGGAGGAAGGATTCGAAGGGGTGGTGCAGGAGGAGGTCGGCGTGGCGTATGGCGGCAAAGAGGTCGACGCCGGTCACGAGCGCGCGCGGCACCCCGGGAACGAACGGCGGATACTTGAGGTCGGGGCGATCGATGCGATCGTAGATCTCGCCCAGACGATTCAGGTTCACGGGGCCGTTCACGGCGTAGAGGTCGTCGGCGCCGAGCTCGAATTGCCGGAGAAGAAAGGTGCTGGTGCTGTCCGGGCATTCGCGCGAGACCTCGAGGCGCACCGCGTCGCCATAGCGGCGCGAGGCGATCTCGCCTTGCACAGCGCGCAGGATGTCGTCGATTTCATCGTCGTCGATATAGAGGTCGCTATTGCGCGTCACGCGGAACTGGTAGCAGCCGAGGACCTTCATGCCCGGAAAGAGGTCACCGACATAGGCGTGGATGACCGACGACAAAAGCACGAACTCGTGACTCTGGCGGCCTGCGTCCGGGAGCGCTATGACGCGTGACAGGGCGCGCGGGGCCTGGACGATGGCCATGCCTCCATGGCGCCCGAAGGCGTCGCGGCCTTCGAGGGAAACGATGAAATTCAGGCTCTTGTTCAGGATGCGCGGGAACGGGTGGGCGGGATCGAGCCCGAGAGGACTCATGATGGGCAGGAGCTCGTCCTCGAAATAGTGGCGCAGCCACGCGTCCTGGGCCTCGGTCCATGCGTCGCGTTTTATGATGTGGATGCGGGCGGCGGCAAGCTCCGGGATCAGGATCTCGTTTAGGACCCGGTATTGCTCCGCGACCAGGTCCAGGGCCTCCGCGCGCACGGCCTGTAGTATCTCCGCCGCCGTTTTGTCGTCGGGCGCAAGCGTAGTCCCGATAACCTCCGCGCGTTGCTGGAGGCCGGCGACGCGGACTTCGAAGAATTCGTCGAGATTGGTGCTCGATATGCCCAGGAACCGAAGGCGTTCGAGCAGCGGCAGCCGCGTGTCCTTGGCCTGCTCCAGGACCCGGCGGTTGAAGGCAAGTACGCCCAGCTCCCTGTTGATGTAGAGGGATGGCTTTTTTAGATCGATGTCAATCACGGCGCGTTGGCGGCCCTGGGCCGGCTGCGAGGGTTGGAGGCGCTTCTGGGTCTCGCCGCTCGCGCCCCGCGCGGGGCGTGTATGGTCTTGGTTTGGGGTCATTCTAGCACGGCTTGCGCCGCGCGGTCGGCGCCGCGCCCCGCGAGGTCCCTTGCGGACCCCGCGGGCGGCCCCCGGAGCGCGCGTTTATTCGTTGTAGGCGCGCTCGCCGTGCTGGGTGATGTCGAGCCCCTCGCGCTCTTCCTCGTGGCTCGGCCGCAGGCCTATGACGAGGTCGATGAGCTTCAAGATCAGGAAGGTCGCCGCCGCGTCGTAAGCGGCCACCGCGACTACGGCTATCGCCTGCTTGCCGATCTGTCCGATGTTGCCCTCCAGTGCGCCCGGTGTCCCGCCGATGGCCTTGACCGCGAAAACGCCGGTCAAGATCAATCCCACGATGCCGCCGATGCCGTGGACGCCGAACACATCGAGCGAATCGTCGTAGCCCAGGGCGTTTTTCACATAGGTGACCGCCCAGAAGCAGGCGGCCCCGCCGGCGAGCCCGACGATGAGCGCGCCGTTTGGGTCCACGAAGCCGGAGGCCGGCGTAATGGCAACGGCACCCGCGACGGCGCCGGAGGCCATGCCGAGGATGCTCGGCTTGCCGCGCGCCGCCCATTCGAGGCCCATCCAGGCCATGGCCGCCGCGGCGGTGGCGATCTGCGTGGCGACCATCGCCATGCCGGCGAGACCGCCGGCCGATACCGCGCTACCGGCGTTGAAGCCAAACCAGCCGACCCAGAGCAGGGAGGCGCCGAGGATGGTATAGACGAGATTGTGTGGCGCCATGGCCTCACGTCCATAGCCCACGCGCCGGCCCACCACGAGCGCCGTGACGAGCCCCGCAACCCCCGAGTTCACCTCGACGACCGTGCCGCCCGCGAAATCGAGGACGCCCAGGTGGGCAAGCCAGCCGTGCGCCGACCAGATCCAGTGGACGATCGGGGAGTAGACGAACAGGAGCCAGAGGGCGCTAAACCAGAGCACCGCCGAAAATTTGATGCGCTCCGCAAACGACCCCGAGATGAGTGCCGGCGTGATGATGGCGAAGGTCAGCTGGAAGGACATGAAGACCGATTCCGGGACGGCCATGGAGCGGTCCGAGACCGTGTCGCGGCCCATGCCGTGGAGGAAGAGGCGTCCAAGACCCCCGATGAAGGCATTGCCGTCGGTGAATGACAGGCTGTAGGCGGCGACGTACCAGAGGAGGGTCACGAGGCAGGTCGTGGCAAAACTGTGCGCAAGCGTGCTCAGGACGTTCTTTTCGCGAACCATGCCGCCATAGAAGAGGGCGAGTCCCGGTATGGTCATCATGAGGACCAGGACCGTAGACACCAGCATCCACGCCGTGTCGCCGTGGTTGATCGCCCCGTGGGGCAGGCCGGGGCTTGCGGAAACGGCGATCGCCGATGGCGCCTGGGCGGTCAACGGTCCGGATCCCGCATGTGTGGCCGCGAGGGCCTGCATGGGCACGAGCACCAACATGGCCAGGGCGGCGATGGCCGCTCCCCGCAAGACGAACATCAGATTGCGCACAGCGATCCCCCCTTAAAGCGCGCCCTTGCCGGTTTCACCGGTGCGGATGCGCACCGCCTCCTCCAGCGCCAGCACGAAAATTTTCCCATCCCCGATCTTGCCCGTGCGCGCCGCGTGGCTGATCGCCTCGATGACCTGGTCGACCATCTCGGTCTCGATGGCCACCTCGATTTTTACCTTCGGCAGGAAGTTCACGACATACTCGGCGCCGCGATAGAGTTCGGTGTGCCCCTTCTGGCGTCCGAAGCCCTTGACCTCCGTGACGGTCAAGCCCTGCACGCCCAGTTCCGACAGCGCCTCGCGGACGTCATCGAGCTTGAACGGCTTGATGATGGCAACGACAAGTTTCATGGAATGAGACCTCCCCTCGGGCCGTGGTGCGCCCAGGTCGCATGATCCGACCCGCGGCGGCATTGTTTTCGGAATTACCCCGGAGGCCTGCGCCTCGGGGCGGACGCGCGTCTCCCGGCCCCTGCGGGCCTGCGCGACTCTACTCCCCCCACGATGGTGCATCAACTGCGCCAAAATGGGTATCGATCCGCGGCGCCATGGGCGGGCCGGCGAACGCGGATGATCCGGGCGCGGATCTCCGGGGCTGGGGCGGGCGCAGGGGGCCGTTGACAGGCCGGGGGCGCCGGGTAATGATGCCGGCTGCGGCATCCATAGGAGTGTCCCGATGTCAATATCTCATAAGAACAAGTGGGGCGGCGCGGTGTGCGCGGCCATGCTGATCCCGTTGGCGGCGGCGGGGGCGGACAAGGCCCCGGGGCCTGCCGTACTCTTCAAGCAGGTGCAGGCGCTCGAGCACGGCGGCGCCCTGCTGCCGGGGAGCCATCTGTGGATGCATGGCGCGCGCATGGCGGACTACTACACGATCGATCGCGCCAATGCGATCGCCGTGAAGGCGGCGGCTCATGGGGTCGCCCGGGTCACGCGCTTCCCGGCCGGGAGCCTCTATATCAAGGAAAATTTTGACATCCATAAGGTCCTGAAGACCGTGACCGCCATGCTGAAGGTGCCGGGCTACGACGCCGCGGACCGCGACTGGGTGATGGCCGCCTACAAGCCGGATGGCCACGTCATTGCCTATGGCCGCGTGCAAAGCTGCATTTCTTGCCACGCATTCGCCGCCAGTACGGATTTTACGTTCGCGCCCGGGACCAGGCTTCCGATCGCGACCGTACAGCCGTTCTTTCCCGGCCAGCCGATCTCGCCCGCGTATCGCGCGGCGCTTGCCAGGCACGGCCGTTCCTGAGGCTGCGCCGACGGCCGCGGCGGGCGATTCCGGTCCGGAGCGGCCGGCGCCAGGCGTCGGCCGCGCTCTCGTTTTTCCGCAACGGTTCCGGTATCCTGCGGATTTTTTTGGAGGTCGGCCGTGGAAGATCAGGGCAGTATAGAGCAGACTCTGCGGGAGCTTCGCGACCGGACGGCCACCCTTCGGGGGTATCTTTGACATCGATGTCAAAGAGGAGCGCTTAGTCGAGGTCGAGCGCGAGCTCCTGGATCAGCAGGTATGGGCCGACAAGGTGCGCGCCCAGGAGCTTGGACGGGAACGGGCGCGGCTCGCCGAGACGGTCGAGACCATTCGCGTCATCGAGACCGGGCTTGCCGAGGCCGCGGAACTCTTCGCCATGGCGCGCGCCGAGTCCGACCAGGCCCTGACCGAATCGATCGCGCGCGACGTAGGAGGGATTCGGAAGCGGCTCGAGGCTCTCGAATTCCAGCGGATGTTCCCGGGCGAGATGGACTCCGCCAACGCCTTCCTGGACATCCAGTCGGGATCCGGCGGGACCGAGGCGCAGGACTGGGCGGAGATGCTGTTGCGGATGTATCTGCGCTACGGCGAGCGCCGCGGTTTTGCCACCGAGATCGTCGAGGTGTCGGCGGGCGAGGTGGCGGGCATCAAGAGCGCCACGATCAAGTACTCGGGCCCCTACGCCTTCGGGCACCTGCGCACGGAGACCGGGGTACACAGGCTCGTACGCAAGTCGCCCTTCGATTCCGGCAATCGCCGGCATACCTCGTTCGCCTCGGTGTTCGTGTATCCCGAGATCGACGACAATATCGAGATCGATATCAACCCGGCAGACCTGCGCGTCGACACCTACCGCGCGAGCGGGGCGGGCGGCCAGCACGTGAACCGCACGGATTCGGCGGTGCGCATCACCCACGTCCCAAGCGGGATCGTGGTGCAGTGCCAGACCGATCGTTCGCAGCACAAGAACCGGTCGCAAGCCATGAAGATGTTGAAGGCCAGGCTCTACGAGGCCGAGATGCAAAAGAAGCGCGAGGCGCAGGAGCGGCTCGAGGAGAGCAAGTCGGACATCGGTTGGGGGAGCCAGATCCGTTCCTATGTCCTGGACCAGTCGCGCATCAAGGATTTGCGCACCGGGATCGAGATCGCCAACACACAGGCGGTTTTGGATGGTGATCTGGATCGATTCATCGAGGCGAGTTTGAAGAGCGGTTTGTAAGGGGGCGCGCGTGGAAGAAGGGCAGGGCGGCATAGAGGCCACTGGAGACGAGGATCGCCACATCGCGCAGCGGCGCGAGAAGCTCGACGCGTGGCGCGCCGAGGGCCAGGCCTATCCCAACGATTTTCGCCCGAACCAGCAGGCCGCGCCGCTATTGGCGCGTTACCGTGAGGCGCCGGAGGAGGAGCTGGACTCGGTCGGAGAGGTGCGCCTGGGCGGTCGGGTGATGACCAAGCGGGTGATGGGCCGGGTGAGTTTTTGCCACATCCAGGACGCGACCGGACGCATCCAGGTATTCGTGGAGCGCGATGCCCTGGGCCCGGCCTACGAGGCCTTCAAGCGCTGGGATCTCGGCGACATCGTGGGCGTCGCCGGACGGCTGTTTCGCACCAAGACCGGGGAGTTGAGCGTGCGCGGCTCCGAGCTCAGGCTGCTTGCCAAGAACCTGCGGCCGCTACCCGAGAAGTTTCACGGCCTGACCGATCAGGAGATCCGCTACCGCAAGCGCTATCTCGATCTCATTACGAACCCCGAGACCCGGATGATCTTCGAGCGGCGCGAGCGCATCGTGTCCTACCTGCGGACCTTCCTGAAGGATCGGGGGTTCAGCGAGGTCGAGACCCCGATGATGCAGCCGCTGGCCGGCGGGGCGACGGCGCGGCCGTTCGTGACGCATCACAATGCGCTCGATATCCCGCTCTTTTTGCGCATAGCCCCCGAGCTTTATCTGAAGCGGCTCGTGGTGGGCGGTTTCGATCGCGTCTTCGAGATCAATCGGAATTTCCGCAACGAGGGCTTGAGCACGCGCCACAACCCGGAATTCACGATGGTCGAGTTCTATCAGGCCTATGCCGACTACCGCGACCTGATGGATCTGACCGAGACCTTGTTGCGCGGACTGTGCGAGGAGATCCTTGGGACGACCACGCTTTCCTATCAGGGCGAGCGATACGATTTCGGCGCCCCCTTCGCGCGGCTTTCGGTCGAGGAGGCGATTCGCCGCCATCACCCGGACGCGCCCGCGGATCTGCGCGACATCCCGGCCCTGAAGGCCTTTCTGGCCGCCAAGGGGTTGCCGGTGGAACCCGGTCTCGAGGCCGGCGGGCTTCAGATGACGATCTTCGAAAAGACGATCGAGGCGCGGCTGTTGCAGCCGACCTTCGTCACGGCTTACCCCGCGGAGGTCTCGCCGCTTGCCCGACGCAACGATGCGGATCCGTTCGTGACGGACCGCTTCGAGCTTTTCGTAGGCGGGCGCGAGATCGCGAACGGTTTCTCGGAGCTGAACGACCCCGAGGATCAGGCGCGGCGTTTCAAGCGGCAGGTCGAGCGGCGCGGCGATGGTGACGAGGAGGCCATGCTTTATGATGCGGACTATATAGAGGCCCTCGAGTACGGAATGCCGCCCACCGCCGGCGAGGGAATAGGCATCGACCGCCTCGTCATGCTCTTCACGGACGCCCCGAGCATACGTGACGTGATCCTGTTTCCGCATATGCGCCCTCAGGGCTCATGACGCGCAGCCCTGTCGTGTTCCTCATGGGGCCGACAGGGGCGGGGAAGACGGCTACCGTGTTCGCCTTGAGCCGTCTCCTTGCGATCGACGTCGTGAGCGTGGATGCCGCGCAGATCTATCGGGGTCTCGATATCGGCACCGCCAAACCCTCGCTCGCCGAACTCCGCGCCCTGCCGCACCATCTGATCGACATTCGTTCCGTGGCCGAGAGCTACTCGGCCGCGGCCTTTTGTGCCGACGCCCGTCGGTTGATACACGCCGCCTGGCGACGCGGACGCGTCCCGGTCCTGGTCGGGGGCAGCAGTTTCTATTTCCGCGCCCTGGAGCAGGGGCTTCCCGACATCCCGCCGGCCGATGAAAGGCTGCGCGCATCGCTCCTGAAGAAGCTCGCAGACGAGGGTCTCGCGGCCCTCTACGCGGAGCTCGTCGAGCGTGATCCGCGACGGGCCTCGGCCATTGCGCCCACCGACCCCCAGCGTATCGTGCGGGCGCTCGAGATCGTGCGCACGGTCGGGCAGGTACCGGAGAAGACGGTCTCCACCCCGTGGCCTTACCCCGTTCTCAAGTTCGCCATCAGCCCACGGGACCGCGCCGAATTGCACAGACGGATCGGACAGCGCTTTCGTCGCATGCTCACGCGCGGCATGATAGAGGAGGCGGCTTGGTTATTTGGACAAGGTCTATCTCCGGGGGCGCCCGCACTGCGGCTCGTGGGCTATCGTCAGGTCGGAGAATACCTGAGAGACAAAATCCCGTATAATGCCTTGGTCGAGCAGGGCAGCGCCGCGACCCGACAGCTTGCCAAGCGTCAGCTGACATGGCTGCGGGCCGATGCGGCGGTGCGGTGGCTTGATGGAGACGGGCCCCGGGGGCCGGAGATCTGTGCGACGGCAATCCGGGATGCGGTGGACAAGACGCGCAGCGGCCCTTTGGTGGGCTGACCAGATGCCTCGGTAACGGTACTACAGAAGAACAGGAGAACTGTCATGAGTCAGCATAGAGGGCAGGCCTTACAAGACCCTTATTTGAATGTTCTGCGCAAGGAACATGTGCCCGTTTCGATCTTTTTGGTAAACGGCATCAAGTTGCAGGGGCAAATCGAATCTTTCGATCAGTTCGTGGTGTTGTTGAAGAACACCGTGAGCCAGATGATCTACAAGCACGCCATTTCCACGGTGGTTCCCAGTCGGCCGGTCAAGTTCAGTTTTGACATGGACGAGACAGCGGCGGACAAGGGGGTAGGCAACGAGTAATATCGACAGCCTCGGCGAGGCCATGGGCCGCGAGCGCGCCATTTTGGTGCATCTGCGGCTCGCGGACGCCGAAGAGCAGGAAGACCTCGAGGAATTGAGACTGCTCGCGATCTCGGCGGGCGCGGAGATCGTCGGGGTCGTGGAGGGCGCGCGCCAGCAGCCCGACAGCGCGACCTACGTCGGGTCGGGCAAGGCCGAGGAGGTGCGTCTGCTGGTCGCGGCGACCGGGGCCGACCTGGTTTTGGTGAATGCGGCGCTGTCGCCGGGTCAGGAGCGCAACTTGGAGAAGGCGGTGGGCGCGCGCGTGCTCGACCGCACAGGGCTCATACTCGACATCTTCGCCCAGCGGGCGCATTCCCACGAAGGCAAGCTGCAGGTACAGCTGGCACAGCTCGAGCATCTGGCGACCCGGCTCGTGCGCGGCTGGACCCACCTCGAGCGCCAAAAAGGCGGTATCGGCCTTCGTGGTCCCGGGGAGACCCAGCTCGAAAGCGATCGGCGCATGATCGGCGAGCGCATCCGCGTACTGCATAAGCGGCTGGACAAGGTGCGCAAACAGCGCCTCATGCGTCGCCGGGCGCGCCAGCGTTCGGTGGTCCCGACGGTCTCCCTCGTAGGCTATACGAACGCCGGGAAATCGTCTCTTTTCAACGTATTGACGGGCGCAGACGTGTACGCGGCCGATCGTCTTTTCGCAACCCTGGACCCCACCATGCGGCGCGTGGAACTGCCGGCGGCCGGGGCCATGATCCTGGCCGACACCGTAGGGTTCATCCGCCACCTCCCCCATGGCCTGGTCGCGGCCTTCCGTTCGACCCTGGAGGAGGTGCAGTTCGCCGACCTGTTGCTGCATGTGGTCGACGCGAGCCATCCGGAGAATCGCGCCTATGTGGAGCAGGTCGATCGGGTGTTGGCCGAGATCGGGGCGGAGGATGTGCCAAGGCTCATCGTCATGAACAAGATCGATGTGCTGGGCGATACGCCGCATGTGGAACGCGACGGATTCGGGCAGGCCGCGCGTGTGTTCGTCTCGGCACGCACCGGGGCCGGCCTCCCCCTCCTTTTGGATGCGATCCGCGAGAGGCTCGGTCCGCGTCGTGTGCGCGCGCAGGTCCGCATCCCGCTCTCCGAGGGCCGTCTGCGGGCCCGTCTGTACGGCGCCGGCACCGTGTTGAGCGAGGTGGTGGACGGGGATACCCTGCTCATGACGCTCGAGATGTCACGCGAAGCGGGACGCTGGCTTGCCGCCGAACAGGGCGCCGAGGTCACGTTCGTGCCTCCGGTCGGGGCGGAGGGCCAAGCCGCGCACGCGGAGCACGTCTGAGGACGCAAGCCCGCGCGTGGCCGCGCCGGCCCCCATCGACCGGGGAAGGCCCCGGGCCCCCTGGCCTGCGGTCATGCATCAGTCGCCATGACGGCCGTGCTTATTGATCGCCTGCGGATGGCCCCATTCGTTGATCGAGGGGACGCGCACCCCGACCCACCAGTAGTCGCCTATGCTATCCCGGCTGTGTCCACCGATCAGCTCGTGGCCGGCATTGAGGCGGATGCGGGTGAGGTAATCCAGGGCGTCCTGGCGTCTGCGAAAGAGTGACCAGTTCACGGCATTGTGGAACGGTCTTCGGCTCGGCACCTCGCGGTCGTTATCGAGTATCTCTTCAGTCATAACGGGCCCCCTCTATCCATTTGCGGCACCCCTCCAGATACTAGTCCCCCGGCGCGGGCGCGCCTCGCACCAAGGTCACGGCGATACCTGCCGATGCGCGGGCTTGTGCCCGACCACGGCCGAGACCGGGAGCGCCATGACCCAGTCCCACGAGTTGTCGAGATAGACGGTGCCCCCGACGATGACCGGGTTTACGATGCCAAAGCGACCGCCGAGATATTTCTGACCGATCACGCGGCCTGTGCGCGGATTCAGAACGAAAAGGCGCGGGCCCGTGCTTATGAAGAGCTTGCCGTCATAGTAGGTCGCGGGGCCGCGGCCGGCTCCGGCCGCGCCGGCCTTCGGTATGTGCCACGTCCAGAGGACCCGGCCCGTGTGCAGATCGTAGGCCTGGTAGATGTCGTTGACCGGCGTGCCGACATAGACGACGTTTTTGTGAATCATCGGCACCCCGCCCTTGAAGGCGGGGGGTTTGGGCCCCGGACCCATGGTGTGGGTCCAAAGCACATGTCCATCCTCGGCGTTGTAGGCGCGCACGATGGTCGTGAGCGTGGTGCGCCCGCCGTGCGATGGCACGACCCCTACGGCATCCATGACCACCACGCCGTCCGCGACCGCCGGCGACACGTCGCCGAGACCTGGCTTGGTCGCATGGCGGATGGCGGCCTTCCAGACGATATGACCGTTCTGGGCGGACAGGCAATACAGGTAAGGAATGACCGATAGGGCGACATAGACATGCCCGTGATAGACGGCCGGATCCGACATGTTTGCGATGCCTCCCGCGCGCCTGATCCAGATCTGGCGGCCGGTGTCGGCGTTGATGGCATAGATGTCGCCAGATCCCGTGTCGATGAAGAGCCTGTTGCCGGAGATCGCGGGCGTCGGCATGGTCGCGCCCATGGTTCCAAAGTGCCAAAGTAGCTTACCGGTCGTCCTGTCGAGGGCGTACACGCCATTGTAGCTCACGCCGGCCCCGCGCGCCGCGGTCTTCTGGGAATACCGCTGGACGTTCGAGAAATTGAAACCGACGTTGCCGACCGTAAGGTAGACCGTGTTGCCGGAGACCAGGGGGTTTCCCATGAAGGTGTTGCCGACCGGGCTCGTGCGCCATATCAACCTGCCGGTGCGGGCATTCAGCGCATAGGCGAACTGGTCGTCGCTTTCGGCATAGATGATGCCATCGACCGCCGACACGCCAAGCGCGTTCCCGTAGAACTGCGTCATGGTGGCAAGCGCGAGCCGCTCGCCATAGACCTTGGCGCCATAGGGCTCGTGGCGCGACAGCGGCCAGGCCCGGGCCTCCGCGTAGCGCCAGGAGACCCCGTTTTTGAGCCAGGTGGGCGCGTCGGCCGGAACGGGGTAGGCGGAATTGTGCCGCGGATTGCCGTAGGCGTGCGTCCAGGCCTGGGGAAAGCCGACCCGATCGGCCGGGGGAGGTAGGTTATAGGGAAAGAAGACGCGCGCGTAGGGACCGTTTCGGGCGCCCGGGACGAGGGTGCCCGTCACGGCCGCCGGGCCCAGGAGCAACACGCAGGCGGCGAGGCCCGTTACGATTCGAGTCGAGTCCGACATAGGAGTCCTCCATGACTCGCCCCACGGTAGCGCATGGCGCGGATTTGCGGACGGGACGAAAGCCGGGGCGGCAGGGCGTGGCCCGCGGCGGGCGTCTTTGGGGGCGGCGTAGGGCAAGCCGCCTGGAAGAGCCCTGTCCGGCGGTCCGAGGCGCGGCTTCGGGTGCCCGGGACGGCAGGGCCGCTCAGTCGCCGGTCGCCTGGCTGCGCGAGGCGCCTTCCTTGGTGATGTAGTCCAGGAAGGCCCGCGCCACGGGGGAGATCTGCTTGGCGGCCGGGTAGATGACATACCATTGGCGCCGTAGCGGAAAGCCGCGCACGTCGAGGACCGCAAACGCACCGGAGGCGGCATCGAGGGTCAGCGTGTGTCCGGACAGGACCGCAACGCCAAGTCCACCGGCGACGGCCTGCTTGACCGCCTCGTTGCTGCCGAGCGTCATGCGGATCTTGAGGCGCATGTTGTGTTTCTCGAAAAAGCGCTCGGCCGCGAGCCGCGTGCCGGACCCCGGTTCGCGCATGATGAAGGGTTCCGTGGCGAACCGTTCGGGCTCTATGTCCCGCTGCGAGGCAAGCGGGTGATCGGCCGGCGCGAGGAGCACGAGCGGGTTTTCCATGAAAGGCCGTGCCACGACGCTCATGTGTTCGGGCGCCTGGCCCATGATGTAGAGGTCGTCCAGGTTTTGTTTCAGGCGCTCTATCAGCTGGTCGCGGTTTGCGACCTCCAGCGTGGCCTCGATCCCCGTATGCAGCTTGCAGAACGCCCCGAGGAAGTGCGGGGCGAAGTATTGCGCGGTGGTGATGATGGATAGCCTGAGGCTCCCGCGCTCAAGGGCGCGGTCGGCGGCGACTTCGGTCGCCAGGCGTTCGAGCCGGTCATAGACGTCGAGCGCCGCCGCGTAGACGAGTCGTCCCGCTTCGGTCAGGAAGAGCCGCTTGCCGATCTGTTCGTGCAGCGGCGCTCCGACGGTGCCCGACAGTTGTTTGATCTGGATGGACAGGGCAGCCGGCGTCATATGCAGCTCTTCCGCCGCCCGCGTCATGTTCAAGTGGCGCGCGAGCGACATGAAGATCTTAAGTTGGTGCAGCGTAACCCGACGCAGCAGCATGTCTATAAAATCGTTTAACGTATAGAGTCGAGCGTTTAATGTAACTAAATGTTAGGGCTTCTGTAAAGCGGGCCGACGGCCGCCCGCGCCCGCCCCCCGGACGCAAGGCGCAAATCCCGGGGCTCGTCCCGGCCCCGGCCCGCCCGGAGGGGAAGGAGGGAGGCGTGGCGGAGGGCCGGCCCCGGCCCCGGCAGGGCCTTGGCGGCCGCCGGGGGCCCCTGGGTGCAGGGGCGCGTCCGCGCCCGCCTCATGCGCGCGTGGTGCCGGTCCCGCGCCTCACTTGCGGTTAATGCCGACTCCCGGGACGTGCGGTTCGCCGACCGGGGCGCCCCGGGGATGCGACCGGCCGCGCGGGTGGGGCGATGGCGCCGACATCCCCGCCTCGGCGGGTCCGCGTGTCTGGGTAGCCGGCGGCGATCGCGCGGGGGATCGGTCGCCGCTTGCCGGCTTGCGGTGGGAATCCCGGTGACGGGGCCGCCGGCGTCAGGGCTATGGTTTAGTAAAACATAACATTAAGTTTTTTTTACTTGGCCTTATGGCTCTACCTTTGTACATTGGGCGCCCAATACCGCTTTGCAGGTCGGGTTGATCGTTACTTGAGGAGGGATTATGGCTGGAAAGTATGAAGCCGGCGTCAAGGAGTACCGCCAGACGTACTGGGCTCCGGACTACGTGCCGTTGGACTCGGATATTTTAGCGTGTTTCAAGATCGTGCCGCAGCCCGGTGT